>NZ_NPFZ01000034.1:0-220679 GCF_002259425.1 Rhodococcus sp. 14-2470-1a
AGGCACCGACCTGTCGGTCCACTCCGCCGAAGATCTGCAGCGCGTTGCCCTGGAGCTGAACGAACGCCCCAGAGCAACGCTAGGCTACAGACCGCCGTTGGAAAAAATCGCAGAGCTGGTCGGCGCATCCACCACTAGAAACCGCCTGGAGTGACCGAACGGCACATTCGGTCTCGAAAAGGAGGGCGTCCCGCGAAAGGGGGGGTCGGAAGGGACGGGGACGGGCGTCAGCGTTCGTAGTCGGTCGGACGCCCGAGGATGGGGCCGTCCCAGCGGTTGTTCTCCTCCGCTTCGACCGATGCGGCGCGGCGGCGTTCCTGGGCGTCGAGCTGGGCGGTGGTTTTGTTCCAGACAGCCTTGAGCCAATGGAACGTCAGGGCGACGACGAGTATCCATCCGAGGACGAGGCCGATTCCGGGGCCGCTGCCGACGGAGTCGGCGGGCAGGGTCTGACGAGACCAGATGGACAGCATGCCGAAGACCGATGCCACTCCGGATCCGGCCAGTGCGATCCAGGCGAGGGCCCAGATTCGAGTGACGAGTGCGAGGACTGACATGACCACGGCGAACACGAGCACGAGCCAGACGTAGATCCGCGAGGGCAGTGCGATGGCGTCGGCGACGGCGGCGTCGTTTCCGGACAGTACGTCGAATCCGTTGACGGCGCCGGTGTGGGGCAGGGCCAGCGACAGCAACAGAAGCATCACCAGCGAGGCGACGACGACGGCGAGCACACCCGGGTCGATCTCCGAGTCGATCTGCTTTTCGGCTCGGTCGTAGTCCGGGGCCCGGTAGTCGTCGGTTGCGTGCTCGGGGGTCTTGTCGGCGTCGGTCATAGTGCGCATCCTGTCGTGGCGGGCAGCGGGGCGGGGGCGCCGATGGACGGCAACCCCAATCCGACGCCGATGGGTGCCGTCTTCGGCACGGTTCCTCGTTCGTAGGCATCGCCCGCGGCGGTCCGGCGGTGCGATGCGACGCCTGCGTCGGCGATGAGGTGATAGGGCGCGGCTGCGGTGATGGTGGTCGTCACCACGTCGCCCGGGCGGATTGCGGCGAGCTGTTCGGCTTCGCCGCTGAAGTGCACCAACCGTCCGTCCCGTGCCCGGCCGCTCTTGCGGTGGGTGGCTGCGTTCTTGCGGCCTTCACCGGTCGCGACCAGGATCTCCACGCCGGTGCCGATCAGCGCACGGTTCTCGCCGAGGACGATCTCCTCCTGCAGTGCGATCAGGCGGTTGTATCGCTCCTGCACCACTTCTTTGGGAATCTGCCCGTCCATGTCCGCGGCCGGTGTGCCCGGCCTCTTGGAGTACTGGAAGGTGTAGGCGTTGGCGAACTTCGCCCGGCGCATGACCTCGAGTGTCTGTTCGAAGTCCTCTTCGGTCTCGCCCGGAAATCCGACGATGATGTCGGTGGTGATCGCGGCGTGAGGCATCGCTGCACGCACCTTGTCGATGATTCCCAGGAACTTGCTCTGGCGGTAGGACCGGCGCATCGACTTGAGGATCCGGTCGGATCCGGACTGCAGCGGCATGTGCAGTGTGGGGCAGATATTGGACGTCGACGCCATCGCCTCGATGACGTCGTCCGTGAACTCGGCCGGATGAGGTGATGTGAACCGGACACGCTCCAGCCCGTCGATGGCTCCGCAGGCTTTCAGCAGAGCGGCGAACGCTCCGCGATCACGGGCCAGAGCCGGATCGGCGAACGACGCGCCGTACGCGTTGACGTTCTGACCGAGCAGTGTGACTTCGAGGACGCCCTGGTCGACGAGAGCCTGGACTTCGGCGAGAATGTCCCCCGGCCGTCGATCGATTTCCTTGCCACGCAGCGCGGGCACGATGCAGAAAGTGCAGGTGTTGTTGCAGCCCACGGAGATCGAGACCCATCCCGCGTACGGGGATTCACGCTTCGCCGGAAGGGTCGACGGGAACGCCTCGAGCGATTCCAGAATCTCGACCTGGGCTTCGTCGTTGTGTCGTGCGCGTTCGAGGAGGACGGGGAGGGATCCGATGTTGTGGGTGCCGAACACCACGTCCACCCAGGGAGCTTTCTTGACGACCGTGTCGCGATCCTTCTGAGCGAGGCATCCGCCGACGGCGATCTGCATCCGAGGGTTGCGCCCCTTGGCGGGCCGAAGCATTCCCAGGTTGCCGTAGAGCTTGTTGTCCGCGTTCTCGCGAACTGCGCACGTGTTGAAGACCACCAGGTCTGCGTCGGTCCCCGAGTCGGCCGGCACGTAGCCCGCCTCTTCGAGGAGTCCGGCGAGTCGCTCCGAGTCGTGCACGTTCATCTGGCAACCGTGCGTTCGTACCTCGTAGCTCCGAGCCTCGGACCGTGTAGCTTCTTCGTTCAACATCGACACACACCAGACTAACAGCGCCGTACCTCGTGCTCTGCGACGCCGGCGCGCATCGGGCCATGTCACACGTCACTCGGCACCTGGGGCGATACCGACCATCAGTAAAGTTTCCATTACATAATCCGAATCAGCGGGTGAAAACCGGTGAAGACGAGCAAACTACGAATAGGGTTCTGCTCTATGACGCACGCCACCGACGCGCCGGCTTCCGGTGCTCTTGCCGATCGACCCCCCATGATCTCTCTGAAATCGGTAGACAAGCATTTCGGTGATCTGCACGTTCTCAAGAACATCGATCTCGAGGTTCCCGCCGGACAGGTCGTCATCGTTCTCGGACCGTCCGGTTCCGGAAAGTCGACCCTGTGCCGAACGATCAACCGCCTAGAGCCCATCGACTCGGGGACCATCGAGGTCGACGGGTCCGTACTTCCCGCCGAGGGGAAGGCTCTTGCTGCCCTGCGCGCCGACGTGGGAATGGTGTTCCAGTCCTTCAATCTGTTCGCGCACAAGACGATTCTCGAGAACGTCATGCTCGCCCCGCAGAAGGTCCGCAAGCTCAAGAAGGACGAGGTACGCAAGTCCGCTCAGGCGCTTCTCGAGCGTGTCGGAATTGCCAATCAGGCCGACAAGTATCCCGCTCAACTCTCGGGCGGACAGCAGCAGCGTGTGGCCATTGCACGGTCGCTCGCAATGAACCCCAAGGTGATGCTGTTCGACGAGCCGACCTCCGCGCTCGACCCCGAGATGGTCAACGAGGTTCTCGACGTGATGACGTCCCTGGCCAAGGAAGGCATGACGATGCTCGTCGTCACGCACGAGATGGGCTTCGCCCGCAAAGCAGGTGACCGCGTCATCTTCATGGCCGACGGCGCCGTCGTCGAGGACACCGATCCCGAGACGTTCTTCACCGCCCCCGAATCCGAACGTGCCAAGGACTTCCTCGGCAAAATCCTCGGCCACTGACTTCATTCGAAACACCGACTCCGCTCGAAAACATCTTGACTCGAAACGCTCTCTCTGCTGGAACATTTCGCAGTACCAACCTCTGGAGGAACACAGTCGTGAAAATCAATCGCACACTCCGCGTCGCAGCAGGAATCGCAGCGCTCGCTGTCGTGGCCACCGCATGTGGCGGCAACGAAGAGCGCAGTGTGTCGTCGAGCGCGGAGGACGGCAACCTCATCGTCGGCATCAAGTACGACCAGCCGGGTCTCGGCCTGCGCAACCCCGACGGCACTTTCAGCGGCTTCGACGTCGAGGTCGCCAAGTACGTTGCCGGTCAGCTCGGTGTGTCCGAGGAGAACATCGAGTTCAAGGAAGCCCCGTCCGCTCAGCGCGAGACGCTGATCCAGAACGGCGAGGTCGACTACGTCGTCGCCACGTATTCGATCACCGATACTCGCAAGGAGAAGGTCGGTTTCGCCGGACCGTACTTCGTTGCAGGACAGTCACTGCTCGTCACGGACGCCAACACCGACATCACCGGTCCGGCATCGCTCGAGGGAAAGCGTCTGTGCTCGGTGTCCGGATCCACCCCCGCACAGAACATCGCCGACGAGTACCCCGGCGTTCAGCTGCAGAACTACGACACCTACTCCGCGTGCGTCGAGGGTCTGCGCAACGGTGCGATCGATGCCGTCACCACCGACGACATCATCCTCGCCGGTTACGCCGCCCAGTACCCGGGTGAGTTGAAGGTCGTCGGCGAGCCGTTCACGACGGAGAACTACGGCATCGGCTTGGCCAAGGACGACACCGAAGGCCGTAATCAGATCAACGACGCCATCGAAGAGATGATCTCGAGCGGCGCATGGGAGCAGGCGTTCAACGACACCGTCGGTGCGTCGGGGTACACGCTTCCGGCCGCGCCCACCGTCGACCGCTACTGACGCACCACCTACCTGCGGGGGCATCCGATCGTTCGGGTGCACCCGCAGGTGAGTCCGCTCCAGCCGATTGGACACCCCTGCCTTGAACCTATTGAGCAAGTACGGCGATCAACTCGTCGACGCGTTCATCATGACGATCAAACTGACGGTTCTGTCCGCGATCGGCGCCTTGATCCTCGGCACGATCATCGCCGCGATGCGCGTGTCTCCGATTCCTATCGCGCGTGCCATCGCGACCGGTTACGTCACGGTCTTCCGCAACACTCCTTTGACGCTGATCATCCTGTTCACGTCGTTCGGTCTGTACCAGACCATGGGCGTCGCCCTGGCTCCGCAGGATTCGCCGACGTTTCTCGTGGACAACAACTTCCGCCTGGCTGTGCTCGGTTTGAGCATCTACACTGCGTCGTTCGTCGCGGAGTCGCTCCGGTCCGGTATCAACACCGTCCCGGTCGGACAAGCCGAAGCCGGCCGTTCCCTCGGCATGACCTTCACCCAGAACATCACGATCATCGTGCTACCCCAGGCATTTCGTGCGGTGATCGGCCCGCTGGGCAGCGTGTTGATCGCGTTGACCAAGAACACCACCATCGCGTCGGTCATCGGTGTCGCAGAGGCGTCGTTGTTGATGAAGACGATGATCGAGAACGAGGCCGCAATCTTCGTCGTCGGTGGAATCTTCGCCCTCGGGTTCGTCGTCCTGACGCTCCCGACCGGACTGCTGTTCGGCTACCTCAGCAAGCGATTGGCGGTGAAGTGATGAGTGACGCCGTAGCCGTTCTCTACGATGTTCCCGGCCCCAAGGCCAAACTCCGGTACCGAATTCTGTCCGGTGTCGTCCTACTGGTCTCGCTGGGCATCGCCTACTTGATCTATCTCGCGCTTGATTCCAAAGGTCAGCTCACCGCGGACAAGTGGGACCCGTTCCTCGAATCCACCACGTGGACGACCTACCTGTTACCGGGCATCCAAGGGACGCTCGTAGCCGCAGCGCTGTCGATCGTGTTGGCGCTGATTCTCGGTGCGGTTCTCGGCATCGGGCGGCTCTCCGATCACCGCTCGGTACGCGTGATCAGCGGCGTCATCGTCGAGTTGTTCCGCGCCGTTCCCGTGCTGATCCTGATGATCTTTCTGTATGCGGTCTACGCCGAGTACGAAGTCTTCAAGGTCAAGTACCTGGCACTGGCCGCCGTGGTCACGGGCCTGACCCTCTACAACGGATCCGTCATCGCGGAAATCGTTCGTGCAGGCGTCAACTCGCTGCCGAAGGGTCAAACCGAAGCGGCGTCCGCCCTCGGCATGCGCAAGGGCCAGGTCATGAGTTTGATTCTGCTGCCGCAGGCCGTCACCGCGATGCTGCCCGCGATCATCTCCCAGATGGTCGTGGCATTGAAGGACTCGGCTCTCGGCTACCTGATCGGATACGTCGAGGTCGTCCGTGCCGGCCAGCAGGTCGGTGCGTTCTACGGCAACTACCTACCGTCGCTGATCATCGTCGCGATCATCATGATCGTCATCAACTCCTTGCTGACGAAGCTCGCGACCGTGGTCGAGGGTCGGATGCGACAGAAGAAGCGTAAGACCGGCGGTACCGTCGTACCGGCGGCCGACTTCGGCGGAGGACCCGCAGGCGCCGCCTGACCTCGCGTCGATCGGATACAAGACGAGGCCCGCAACACCATCGGTGTTGCGGGCCTCGTGTGTTCGACGGGACGCGCTGGTCACGGGTGGACGATCACCCGAGATCATCACCGTCGAAGTCTTCGGTTTCGGCTCCCAGACGGTCGAGCTGTTCCTTCACGACCGCAAATGCCATTCCCTGCGAGTAGCCGCGACGCGCAAGCATTCCAACGAGTCTGCGCACCACCTTGTCTCGCTCGGACCGCGCATCGGGACTCCCCGGCTCCGGGAGAGACATGGTCCGACACTTCTTCCGTACCAGTTCACTGGCGCGCTCGCGCTCGTCTTCGACATCGATCTGATCGAGTGCGATGCGAGCGAGGTCGTCGCTGACGCCCTTGGTGCGCAGTTCCCGACTCAGGACGTGTTTGCCTTTGCCGGAATACGTGTGCCGGGAATGCACCCACTGCTCCGCGAACGCTGCATCGTCGACCAATTTTGCTGTGGTCAGCCTGTCCAGCACTGCCGTTGCGACAGCGGGGGTGAATCCCTTCTTCGCCAAACGCGTTTCGAGTTCATGTCTGCTGCGTGCTCGGTCGGTCAGCAGCCGAAGGCAGACATCCTGCGCCTGCGCTTCGGTGCCACCACCTTCGCCTGAATCCACCGACAACTACCCAGACTTAGAACTCGACGGGCGCGGCTTCGTCGGTGGCCGTGACGTCGGCCCCGATCTGCAGCTTCTCCATGATCTTCTTCTCGATTTCGTCGCGGATGTCCGGGTTCTCGAGCATGAACTTACGAGCATTTTCCTTGCCCTGCCCGAGCTGATCGCCGTCGTAGGTGAACCAGGAGCCCGACTTGCGAATGAACCCGTGCTCGACGCCCATGTCGATGAGCGAGCCTTCACGGCTGATGCCCTTGCCGTACAGAATGTCGAACTCTGCCTGCTTGAACGGAGGCGCAACCTTGTTCTTCACGATCTTCACACGTGTGCGGTTGCCGACTGCGTCGGTGCCGTCCTTCAACGTCTCGATACGGCGAACATCGAGGCGAACGGACGAGTAGAACTTGAGTGCCTTACCGCCGGTGGTTGTCTCCGGGGAACCGAACATGACGCCGATCTTCTCGCGCAACTGGTTGATGAAGATGGCCGTGGTGCCGGAATTGCTGAGCGCACCGGTCATCTTTCGCAGCGCCTGGCTCATGAGGCGAGCCTGGAGACCGACGTGACTGTCTCCCATTTCGCCTTCGATCTCGGCGCGCGGCACGAGCGCAGCGACCGAGTCGATGACCAGAATGTCGAGCGCACCCGAGCGGATCAGCATGTCCGCGATTTCGAGCGCCTGCTCACCGGTGTCCGGCTGCGAGACCAACAGTGCGTCGGTGTCGACGCCCAGTTTCTGTGCGTAGTCCGGGTCCAGCGCGTGCTCGGCGTCGATGAACGCGGCGATACCGCCGTTGCGCTGCGCGTTGGCAACTGCGTGCAGTGCAACGGTGGTCTTACCCGAGGACTCCGGGCCGTAGATCTCGACGACTCGGCCACGCGGCAGTCCACCGATACCGAGCGCTACGTCCAGGGCGATCGACCCGGTGGGAATGACGGCGATCGGCTGACGAACCTCGTCACCGAGCCGCATCACCGATCCCTTGCCGAAGTTCTTGTCGATCTGCGCTAGTGCGAGATCGAGCGCTTTGTCGCGATCGTATGCAGGCATCGTGATCTCCTTGAGTGGTCTGTATCCGTGTGGTCTGTATCGGTGCGGTCTGTCAGCGTGGTTCGTAGTTCAGCGTGTTGTCGGTAACCGTAGAGCCACCCACCGACAGGTTCGATCCAGCCGCACTCGACGAGCCCAACCGAATGACACCCAGCATAGGCGAACACGTGTTCGATTGCGTCATCCGACACGCGGAAAGGCCGAGAATTGTCACCAGCGACTACGCGGCACGTCGAACTCCTTGCACAAAGCGCGCCAGACCTCACGCGGATCGACCCCGGCCTCTATCGCCTCGGCGCCGGTGAGCCCGTCGATTCCGGTGATGACGTGATCGACCAGGATCGAGTCACCCCGAATCTGGCCGAACTCCTCGACGAGCAGTTCACGGAATTCAGTCAATCGCACCGCACAACCGTACCGAAACCGTGTCAGGCGAGAGCAGCGCGGCACACCTCGACCGCATCGTCGACGTCGTGCGCGCCTGCCGCAGCGTCAGCAGCAGCGCGGGCGTAGGACGGGCCCTCCAACACTGCCCGCACGGCGGATCCGATCGACTCCGGGGTCGGCGGACGAACCACGATGGCGCTTCCCTGACGCTCGGCGCGGTTGGCCAGCTCCCATTGATCCCCGCCGCCCGGGACCGCGACCACCGGAACACCGTGGATCAGAGCCTTCGACAGGAGACCGTGCCCACTACCGCACACCACGACGTCGGCTGCGCGCAACAGCGCGTCCTGACGCCCGAGACCAGCTACGGCCCACGTCGGCAACGACGACGGAGGGTCGTCGAGTATCGACGCCACCACGCGAGTACCGCTGCCCTGCATTCCTTCCAACGTCATCTCGAGCATTCCCACCGCTCCGGTGAACGCCGTCGACGGCGCCACCATCACGACCGGACCGTCGCCGGGCGGAGGTTCGAGAACCTCGTTGGTCGGCTCCCAGTGCAAAGGGCCCACGACATGCGCCTCCGACGGCCAATCCGGCCTCGGGACTTCGAGAGCGGGGATCGTGGCGATCAGTCTGGCCTTCGGCCCCGGATCCTCCGCGGGAAGTCCGATACCGACCCGAGCCGCACTGCGCTGCGCTCGGCCTTGTGCGATCGACCGTCCGGTCGCGGCGCGCATCATCCGATCGCGAAGCCTACCGCGGAATCCGACGCCACACGCGAGACCACTTCCGATGGGCGGCAACCCTTTCGACGGCGAGTACAGCGGGTGAGGTGAGAGCTCCACCCAGGGAACACCGAGTTTCTCGGCCGCCATACCGCCTCCGGCAGTCAGTATGTCGGAGACGACGAGATCGGCCGATACAGACCGAAGATCCGGAAGAAACTCCGTCGCGACGAATGCGGCGCGCGAGTGAATTCGCTGGCCCGCGTCCATGTCGTCGTCCTCGGGCCGCGGAGCGAGACCCTCGAGCAACCGGGTGTCCACTCCGGCTGCCCGCGCACCGTCGATCCACCTGGAACCGGTGAACAACACCGGCTCGTCCCCCGCCTCGACGAACTTCAGGCACAGAGCTATCGCAGGAAAAGCATGGCCTGGGTCGGGGCCTGCCACTACCGCTACGCGCACGGGTTCAGCGTGCCACAGATGTTCACCGACGCGTGTGCAGGAACTTCTCGAGCGCTCGCTCCGCGGAGTCCACGGCTCGCGCCCGATCGACGTCCACCAGCCCGATCCTCGTGCGTCGGTCGAGGAGATCGCCCACGGACCGAGCACCCTCGTACTGCACCGAGAAGGCCAACTCCGCCTCACAGATGTCGATCCCCTCCGCTACCGGTGCCCACCCACCAGGCATCCGGTCCGCGAGCGCTCGAACGAGCATGGCGTCGGCACCGAACCGCCGGACCACGGACACCGGGGCGTCGATGGCATCGAGGGTCTGCTGCGTCGCGGCCCCCACGAGCGGAATCGATGCCGTGCGCGAAGGTCCGAGCGTCTCACCGAGAGCCGTCGCCACCACGTCGACGGCCTGCTCGGCCATCAACCGGTACGTCGTCAGCTTGCCGCCGACCACACCGACGGGTCCGGCACCGTCGTCGAGCACGGCGTGCCGACGGGACAGGTCGGCCGAAGCGCCGTCACCCGAGGCCAGCAGCGGACGCAGCCCGGCGAAGGATCCGATGACGTCGGCGCGCGTCGGCGCCGGGTCGACGACGGTGCCGAGAACTGCGAGCAGGAAGTCCACCTCCGTGTCCGAGGCGACGGGGACATCCGGTACCGGGCCCGAGGTCGCCTCGTCGGTCAATCCGACGTACACGCGGCCGAGCGGCGCTGGAAGTGCGAACACGAAGCGGTTGCGCTCACCGGGTATCGGGATGGTGAGCGAACAGTTCAGCCCGCCGAACGTCGAATCGTCGAAGACCAGGTGCGTCCCGCGGCTGGGACGCAGGGTGATTCGGGAGTCGATCTCACCAGCCCACACCCCTGCGGAGTTGACGACGATCCGCGCCCTGATGCGAGTACTCTCTCCGGACTCGGTATCGGTGATCCGAGCCGACGTTCGGTCCACGTCGGATGCGCCGAGTCCGGTCAGGACGGAGGCCCCGTACGACGCGGCTGTACGCGCAACGGCCACGACGAGTCGGGCGTCGTCGACCAACTGCCCGTCCCAGGATCGTGCGCCGCCGCGCAGTCCGCGACGCCGAACAGTGGGCGCGGCGTCGACCACGCTGCCTGCTCCGATCAGATCTGCGCGAGGCAGCAACGCCGCGGGCGTCCCGGCGGCCGCTCTGAGTGCATCTCCTGCGGCCTGCCCAGCCCTGATCACGACGGCATCGACCCGAGAGACCGACTCGTGCAACGGAATGATCGTCGGGAGGCGCCGAACCAGATGCGGCGCTGTACGGGTCATCAGGATCCCGCGCTCCACCGCACTCTCGTGGGCGATCCCGACGTGGCCCGACGCTAGATACCGCAGGCCGCCGTGGACCAGTTTGGAACTCCACCGGCTCGTCCCGAACGCCAGATCGTGCTTCTCGACGAGAGCAACGCTCAGCCCGCGCGACGCCGCGTCGAGCGCAACGCCTGCACCGGTGACGCCGCCACCCACGACCAGAACATCGACAACGTCACCGTCCCAGAGCTTTTCGAGATCGCGTTCACGTCGAGCGCCGTTCAGCGCCGAACTGCCGGAGGGGGCCGAACTGCTGGAAGGGGCCGAACTGCCGGAGGGTCTCACGGACCAGCCGGGCTGAGGTACGCGTCGACGGCGTAGGAGACTTCCGCGATCAACTCGTCACCGGGAATGCGCTGCGCGACCATGTTCGCCGATTGAACTGCGGACTGGACCATGAGAAGAACGACGGTCGCCAGATGAATCGTGTTTCCTGGGCGGATCGACGAGTCCCGTTGCCCTGCAGCCACGACGGGTGCGAGCGCGTCGATGATCAGCGACTGACTGGTGCCGAGCCGGTGGAGGATGTAGGTGGACAGGATGTCCGAGTCGGACTCGATGATCTTGACGAACAGCGGATGTGAACGCACCTTGTCCGCCACATCGCGTGCGGCGGAGGACACCTGTGGTCGGACAGGAGCGTCGAGATCGAACGACGGCATGACCGAACCGATCTCACGCGTCAGCAACGACGACACGACGGCCCGTGTGTCCGCCCAGCGCCGGTAGACCGTCGGCCGGCTGACCCCGGCACGTCGAGCGATCTCGGCGAGAGTGGTGCGCCGGACACCGTGTTCGAGGATGCAGGAACGCGCCGCGTCGAGCACCTGATCTTCGACGGAGGACGAATCCTTCACGGCAGACGAGCCTGCAACGGACTGGTCACTCACTGTCGGCACCTCGCTCGGTGGCCTCGAGAACTGAAAACCGAGACCGGGTTACAAATATGCAAGCTGTGTAACACTATAGATCATGCAGGAACATCCCCCGGTGGAGCTGCCCGGCGCGTCGCCCTCGACGATGGTCTGGGATGCGTGGGGAACCGCTGAGAACAAGCGCGTTCTGCCGTCCGAGGTTCGAGACCTGCTGCAGTCCGCGCTGGGCATCTCCCCCGCACCGGATCGGCCCGAGCGGGAGGTTGCTCCGGTGCGGCTGACTCGGTCGCGCCTGACCGACGACCGACGCCGCGGTTTCGAGGACATCGTCGGTGCCGCATACATTTCCACCGACGACGATGTTCGACTTCGGTATCTCGGCGGCAAGAGCACGACCGATCTGCTGGCCCGGCGCCGCGGCGGGGTGCAGCACGCCCCGGACGCAGTCCTCTTCCCCGCGGATACGCAGCAGGTGGAATCCCTCCTCCGGTACTGCAGCGACTTCGCGATCGCCGTCGTTCCGTTCGGCGGTGGCACCAGCGTCGTCGGCGGAGTCGACCCGGTCCGCGAATGGTTCGACACCGTGGTCACGGTCAGCACACGTCGACTCGACGCACTGACCCATCTCGACGTCGAATCTCGCACCGCAACGTTGCTGGCGGGAGTCACCGGCCCGGAAGCCGAGGAGATGCTCGGCCGTCACGGCCTGACCCTCGGTCATTTCCCGCAGTCGTTCGCCTTCGCCAGCATCGGAGGATTCGCCGCGACGCGGTCGTCGGGCCAGTCGTCCTCGGGATACGGTCGTTTCGACGACATGGTCGAGGCGATGACCGTCGTCACCCCCGTCGGCACGACCGTCTGCGGACGAGCGCCTGCGTCGGCGGCGGGACCGGACCTGCGGCAGATCTTCCTCGGTTCCGAGGGCACTCTGGGAATCGTGACGTCGGTGACCGTACGAGTGCGGCCGATCCCTCGGTACACCGAGTATCGGTGCTGGCATTTTCCGGACTTCGCCTCCGGTCTCGAGGCACTGCGGAAGCTGTCGGTGGCACCGGGCAGACCGACGGTCGTGAGGCTGTCCGACGAAGCCGAATCCGCCATCGACGCCGCGCTGGCGGGACGGGCCGGGCAGGACGCAGAGCAGGGCGGGTGCACCGCCGTGGCGACGTTCGACTGCCCCGACGGCACAGCCGCCGCGATCGACGCTGCCGCGGCCGCAGACGTGGTGGTGATCGCCGCCGGCGGACGTGTGACGGACCCCGAGGGTGCCAGGCGATGGGAAGCGAAACGTTTCGATTCGCCCTATCTGCGTGACGCGCTGCTCGACGCGGGCGCTCTGGCCGAGACTCTCGAGACAGCGACGAGCTGGTCGAATCTGAGCGCGGTTCGCGCCCGGGTCACCACCGCTCTCGTCGAGGCGCTCACCGGGCTCGGCACTCCTCCGATCGTGATGTGTCATGTGTCGCACGTGTACGCCACCGGTGCGTCGCTGTACGTCACGGTGGTCTGCGCGGCAGCACCCGATGCGACGGCTCAGTGGACTACGGCGAAGCGTGCAGCGACGGCAGCCATCGTCGACAGTGGAGCGACCGTCACACACCATCACGCCGTGGGCCGCGACCACCGATCATGGATGCCCGACGAGATCGGACCTGTCGGGTCTGCTGTCCTTCGAGCAGTGAAGGTCGCCGTCGATCCCGCGGGAATTCTGAATCCTGGCAAACTGATTCCGTGACTGTCACGGTTCTGACGAACCCCACTGCAGGCCGTGGGCGCGGAGTCCGCGTGTCCACCGCCGTCGTTGCACGATTACGCGAGCGAGGCGTCGACGTCGTCACCATCGAGGGCAGAACTCCGGGCGAAGCACTCGATCAGGCCAAAAGAGCGGTCCGCACCGGGACCGACTGTCTCGTGGCCGTCGGGGGCGACGGACTGGTCAACCTCGCTCTGCAAGCAGTCGCCACGACCACGACCCCGCTGGCTGTCGCCCCTGCCGGGACGGGCAACGACTTCGCTCGCCTCGTCGGAGTCCCGCTGGACGACCCGGTGGCGGCGGCGGACATCGTCATCGACGATCGACGCCGATCGCTCGACCTCGGGCGGGTGGGCAACAGATGGTTCGCGACCGTCCTGTCGAGCGGATTCGACAGTCTGGTCACCGAACGCGCCAACGGGATGAAGTGGCCGTCCGGCCCGTCGAAGTACAACATCGCAATGCTGTTGGAATTGAGCCGGTTTCGGACCATCAGGTACTCGGTCGAGCTCGACGGACACTCGTCGGACATCGATGCGACGCTGGTGACGGTCGGTAACGGCCCGTCCTACGGGGGCGGTATGGCGATCTGTCCCGGCGCCGTCGCCGACGACGGACTGTTCGACGTGACCATCGTCAGAGCCTCCAGCCGCAGTCGGTTGGTCCGCCTCTCCCCCACGTTGTACAAGGGCACGCACGTCGACCTTCCCGATGTCGAGACCCACCGCGCGGCCCGGGTCCGCCTCAGCGCTCCCGGCATGGTCGCGTACGCCGACGGGGAGAGGTTCACTCCGTTGCCGGTGCAGATCGACTCGATCCCCGGAGCCGTCACCGCCCTCGTGGGAACTACAGCTTGGTCAGATCGCGCTGATCGCCCGCGGTGATCGCCTTGAACAACCAGTAGATGCCGAACACGATTGCCGCTGCCACCGCCACCCAGAACAAGCCCTTGATCACCGTGCCGAGAACGGCGAACGCGAGCCAGACCAGGACGATGATGCCGAGAACTTTCCAGAACATGTGATTCCCTTTCCTTGGTGTGCTTCCGATCCTGGCATGCCGTGGACGCGAAAACACCACTCCAGCAGGGAGTTCAGGGAAAGATAGGGGAATACCCTTAAGTCTCGGAACGCGCACCCGAGGGCGCGGAAGCCTCAGGAGTGCCGGCCTCTGATCGCTGCCAGTTCTGCGAGCGCGCTGGCCCACCCCTCGAGACGATCGGTGGCAGACAACAACTCGGCTTTGCGTAGTTCCACCGCACTGCCGGGCAGGCCGCCCGGGCTCGTCAGACGTGCGGCTGCGGCGACGAGGTCCTCGAATTGGTCGACGCCCTTGTCCAACTCGACTGCGGCCGACGAAATGGTGGGCGACAGGTGCGAGGCAGCTCGGGCGCTTCCCTCCGCCGCACGTTCCAACGACGAGATGTCCGCAGCCATGTCGCGCAGCGTACGGGCGGCGGCGTCGGCGACGTCCGTGATGTCGGATACCTCTGCCGAGTCGACGAACTCGGACCGAGTGAGAATCCCCACCAGCTCGTACAAGCTGTTCTGAGCGCCCACGAGCCTGCGCACGGGTTCGTAGGACGCGGACGACTTGGGCGGCAGCGTCGCTCTGCCAGGACGCGCTGCTGGAAGGGGCTGCGCGCGTAGACGCCGGTAACGACCGAACGCCAACACCGCCGGGACGGCGAGGACGGCCGCGCCACCTCCGCCGGCGAGCAATGTCCACTCGGGAGCCGAGGCAACGGCCAGACCCGCGGTCGACGCGGCGGACACACCGGACGCGCTACCCAACCACGTGCCCCGTCGACGAGCTCGCTTGATCCGTCGGAGATGTTTCTGCCGGGGATCGTTCCATCGACCGACCGCGTCGACGGCGGACTCGACGGACCGTCGAGCCGTGTCGGTGGCTGCACGCACCATCGACACGGACTCGGACACGGGCATGGCCGACCACTTTCGTGACCGGCCATGCTGTTCGTTCGTCACGAGCTACTGGTTCTGTGCCGGGGGCTCGGGGGTGGCGTTCGGAGCCTTCTGGATCGACGGCTTGGGCGCCGCTGCGGAATTGCCGGAAGGAAGGGAATCCCCCGCCATGGATGCGCGGATCTGCTCCAGACGGCTGTGTCCGGCCATCTGCACCGACGCCTGCTGGACCTCCATCATCCGACCGGACACGGAGTTCTGTGCAAGCTCGGCGGAACCGAGTGCATCTGCGTAGCGACGCTCGATCTTGTCGCGGACCGCATCGAGGCTGGGGGTGTTGCCCGGCGCCGACAGCGTGCTGTCCATGGAGCGCAGCGATTCGCTGACCTTCTCCTGCATCTTGGCCTGTTCGAGCTGGCTGAGAAGCTTGGTGCGCTCGGCGACCTTGGCTTGCAGCGCCATCGCGTTCTGCTCGACGGCCTTCTTGGCCTGCGACGCTGCCTGCAACGACTGATCGTGCAGGACCTTGAGGTCCTCGACGCCCTGCTCGGCCGTGACGAGCTGTGCGGCGAACGCCTCGGCGGCGTTGGTGTACTGCGTTGCCTTGTCCACGTCACCGGCTGCCGCGGCCTGATCTGCCAACGTGACAGCCTGACGGGCGTTCGCGTTCAGCTTCTCGACCTCGTCGAGCTGACGGCTCAGCTTCATCTCCAGCTGACGCTGGTTGCCGATCACCGAAGCAGCCTGCTGGGACAGCGCCTGGTGCTGCCGCTGCGCGTCCTCGATGGCCTGCTGAATCTGAACCTTGGGGTCGGCCTTCTCGTCGATCTTGGAATTGAAGAGGGCCATCATGTACTTCCAGGCCTTGACGAAAGGATTAGCCATGGGTTGATCCTGCCTCCATATCGAGCGCCGGGTTCGCGCATAGGGGGTCAGCTGAGGTGTACAGCGACCGTCGAAGAACTGCCAGTGACACGAGAATACTGGTCTGGTCGGTTTGTCGTGAGTGTCGATTCCACCCTAGCGGTACCAAGCCTCATGTCTGCCGATCAGGCAGCGGCAAGAGCACGCGCGGGCGCAGGAATGACAACGCGAGTGTCGTCGGCAATCCGAGGCGACGCGGCGTCCACGCCTGCTGCCGCATCCACCCCCACGGCAGCATCCGCATCGGCGGCACGGGCTGCAAGCGTCGATTCCGACAGCGACTCGCTGACGTCGCTCATGACGTCGGCGAGGGGGACGGCCAACGCGTCGCAGATCGCGTTGAGCAGTTCACTCGACGCTTCCTTGCGGCCGCGTTCGACCTCGGAGAGGTAACCGAGGCTCACCCGTGCGGTGTTGGAGACCTCGCGCAGGGTCCGGCTTTGCGCAACGCGAGTGCGCCGCAGACTGTCGCCGAGTGCTTCACGCAATAGCAGCGCCATCTCGCTCCTCCTCGTTCTTCGTCATCTGTGGTTCTTCGTCATCTGTGGTTCTTGTTCATCTGTACGTACGGGGCGTTCATCTTCAGCTACAACGAAGGACCGTGCTCGATTGGTTCCCGACCCTATACGGCCGTGTTCTCGATTACCCGTCGAAGCACCGACGACACACCTCTTCGGACCGTATTTCGAGCGAGGGCTTCGTCAGCCCGGCTCAGGGGGTCGGTCACGAGGTGACGCCTCGCCTGAGCCTGATTGCCTGGACGATGTAATCGAGGCCCGTGTACACGGTGAGCACGACGGCGGCGCCCATCAGTGTCACCGACACGAAGCGCACGTCATCCGGGAGAGGGAACAGATAGAACCCGATCGCGAAGCTCTGCACCAGGGTCTTGATCTTGCCTCCCCGCCCCGCCGGTATCACGCCGTGACGGATCACGATGAACCGGACGAGCGTGATCCCGATTTCGCGGGCCGCGATCACGATGGTCACCCACCAGGGCAGGTCTCCCAGAATCGAGAGGCCGACGAGGGCCGCGCCGATGAGGGCCTTGTCCGCGATGGGATCAGCCATCTTGCCGAAATCGGTCACCAGTCCGTACTTGCGCGCCAGCTGGCCGTCGATTCGATCGGTGATGGCAGCCACGGCGAACACGACGGTTGCCGCGATTCGCCACGTCGTGTCGTGACCGTCGCCGGCGAACAGCACGACGAGGAACACGGGGACGAGCGCGATGCGGAGAACAGTGAGGACGTTGGCGATGTTGAGGATCGGGACGACCTCGGTACTGCCGGTCGCAGAATTGCCGTGCGGCAACTGCGGCGTCGGTGGTACGCGTTCGGTCATGCCGTACCGATCCGTCGAAGTGCGTGCTGTCGAAGTGCGTGCTGTCGGAGTACGTGTCGGCACAGGTGTCCCGGTAGTGCGACGGCGAGTTCGGAGACGGACACACCAGAAGAATATCTGCTCACCTGTTGGCTACTGTTCACCACATGACTTCTGCGCCGAACCGGGCGAGTCGAGACGATCTCGACACCTCCTCGGACCCAGCCTCGAACACCGCACAGTCTTCCCACGGAGGCGACGATCTGGTGATTCGACGAGCACGGACGTCCGACATCCCGGAGGTCAAACGACTGATCGACATCTACGCGGGCAAGATTCTCCTCGAGAAGAACCTGGTGACCCTGTACGAGGCGGTCCAGGAATTCTGGGTCGCGGAACGCGCGGGCACGGTCATCGGCTGCGGCGCGTTGCACGTGTTGTGGGCCGATCTCGGCGAAGTACGCACAGTCGCGGTCGACCCGTCGGCCAAGGGACACGGTGCGGGCCACCTGATCGTCGACAAGCTCGTGCAGGTCGCCCGCGAACTGTCGTTGCAGCGTCTGTTCGTCCTGACCTTCGAGATCGACTTCTTCGCCCGGCACGGGTTCGTCGAGATCGACGGCACGCCGGTCACCGCGGAGGTGTACGCCGAGATGTGCAGGTCCTACGACACCGGTGTCGCGGAGTTCCTCGACCTCAGCTATGTGAAGCCCAACACACTAGGCAACACCAGGATGCTGCTGTCTCTCTGACAGGATTTCATCGTCCCGCAGTTCGAAGACGAAGGAATCTCACATGGCACTGTTCGCCGTCCACTACACCTATTCGCCCAGCACCACCGACGGCCGCGACACCCACCGCGCGACGCATCGTGCGTGGCTCGCCGATCTGCTCGAGCAGAACGTGCTGGTGTCGTCCGGTCCGTACGTCGACGGTAGCGGCGCGCTCATCATCGTGGAGGGAACCGACACCGCGTCGGTGGCCACGCTGTTCGAGCAGGATCCGTTCGCCGTGGAGAACCTCGTGGAGACGTCCACGATCGTCGAGTGGAAGCCGGTCATGGGCGCCCTGTCCTGACACTGCGTCAGGACCCGCACGCTCCGCGTGCTCGGCACCCGGTGACGCGCCGTCAGTCCTCTGCCGGTGCGTCGTCCGGGTCGCCGCCCCTGATCGACCACAGCAAGCCGTCGAGCTCGTCGGGCTTGATCAACACCTCGCGGGCCTTGGAGCCTTCGCTCGGCCCGACGACGCCACGATTCTCCATGAGGTCCATCAACCGTCCCGCTTTGGCGAATCCGACGCGGAGCTTGCGCTGCAGCATCGATGTCGACCCGAACTGGCTGGTGACCACCAGCTCGACTGCCTGCAGCAACACGTCGAGATCGTCGCCGATATCCGGGTCGACGTCCTTCTTGTCCGACGCCTTGGCCGCGGTGACCGTCTCGTTGTACTCGGGCTCCGCCTGGTTCTTGGCGAAGTCGACGACGGCCGAGATCTCCTCGTCGGTGATGAACGCTCCCTGCAGCCGGGTCGGCTTGCCGGCACCCATGGGCAGGAACAACGCGTCGCCCATGCCGATGAGCTTTTCCGCACCCGCCTGATCGAGGATGACCCGCGAGTCGGTCAACGACGACGTCGCGAACGCCAGACGTGACGGCACGTTGGTCTTGATCAGACCCGTCACGACGTCCACCGACGGCCTCTGCGTGGCCAGCACCAGGTGGATGCCGGCAGCACGCGCCTTCTGGGTGATGCGGACGATCGCGTCCTCCACATCGCGGGGCGCCGTCATCATCAGGTCGGCCAGTTCGTCGACGATCGCGAGGATGTACGGGTACGGGCGGTACACCCGCTCGCTTCCCAGCGGTGCGGTGATCTCGCCCGAACGCACCTTCTTGTTGAAGTCGTCGACGTGGCGCACCTTGTTGACCTGCATGTCCTGGTAGCGCTGTTCCATTTCCTCGACCAACCACGCCAAGGCTGCCGCGGCCTTCTTGGGTTGCGTGATGATCGGGGTGATGAGGTGCGGAATGCCCTCGTACGGCGTCAACTCGACCATCTTCGGGTCGATCAGAATCATCCGAACCTCGTCGGGCGTGGCTCGCGCCAGCAACGACACGAGCATCGAGTTCACGAAGCTCGACTTACCGGAACCCGTCGAACCCGCGACCAACAGGTGCGGCATCTTCGCCAGGTTCGCGCTGACGAAATCGCCTTCAATGTCCTTGCCGAGGCCGATCACCAGAGGATGGTGGTCCTTGCGGGTCGACGGAGCGGTGAGCACGTCGGCGAGTCGCACCATCTCGCGGTCGGAGTTGGGCACCTCGATACCGACGGCGGACTTGCCGGGGATCGGGGCGAGGAGTCGGACGTTGTCCGTCGCGACTGCGTACGCGATGTTGCGGTGAAGGGCCGTGATCTTCTCGACCTTGACGCCCGGTCCCAGCTCGACTTCGTAGCGCGTCACCGTCGGACCGCGAGTGAATCCGGTGACGGCTGCGTCGATCTTGAACTGTTCGAGGACCTCGGAGATGGCCTCGATCATCGCGTCGTTCGCTTGACTGCGGGTCTTCGGCGGATCGCCGTCGATCAGCAGTGACAGCGACGGCAGCGTGTAATCGCCGTCGACGACGCGGTCGACGACGATCTTGTCCTCGTCCGCGGCGGGCTTCGGCTCGGCCGCCTTGACGATGGGCTTGGGCCGGGGCCGCGGTGGCGTCGGCGCCGTCGGTGGCTCGAGCGGAAGTTCGGGTTCCGACGCGACCGGTTCGATCACCTCGGTCGGCAGTTGCTCTGCGGCGGGCTTGCGGGCGCGGGATTTCTTGACCGGGATGTACTCCTCGGTCGGGTAGTTGCCGTAGGGGTCTCCACCGAGATGCCCGGCAGCGTTGTCCACGGGGTAGCCGTCGGCGTCGAAGGCCGCCGCGTCGTAGTCCCCGTATCGAGCGTCGCCGTAGTCGTTGTCGCCGAACTCCGAACCGTAGTCGGCCGGGTCGTAGTCGCCGTACTCGTCACCGCGGCTGTCGGTCCCGAACAGCGACCGGAGGCGATCCGGAACGTCCCGCACGGTTGTCCCGGTCAGAAGCAGCACGCCGAACAGACCGGCCAACAGCAGCAATGGCACGGCCAGCCACACGGTCAGACCGTCGGCGATCGGTCCACCTGCGACGTACCCGACGAATCCTGCCCCCGACGCGCGACCCTCGGCGTCCGTCGGCGACCCCGCCGCCATGTGCCAGAGACCGAGGATCGGGAGAACCAGCAGGATCGAGCCCAGGACCAGTCGCGGACGGATGTCCGGATTCGGTTCGGTCCGCATGAGCAGTACGGCCACGCCGACACCGAGAACCGGCACGATGTATCCGGCGTCACCGACGATCGCTCGGACAGCTATCTCGATCCACTCGCCTACCGGGCCGCCGGCCGAGAACCAGACTGCCGCGGCAACGACGACGCTGACGGCGATCAAGCCGAGAGCAAGTCCGTCACGGCGATGACCGTGCTCGATGTCCTTGGCCTTGCTGACCGTACGGGTGGTGGCCCCTACCCCCCGGGCAGCCATCGACCACCCGGACGACATACCGCGCCCGACGGCGGACATCACTCCAGCCGACTTCTTCTTGGGCGGCCGCCTCGATCCCGATCCGCGCGGCGGCGCATTCCGTGGCGCTGCGTTTCTCGGCGCCGCCTTGCGGGGCGCTGTCGGCTTTTTCGGCGTGGTCACCGTGCGTGCGGTTCGCCCTCCGGACGGCTTGCGTGATCCCCCCGAAGCACGCGATGTCGACGAACCTCCGGCGCTGCCGGCGTTCGAACTCCGTGTGCTGGTCTTTCCTGCCATGGCCCCTAGGTTAGTCGCAAGGGCCCCTTCGAAACCATCCGCAACACGAGTAACAGCCCGTCAGAAACTTCGATCCAAGCCTTCGACGGCCTCGACGGACGACGCGTTTCCGGTCCTGTCGAGGTGAACCTCGCTTCGCCCGAACGCGTGAAGCAGCAGCTCCGACGGCCGACCCACCAGCACGACCTGTTCTCCCCCGCCTCGTTTCACCGTGACCGAGCGTCCGTCGAGGGTCTCGAGCACCACGCCTACCGGCGACCGCCGATACGCGAGGCGTCCCACGACCGTCGCGAGCCTCCACAGACGATTCTGGAGATCGGCGGACAGCAACCTGGGCGACCATCCGGACTGGGCGCGCCGGACATCCTCGTGGTGAACGAACATCTCACCGACGTTGACCAGGGGGTCCAGGATCTTGAACGGCGACCACACCGGTGGCCCGGCCGCGATCTCCGCCACGAGTTCGGAGAACGGCCGGCGTGCCACCTCGTTCTGAACCTTCTGCGTGTAGGAGTCGAACAGCGGCAGGAGTATCCCGGGCGCCGCATCCAACCTCCGCTCGCGGACGACGAGATGGGCCGCGAGATCCCGCGTCGTCCAGTCGCCGCACAGCGTCGGCGCGGACTCACCCGCTGCCGTCAAACTCAGTACCAGTTCTGCGCGTTCGTGCTGTGCAAGGGTCACATCGATCCACCGTACGTGCCCGCTGCCCTGCGCGGCCGTCACGGACCGTAATCTCGGATCGGTGCCGATCTCCGAAATTCTCGTCATTCTCGTTGCCGGCTTCGGCGCAGGTGCCATCAACGCCGTGGTGGGATCGGGGACGCTGATCACGTTTCCGACTCTGGTCGCTTTCGGTTACCCGCCCGTCGTGGCCACGATGTCGAACGCAATCGGGCTGGTCGCAGGGAGCGTATCGGGTACCTGGGGCTATCGACGGGAGCTCGCGGGTCAGTGGTCGCGGATGCGATGGCAGATGCCTGCGTCGTTCTTCGGTGCGCTCGGTGGCGCGTGGCTGCTGCTTCACCTGCCCCCGTCGGTGTTCAGCGCTGTCGTTCCGGTTCTGCTGATCGGCGCACTCGTCCTGGTGGTGGCGCAGCCGAGCATCCAGGGGTGGGCCAGACGGCGTTCCGAGGCGGCGGGAGTCGCGGTGGACCACGTCAGCCGAACGAAGCTGACCCTGCTCACCATCGGGACGTTCGTGGTGGGAATCTACGGCGGCTACTTCACCGCAGCGCAGGGCATCCTCCTGATCGGCGTCATGGGAGTCCTTCTACCGGACTCGATGCAGCGCATGAATGCCGCCAAGAACTTGCTGTCGCTCATCGTGAACGTCGTCGCCGCGGTCACCTACACCATCGTGGCGTTCGACGACATCAGTTGGGCCGCGGCAGGATTGATTGCAGCTGGATCTCTCGTGGGCGGATCCGTCGGCGCACGCTACGGCCGGAAGTTGTCCCCGTGGGCGCTGCGGATCACCATCGTCGTGATCGGCCTCATCGGCCTGTGGCGGTTGCTGGCCTGACGCGTCCACGCGTCAGACCAGCAAGCGCCGGTGCAGGTCGTACGAAGTGTCGTACGACGCTACTTCTGGCCGACCGCCATGACGGTCGGGACGATCATCGGCTTGCGACGGTACTTGTCGGCAACCCACCGACCGACCACGCGGCGAACTGCCTGCGCGATGCGGTGGGTGTCGGTGACCCCGTCGGACGCCAGTCTCTGCAGTTCCGCTTCGACGAGCTGAGCCGCTTCCTTGAGCGCAGCCGGATCGTCGGAGAAGCCGCGACCGGACACCTCGGGAGTCGTGATGGCACGGCCGGTCGTCGAATCGACGGCCACGGTGATGGCGATGAATCCACCCTCACCGAGCACGAGGCGGTCGGACAGGGTCGAATCGCCGACGTCTCCGACGGACAGGCCGTCGACGTAAACGTGACCGACGGGCACCTGACCGACGATGCGGGCCAGTCCGTCGACCATGTCGACGACGACGCCGTCCTCGGCCAGAACGACACGGTCCTCGGCGACACCGGTGGCTTTGGCGAGTGCAGCGTTGGCGCGCAGGTGTCGCCATTCGCCGTGCACGGGCATCGCGTTGGTGGGGCGCACCGCGTTGTAGAGGTAGAGCAGCTCACCCGCGGATGCGTGGCCCGAAACGTGGACCTTGGCGTTCTGCTGGGTCACGACGGTCGCGCCGCGCTTGGCGAGGCCGTTGACGACCGCGAAGACGGAGTTTTCGTTGCCGGGAATCAGCGACGACGCGAGAACCACCAGATCATTGGCCTTGACGTTGATCTGACGGTGCTCACCACGGGCCATGCGCGACAATGCCGACAGTGGCTCGCCCTGTGAACCGGTGGAGATCAGCACCAGGCGATCGTCGGGGAGCGTCGCTGCGGTGTCGATGTTCACCTCCAGGCCGTCGGGCACCCGCAGGTAGCCGAGATCCTGGGCGATCTGCATGTTCCGCACCATCGACCGACCGACGAATGCGACGCGACGGTTGTATCGCTCGGCGACGTCGATGACCTGCTGGATGCGGTGCACGTGGCTCGCGAACGACGCGACGATGACTCGCTGCTTGGCCTTGCCGATGACGGTGTCGAGTACGCCACCGATCTCACGCTCGGGCGTGACGAATCCAGGCACCTCGGCGTTCGTGGAGTCCACGAGGAACAGATCGACGCCCTCGTCGCCCAGCCTGGAGAAACCTGCGAGGTCGGTGAGTCGGCCGTCGAGCGGCAGCTGGTCGAGCTTGATGTCGCCGGTGTGCAGCGCGAGACCGGCGTCGGTGCGGATCGCGATGGCGAGCGCGTCGGGAATCGAGTGGTTGACGGCGAAGTACTCGCATTCGAAGGGCCCGTGCTTGGTCTTCTGGCCTTCGATGACCTCGACGAGGTTCGGGCGCAGGCGGTGCTCGCGACATTTGGCTGCGACCAGGGCCAACGTGAACTTGGAGCCGATGACGGGCAGGTCGGGCCGCAACCGGAGAAGGAACGGGACCGCGCCGATGTGGTCTTCGTGGCCGTGGGTGAGGACGACGGCTTCGACGTCGGCCATTCGGTTCTCGATGTGCCGGAAGTCGGGCAGGATCAGGTCGACGCCTGGCTGCTGGTCCTCGGGGAACAGGACGCCGCAGTCGATGATCAGGAGTTTGCCCTGATGCTCGAACACGGTCATGTTGCGACCGATCTCACCGATTCCGCCGAGGGCGACGATGCGGAGGCCCTTGAACGGGGCCTTCGGCGGCGTCCCGAGGCGGTCGGTCGGATCGACCTCACGGCGGGTGTCCGGGCGCTGTGTGCGCGCGGAATTCTGCACCACAGGTTTTCCTGCGGATTTGGCAGGCTGCGCCGGCCGTTCCGCAGGGGGGCCCGCGCTTCGGGTTGCGCGGCCTCGTGAACGTGCTGGTCTACTCATACAAGGACTCCTGCTGCCCGCAGATCTGCTGCGAGCAATTCGATTTGGTCGATGCTCGGTGGCACCTGGGGAAGTCTGGGATCACCGACGTCGAGTCCGATGAGGCGCAGCCCGGCCTTGGATGCGGTGACGCCACCGAGGCGCGCTACCGATCGAATGACGGGGATGAGGCTTGCGTTGATGGCGCGGGCGCGGGCGACGTCGCCGACCATGAACGCGGAGTGCAGTTCCCGCAGGCGTGCGGGAACGAGATGTCCGATGACGCTGACGAATCCGGTGGCACCGACGGACAGCCACGGCAGATTGAGCGGGTCGTCGCCCGAGTAGAACTGCAAGCCGGTGGTCGCGATGAGCTCCGCGCCCGCGTTCAGGTCGCCCTTGGCGTCCTTCACCGCGATGATTCTCGGGTGCTCGGACAGGCGACGCAACGTGTCCGTCTCGATGGGTACGACCGACCGGGGTGGAATGTCGTACAGCATGACGGGCAGGTCGGTCGCGTCGGCGACCGCGGTGAAATGGGCGTACAGCCCGGCCTGAGGCGGGCGCGAGTAGTACGGCGTCACGACGAGCAGGCCGTGCGCACCTGCGCGCGCGGCGTCGCGAGCCAGTTGGACGCTGTGCGCCGTGTCGTTGCTTCCGGCACCGGCGATGATCCGTGCACGATGGCCCACCGCGGCGATGACGGCCCGCATCAGTTCGAGCTTCTCGTTCTCGGTGGTGGTCGGCGACTCTCCGGTCGTGCCGGCCAGAACCAAGCCGTCGTGGCCTTGCTCGACCAGGTGGTGTGCCAACCGGACTCCGGCGTCGACATCGAGCTTTCCGTCGGCCGTGAACGGCGTCACCATTGCGGTGAGCACCGTGCCGAACGCCGGTAGTCCTCGAGGAGCGGCATCACCGTATGTCATGGTCAGAAAGGCTACCCGGTACGCGGAGCCCTACCTGCCGGTGGGACGGGAGTTCACTTCCGTGGCGTGGCATCACACCTCGGTGACGAACGGACTGTGCGCTACTTCCGAGCCGTCGGGCAGCGTCGCGATCTCGTAGTCACCGAACACGTCGGGTGCGACGGTGGTCAGTTGCCGCAGGCATTCCACGGCGACACGGCGAATTTCGACGTCGGCGTGCTCGGATGCGCGCATCGCCACGAAGTGACGCCAGGCTCGGTAGTTACCGGTGACGACGACCTTGGTCTCGGTGGCGTTGGGAAGTACCGAACGCGCGGCCTGCCGAGCCTGCTTGCCACGTAGAGCGGCGCCGGTCACGCCGTCCAACTTCTGTTCGAGTGCGCCGAGAAGCTCGACGTATGCTGCCCGGCTCTGTTCCGTCGCCTCCAGGAAAAGCGCTTCCAGCTCCGGATCACCGTCGATGGCCGGAGGCACGATCACCTTGGCCTCACGCTCGGGTACGAATCTCTGCGAGAGCTGGGAGTAGGAGAAGTGCCTGTGACGGATCAGCTCGTGGGTACACGAGCGCGAGATCCCGGTGATGTAGAAGCTCACCGACGCGTGCTCGAGAACGGAGAGGTGGCCGACGTCGAGCAGGTGCCGGAGGTAGGACGCGTTGGTCGCGGTCCGAGGATTGGGCTTGGACCAGCTCTGGTAGCACGCCCGGCCCGCGAACTCGGCAAGCGCTTGGCCGCCGTCGGCGTCGGTCTCCCACGGAATGTCCTCCGGTGGCACGAAATCGGTCTTCGCGACCAACTGCACCTTCAGTGACACCGTCTTCGACACGTCGGTTTTCCTTTGCTCGAGCTGCACCGATACACCCGAACTCTATCGATGCGTCACACTGACGCCTTGCATGACACCATTTCTGACGCCACAATGGCGTCATGGAACTCGACACGTACACCTCGTCCCTTCGAGCCGATCTACTTGCCGCGGCAGCGCTCGGCGACGAACACACCAGGAAGACCGCCGAGGCACTCGGATCCGCGGCGCAGGCGTCGGCCAGGCTCATGCTGCTGCAAGCACTGTCCGACTTCGCCGACGAGGTCACCGCACAGCTGAACGGCCCGACGGTGCATGTGCGCATCGCCGGTACGCAGGCGGTAGCCGATGTCACCGTGGCACCCGACACCGGCACGCCGGACGATCGCGCCGCCGCCGAGGACTATCCGACGATGGACGACGTCACCGGCGAGATGCGCCGGGTGACGCTGCGGGTGGTCGAGCAGGTGAAGGAACGCGCGGAGGAAGCCGCATCGATGAACGGCGTGTCGCTCAACTCGTGGCTTTCGCAGGCAGTTCAGGGAGCGCTGCGTGATCAGATGCGCAAGGACCGCCCCTTCTGATTCACGGTCGTTCGCGCCACGCCCGTTCGAAGGGCAGCCGCCAGGCGTTGGGTGCGATCAGCTGGTGGATTGCGTTGGGCCCCCACGATCCCGGTGTGTACTGACGAACCGGGGGCGGATCCGCGAGCAGCGGCGCGGACACCTCCCACAGTCGTTCGATCCCTTCGGCCGTGGTGAACAGCGTGTGATCGCCGTGCATGGCGTCGAGTATCAGCCGCTCGTAGGCTTCGAGTACGTCGCCGACGCGCTCGGTCTCGCCGATCGCGAACTGCATGCTCAGCTTGTCCAGACGCATGCCGGGGCCCGGGCGTTTGCCGTAGAACGACAAAGACACTTTCGAGGCGTCGGCCAGGTCGAACGTGAGGTGGTCGGGGCCGTGGGCGCCGACACCGGACCCGGCAGGGAACATACTTTTCGGTGGCTCGCGGAACGCGATCGAGATGATGCGCTGGCCTTCCGCCATGCGTTTGCCCGTCCGTAGGTAGAACGGCACTCCGGCCCAACGCCAGTTGTCGATCTCGCACTGCAGCGCGACGAAGGTGTCGGTGTCGGAATCCGGCGACACTCCGGGTTCGGTCAGGTAACCCGCGTACTGTCCGCGAACCACCTTGCGGGGATCGAGCAGCTTCATCGACCGGAACACCTTGTTCTTCTCTTCACCGATCGCGCGTGGTTCGAGGGCCGTCGGAGGTTCCATCGCCATGAACGCGAGGACCTGGAACAGGTGTGTGACCACCATGTCCTTGAAGGCGCCCGTCGACTCGTAGAAGTTCGCGCGTCCGTCGAGCGCCAGCTTCTCCGGGATGTCGATCTGGATGTGGTCGATGAAATTGCGATTCCAGATAGGTTCGAACAAGCCGTTCGCGAATCTGAACGCCAGAATGTTCTGTGCCGGTTCCTTTCCCAGGAAGTGATCGATCCGGAAGATCTGGTCCTCGTCGAAGGTCTCGTGCACGGTGGCGTTCAATTCGATGGCACTGGCCAGGTCGGTACCGAAGGGTTTCTCCATGATGATGCGAGACCCCTTGACCAATCCTGCCGCGCCGAGCATCTCGACGACGGCCAGCGCGGCCTTCGGTGGCACGGACAGGTAGTGCAGCTTCCGAGTCCCCGGTCCGAGTTCCATCTCGGCGCGGGCGACGGCCTCGGCGAGCGCCGCCGGTCCCGCCTTCTGGGATACGTAACTGAGTTTTCCGGCGAATTGCCGCCACTGCTCGTCCGACACTTTCCGGCTGGAGAACTCGTCGATCGCTTCGAGCGCCATCTGCCGGAACTCGTCGCTGGACATCTCCTCCAGCGAGGTCCCGACGACGCGGATGCGCGGGGCGAGATCGGACAATGCCAGGTGCATCATTCCGGACAGCAACTTGCGTTTGGACAGATCACCGGTGGCACCGAAGAGCACCACGACCTGCGGAGGGAGTTCACTCTTGGGCGCGGTGGCCGACATCGTCACAGTGAAGATAGTGGCACCGATACTCCCGTCTCGCAGGCCGAAGCGCTGATCCTCGTCTCAGAGCGCGCGGGAGAGTGCACCCACGAGGTCCCCGCGTTCACCGACCACCACCGACTCGAGTTCGAGCCATTCGGCCATCTCCCGCAAGTGCGGAACGAGGCGATCGGCGATGGGTCCGGGATCGCGGTCCCCTTCGACGAACGCTCCGAGGACCTGCAGTTGCGACGCCGCACGGTCGCCCTTCAGGTCGACCCTGGCCACGAGGTCCCCGTCCATCAGGAACGGGAACACGTAATACCCGTGCACTCGCTTGTGCAGGGGTGTGTAGATCTCGATGCGGTAGTGGAAATCGAAGATCCGCTCGACGCGGGGACGACAGAAGATCATCGGGTCGAACGGGCACAGAAGCGCGGATCCTGTTGCCGCTCTGGGGGTTCTGGCACCGGCGTGGAGGTATGCCGCCGCTCCCCAGCCCCGGACCGCGACAGGTTCCAGTGTGCCGTCCTCGACGAGATCGACAATGGCGGCCTTCGTCTGCTTCTGAGACAAGCGATAGTAGTCACGGAGATCGGGCTCCGTTCCGATTCCGAGCGCCGACGCCGACTGTGCGACCAACTGCCGTACGGCGTCGGGTTCCGACACCACTTGCGCTGCAACATGTTCGGGTACGACACGCTCGACCAGATCGTACCGCCGGACGAATCCACTGCGGGTGGCGACCGACACCACACCCGCAGCGAACAGTTGCTCGACGACCACTTTCACGTCACTGCGGTCCCACCACGGGCCTCTTCGACCGGGACGCGGAGAGTCGAGGACTCGCTCGATGTCCCCGGCGCTCGACGGCCCCGCATCTCTCAAGACATCCAGGATGTCCTGCGACAGAGACGGATTACGCTCCAGAACGGTGTGTGCACCACCCCAACGCCCGTGCGCGTACAGCTCGGTGCGCCAGCGAAACAGTGGCCAGTCCTCGACCGGCACCAGGGCGGCCTCGTGCGCCCAGTACTCGACGAGCCTGCGCGGCCTTCGCGCGGTGTCGGTCCACGCCGCGGCGTCGAGCACCGATCGGTCGTACTTTCCGACCCGACTGAACAGTGGCGCGTAGTGGGCACGGACGAGCACGGACACCGAATCGATCTGCAGTAACCGATTTCGTTCGATGACCGTGTGCACCGCCCTCGACGACGCGCCCCGCTCCGTCACACGATGGGGGGACGCCAGACCTTGAGCCGCCAGGGCCGTACGCTTCGCCATCGCGGCACTCATCTCGCGCATGGCCCCACCCTGCCACGAAGGTCCGACAGATCGGTCAGCTCCGCCAGCCGTGCGTCCGGGCGAGGTCCTCCATCGTCGACACGAGCTGCGACAGGCCTGGTTCCTCGATCGGAAAGTGCCCGCACCCGTCGAGGTACACCAGAGTCGTGTCGGCGGCGATGCGCTCGAGGAATCGAACACTGATCTCCGGCGGAGTCCACCGATCCTCGGCGGGATGGACCAGTGTCACCCGGGGACCGCGGTACGTCTGCGGCTGCGTGTGCTCGAACGAGAAGAAGCTGTTCAGAAAGCCGAGGGGTACCGACACTCCCCCACCCAACGGATCGGATGCGCACAGCGCCGACAACTCCGGATCGGCGCTCATGTTGTCGATGTCGATCAACCATCGGATCGGTAGCCTCGTACGGCGGGACAGCCGAGCGCCGAGCTTCAGCAGCGCCGGTGACGGTCCGCCGAGGAAACCGAACCGCGCTGCCGCCGAACGCGCCTGTGGGTCGGACGGGTCGAGCAGACACGTCGCGACGACATCGGCGACCTCGCCGGTACGCGCGGCGACCTCGTAGGCCAGCATGCCGCCCATGCTGGCGCCGAACAGCACCAGCGGCCTCGGATCTCGTCGTCGTTCCGCCAGGACGAGATCGCACATCATGTCGATCCAGTCCTCGTACGTGACGCTTCCCGGATCCAGGACTGCGGTGCGGCCGTACAACGGCATGTCGGGAAACAACACTTCCGCTCCCCGGGTTGCCGCCAGCGCCGCGAACGGCCACAGCGCACCGGAATGTCCGCCCGCGCCGTGGACGGCGAGTACCTTCAGCGGCGCGTGCGCGTCGCCGGCACGGACGATGTGAACGTCGGAGTCGCGCCACTGCCATCTCGTCGAGACCGGCTGTTCGTTCGGCCGATACTTCTCGGGCAGGAACCTCGCATATCGGTCACCGGTCACGCGTGCCAGACTAGGCGAAAGACCCAGTCAGTTCATCAGAGTCGCGGCCACGGTTGCGCCGAGTTCGTAACACTTCTCCCGCGCAGTTCTGTCCACCGAGGTAATGCGGAGCGGTTGCGTGACCTTGTCCAGACTCCATCCGGTCGCGATCTTCTCGACAGCGGAAGTGGCACCGGCCGTGTCGTTGTTGCCGTGGACCCACAGCCCGTAGGGCCGACCGGCAACTGCGCCCAGGCACGGGTAGTAGGTGGTGTCGAAGAAGTGTTTGAGCGCCCCCGACATGTATCCCAGATTCGCCGGTGTTCCGAAGAGGAATCCGTCGGCTGCGAGAACATCCGGCACTGTAGCTGCCAACGCGGGCACGACCCGGGTGGTGACATCCTCGATGGCAGGGTCGGCTGCACCGGCGAGGACGGCCTCGAGCAGCTCCCGCGTCGGCGGCGACGGCGTGTGGTGCACGACGAGGAGGGTTGCCATCAGGTCGGGGTCGCCGTCATCACGAGGATTCCTGGCGCTCGAGCGCGACGGCTCGCTTCATGGTCTCGCGCGCCCGACCTCGGTCCCCCGCGTAGTCGTACGCCCTCGCCAGTCGGTAGGAGTTACGCCAGTTGTCCGGGTCCTTCTCCCATTCGGCCTTGATCGTCTGGAACAGCTCGTCCGCTGCCTCCCGGGATATCCTGCCCGAGGGCATGCGCGGCAGGTCCGTCACGTCCAGTTCGAGGCCCTCGTCGTCGACGCGTTGCGCAAGGTGCTGATGGTCGAATCCGGCTTTGAGGGTGGCCCCGACGATCCAGACGCCGATGATCGGGAGGAGGAGCACTCCGATGCCGAGCCCGATGTTGACCGGTCCGCCCGTCTGGACGAGGGAGATTCCGCGGGTTCCGAGAAGGTAGAAGTAGAACCCGAGAATCAACACCATCACGCCGATGGTCAGCAGGACTTTCGTCGCTTTGTTCATGGTCTTACAGATCGAGGAAGGAATCGAGTCCGACGGTCAGCCCCGGCCGTCCGGCGATCTCGCGGACCCCCAGCAGGACGCCCGGCGCGAACGACGTGCGATCGAGCGAGTCGTGACGGATCGTCAGTGTCTCGCCGAGGGTGCCGAGCAGAACTTCCTGATGCGCGACCAGACCGGCGAGCCTGATCGAGTGGACGCGAACTCCGTCCACCTCGGCGCCGCGGGCACCGTCGAACTCCACCGTGGTGGCATCGGGGCTCTTCGGGGTCCCTGCCTTCGCTCGTGCTTTCGCGATGAGTTCCGCAGTGCGATAGGCGGTTCCCGAGGGTGCATCGGCCTTGTTCGGGTGGTGCAGCTCGATGACCTCGACCGAGTCGAAGAAGCGTGCGGCCTGCTCCGCGAAGCGCATGGTGAGGACTGCTCCGATGGCGAAGTTGGGGGCGATCAGCACACCGGTCCGAGGCGAGGACCCCAGCCACTCCGTCACCGACGCGAGCCGTTCCTCGTCGAACCCGGTGGTTCCGACGACGGCGTGGATTCGGTTCTCCACGAGGAACTGCAGGTTGGGCATGACGACGTCGGGATGAGTGAAGTCGACGACCACCTGGGTGGCCGAGTCGACGAACAGCGAGAGCGGGTCACCGGCGTCGACGGTCGCGACCAGTTCGAGGTCCGACGCAGCCTCGACAGCGGCGCAGATCGCCTGGCCCACCTTGCCGCGGGCACCCAGTACGCCGACTCGGATAGGTGCTTCTGAACTCACGTCTGCTCCACTCTCTTCTCACCGACACGATTGGTCGTGTGAAGCCTACTGACGACCTGCGAACGCAGACCACTCAGCTGCCGAAGAGATTCTTGGCTTTGAGGATCAGCTCGTAGAGCCCGTAGACGAACGGCACGGTCACCCACAGCCAGGCCACGATCATGACGGTGTGCTGACGTGTCGAGTTCATGCGTCGACCTCCGGTTCGTGGTACTTCGAGTTCACGGGCTTGATCAGTTCGTTCGCGACGAATCCGATGGCGAGCAGGGCGATCATCACGTAGAACGCCGGTAGGTAGCGGCCGACCTGACCGTCCTCTCCGGCGTCGGCGATGGCGTTGACGATCAGCGGACCGAGGACACCTGCGACCGACCATGCCGTCAGCAATCGACCGTGGATGGCGCCGACCTGGTAGGTGCCGAACATGTCTTTCAGATACGCGGGCATCGTCGCGAATCCCGCGCCGTAGAAGGACAGAATGAGCAGCGCCGAGACGAGAAACAGAACCTTGTTGGAGTTGGTGAACAGTGCGATGTAGAGATACAGCAGCGCACCGACGCCGAGGTAGAGGCGGTAGATGTTCTTGCGGCCGACCAGGTCGGACACGGACGACCACACGAACCGTCCGATCATGTTGGTCAGCGACAGGAAGGCCACGAAACCGGCTGCAGCAGCCGCGAGTGATTCCGGGGAGGTGGCGTCGGGAAAGAAGTCCTGGTAGATCCCCGACGCGCGCTCCAGAATGCCGATTCCCGCGGTCACGTTGAAACACAGCACGATCCACAGCAGCCAGAACTGAGGCGTTTTGACCGCGTTCGCCGCCGATACGTTGTGAGTCGCGACCAACGGAGACGACGCCGAGGGGTTCCAGCCTGCGGGTTTCCAGTCGTCGGCCGGCACTCTGATCAGGACGACCCCCAGCGCCATGAACACGGCGTAGCCGACGGCCAGCACCAGGAACGTCTGTGCGATCGACGCGTCGGTGAAACCACCGAAGCCCGAAAGCAATTGGGTGGTCAACGGTGACGCGATGAGGGCACCGCCACCGAAGCCCATGATCGCGATACCCGTCGCCATCCCTGGCCGGTCCGGGAACCATTTGATCAGCGTCGAGACCGGCGAGATGTACCCGATGCCGAGTCCGATGCCGCCGACGAACCCGTACCCGAAGATCACCAGCCAGAACTGGTCGAGGCTCATTCCCAAGGCGGACAGCAACAGTCCGCTCACGAAGAAGATCAGGGACACGGTCATCGCCCAGCGGGGCCCGTTCTTCTCCACCCTGGTTCCGAACACGGCTGCGGACAGACCGAGCATGACGATGGCGAGCTGGAACGGTATGGCCGTGACCGTGCCGCTGAGATCCATGGCGGTGGGTGCGGAGATGGCGTTCTTGAAGACGCTCCACGCGTATGCGGATCCGATCGCCAGATGGATCGACAGTGCTGCGGGTGGGATGAGCCATCGGCTCCATTCCGGGGTGGCAACGATGCGTGATCGTTCGAGTATCGCGAGAGTCATCGAGATCCCTTGTTCGGTGGCAACCAGTACAACTTTCCACTGACCTGGGTGAGTCAAACATCACACGCCGGGGGCCGATCACACCGGGTCCGACCGACGGCGCTAGCGTCCTGAAGGTGAGTGACGAAACCGGTGCCGTTCTCCGAGCGGATCACGTCGACCTGGTTCGAAACGGTCGCTTCCTGCTGCGCGACGCGTCCGTCAGCATCGCCGAGGGCGAGCACTGGGTATTGCTCGGCGCGAACGGCGCAGGTAAAAGCACGTTGTTGAGCCTTCTCGGGGCGTTCGTTCATCCCACGAACGGCACCGTGCACGTCCTCGGGCATCGGCTGGGTCGGGTGGACATGCGCGAACTCCGCACGCACATAGGCCACGTCGACCCGCGTCTGAACATGGAACCGTCACTGACACTGGTACAGGCCGTGCTCACCGGGCTGACGAACACTCCGGATCTGATCCCCCGATGGTCGCCGTCGGACGGCGAGATGTCGCGCGCACAACGCCTGATCGAGTCCCTCGGCGTCGAGAACCGATCCTCGTCACCGTGGTACACGCTCTCTCAAGGCGAGCGTGGACGCGCACTCATCGCACGCGCACTACTGGCCGACCCCGCGCTGTTACTGCTCGACGAACCCGCCACCGGACTCGACCTCGCTGCACGCGAACAGCTTCTGACCGCGGTCGACAGTCTGCGACGCCAACACCCCTCGCTCGCAAGCATTCTGGTGACGCACCATCTGGAGGAGATCCCGACGTCGACGACGCATGCCGTCCTCATCCGGGACGGTCGGATCACGGCGAGCGGGGCCGTCGACGAGGTGATCACCACAGCCAACATCAGCGCGTGCTTCGATCACCCCATCGAGATCGACCGTCGAGGCGGCCGGTGGGTGGCAACCGCCGTTCAGAACGTGATCACCTGACGGATGGCTTTGCCGTCGGCCAACTCGTCCATTCCGCGATTGACGTCGGCCAGCCCGATCCGTGAGCTGATGAGCTTCTCCACCGGAAGCCGTCCCTCGCGCCACATCTGGGCGTAGAGCGGGATGTCCCGCGACGGCACCGCCGAGCCCAGGTAACTGCCGATGATCGTGCGTGCTTCGGCGACGAGACCCAACGGGGAGATCGACGACCGGGCGTCGGGCGCGGGTAGTCCGACGGTGACCGTCGTACCGCCGGGAGCCGTCGCCGCTACCGCGGCTTCGAATGCACGCGCGTTGCCGGCCGCCTCGATCACGATGTCGGCCTTGACGCCGCGTTCTTCTCGCTCTGCGGGCGAGAACGTCTGTGTTGCACCGAGCTCACGGGCAACGGCCAGTTTGTCCGGCACACCGTCGACGCCGATCACCTCACCTGCCCCCACCGACACGGCGGTCAGGATCGAGGCCATTCCGACGCCGCCGAGCCCGATCACCATCACCGATTGCCCCGGCCGCGGTCGGCCGGCGTTGAGCACCGCCCCTCCTCCGGTGAGTACCGCGCAGCCGAGCACTGCCGCGACATCGGCCGGGATGTCGTCGTCGACAGCGACGACGGACTTGCGACTGACGACGGCGTGGGTCGCGAAGCCGGAGACGCCGAGGTGGTGTTTCACCTCCGACCCGGCTCGGTCCAACCTGGCTCCACCGCCCAGCAGGGTGCCGGCGTTGTTGGCGGCACTGCCCGGGATGCAGGGCATCTGGCCGTCGGTCAGACATCCTGCGCAATCTCCGCATCGCGGCAGAAACGTCATGACCACTCGGGTCCCGACGGGCAGATCGTCGACACCGTCCCCGACGGTCTCGACTCGGCCCGCGGCCTCGTGGCCGAGCAGCATCGGTACCGGGCGAACTCGGTTGCCGTCGACGACGGACAGGTCCGAGTGGCAGAGCCCGGCTGCTTCGATCCGCACGAGCACTTCCCCCGGACCCGGTGGAGCCAGATCCAGCTCGGAGATGGAGATGGGCTTCGACTCGGCGAATGGCCGTGGTCGTCCGATTTCCTCGAGAACTGCGCCGCGGATCTTCATTCCCACACTCTAGGTGAGCGGAAATGCGCGCCCTGCCCTACTCGAGTACTCACAGGGGAAGGCGGGGCCGCAGCAGGTGCGCGACCAATCCGGTCCAGCCGGTCTGGTGGGACGCTCCGAGCCCCTCCCCGGTGTCGCCGTCGAAATACTCGTTGAACGTCGGGTGCACACTCCACAGAGGGTCGTCACTGGACTCGATGCGATCCCCGTCGGCCGGTCGTTTCCCGTCGACGGGCCGGAACAGAGCAGCCAGACCGTTGTCGATGAGATCCGCGGCGTCGGTCAGGGTGCAGTGGTTCCCCGACCCGGTGGGAATCTCGATGGTGAAGGAGTCGCCGTAGTGCCGTCCGTACGCCCGCAACTTGTCGGCCAGCAGGACGTTGACCGGGAACCAGATGGGCCCGCGCCAGTTCGAGTTGCCGCCGAACATCCCGGTGCGGGACTCCCCCGGCTCGTACTCGATCGACAGGCTCCGGCCGTCGATCTCGTACGTGACTCCGTCGCGGTAGGACGCAGACAGTGAACGTATGCCGAACCGCGACAGGAACTCCTCGGAATCGAACATTCTGGCCAGCACACGCTTGAGACGCTCCGGTTCGACGAGCGAGAGCAGCACCCGTACTTCGTCTCCGTCCTTGCGTGCGAGCAGAGGACTGATCATCTCCGGCCTGCGTCGCTGCACCCACCGGAGCCGCGCCGTCAGGTCCGGGCACTCGTCCTCCACCCACGACGGAATCTCCGTCGCCCCCAGGATCGGCAAAAGGCCCACCATCGATCTCACGCGCAGCGGGACAGCGTCACCCTCGGGCGGAACGAGGACGTCGTAGAAGAATCCGTCTTCCTCGTGCCACAGCGAAATATGCTGCGATCCGAACGATTTCACAGCTTTCGCAATCGACAGGAAGTGCGCGAAGAACTTGGTCGCCACGTCGTCCCAGGCACTGTCGTGCCGCGCGAGCTCCAACGCGATCTTGAACATCTGCTGGCAGTAGAACGCCATCCAACTGGTGGCATCGGATTGCTCGAGCCGGAACCCCGGCGGAAGAGGTGCGGATCGATTGAACAACCCGATGTTGTCCATCCCGAGAAACCCGCCCTCGAAGATGTTCGATCCCTCGGAGTCCTTGCGGTTGACCCACCAGGCGAAGTTCAGCAGCAACTTGGTGAACACGCGAACCAGGAACTCACGGTCCCGGTAACCGTCGATCCGATAGACGTGCCACGCTGCCCATGCATGTACCGGCGGGTTGACGTCACCGAACTCCCATTCGTAGGCGGGCAGTTGGCCGTTGGGATGCATGGACCACTCGCGGCACATGAGCACGAGTTGTTCCTTCGCGAAATCCGGGTCGACGTGCGCGAGCGGAATCGTGTGGAACGCAAGGTCCCACGCGGCGAACCACGGATACTCCCACTCGTCGGGCATCGAGATGACGTCGGCGAGAGCAAGGTGACGCCAATGAGTGTTGCGACCACCGGGACCCCGACGCGATTCCGGTGCAGGCTCGCCCACCCGGTCGCCTTCGAGCCATTGTTCGACGTCGTAGCGGTAGAGCTGCTTGGTCCACAGCAGGCCCGCGTAGGCGCGTCTCGCCACGTGCCGATCCTGCTCGTCGAGTTCGGGTCCGATGACGGTGGAGTAGAACTCGTCCGCCTCGGCACGTCGGTCCGCCACGACGGCGTCGAATCCGCGTCCGAATGTCTGCTCGTCGGGAATCCTCGTCGAGAGTCGGAGCTTGACCTCCACCGTCGCACCGGATGCGATGTCGTCGAACGAGAACCAGAACGCCGACTTCGTGCCGGACTTCTCCGGGTTGACCGCCTCCACGTCACCACCGACGACACGTCGGCCGATTCCGTCCTTGCTGAACGCGGAGCGGTTCTCCTGACCCCACAGTTCGGCCGCGTTGGTTTCGTTGTCGCAGAACAGGACTTCGGGGTGGCCCTCGGCGCTCAGATAGTACTTGCCGAGGAATCCGTGCTCGGCCTCGACGGCAGTCACCCCACCGACCTGCAGTTCCGGCGCTTCGACGGCCCGGAGCATCCCGGCCCTGTCGTCGCGGCCCCACGCCCAGGTGTTGCGTAGCCACAGATGGGGAAGCAAGTCGACCGACGCCGCGTCCGGTCCGTGATTGGTGATCGAGATGACGATGCACATGTCGTCCGGCGACGCCTTGGCGTAGGTCACCTGGACGTCGAAAAAGCGGTTGCCGTCCAGAATTCCGGTGTCGGACAGTTCGTATTCGCGTTCGTCTCGCCCGCGCGCCGCGTTCTCCTCACGCAACTGCCGGTACGGATATTCCGCGTGCGGGTAACGGTAGAGCCACTGCATCCAACTATGGGTCGGAGTGCCGTCGACGACCCACCAGTACTCCTTGGCGTCCTCGCCGTGGTTCCCCTCGCCGTTGGTCAGCCCGAACAGCCGCTCCTTGAGAATCGGGTCCTTGCGGTTCCACAATGCGAAGGCGAAGTTGAGAAAGCCGAAGCGGTCGCTGATTCCGCCCAATCCGTCCTCGCCCCAGCGGTAGGCTCGGGCGTGCGCCTGGTCGAAGGGGAACGACTGCCACGCATCGCCGTCGGCCGAGTAGTCCTCGCGCACCGTCCCCCACTGTCGTCCCGCAAGGTAGGGACCCCACTGGCGCCACGGGCCCGACACACCGGGCGATTCGGCAAGGCGTGAGTGTTCGGCGGTCGAAGGTGTGTCAGCGTCGTCGGTCACGCGCCCAGTCTGCTATCTCGACGTCACGGACGCACGCCGACGTTGCTCGCGAGATATCCCACACGTCGCTGAACCGCTGCGATCTCGCGGACGCCGTCTCCGAGCACACTGCGTTCGATCGCGGAGAGCTCTCCCATGACGAGTACGTCTCCCGGCGCAAGGCCTGCTTCGAGCTGTTCGATCTGATGTCCCAGCCGCAGGCGCTGCAACAGAGTGAACACCTCGGTCAGAATGTCGACGTCGCGATCGGCCAGAAACCCGTTTCCCGACGCCGCCGCCAGTCTCGCCGGGGTGGACGCGGAGGCCAGCCCGACGGACAGGCCGCCCCACCGCGCAAGATTGACGATCGGCGTGATCGCGTGAGCCTTGAGATCGAACGTGCCGCCTCGTCGCGCCAGTACGTCACGCAGCGATCGAAGCCGGGCACGCCCGGCCAGTGCGTCGCGCAGTTGAAGTCGAAGCGCGTCGGGATGATCCGCGGCCATCGTGCGGTACACGTCGGGCACCGTGTGCAGTTCGGGATTTCCCCACACCACTCGTCCGTCGACGAGTAGAGACGACATGATCAGGCCCGAATCCGACGACGGATTGCCCCGGTCACCGAAGGGGTTGCTCAGCCAGTGTCCCGCCGCGGATTGCCATTGGGTCGCCGATCTCGCAAACCTCGGCGAGCTCGCCACTGCACCGTTCGAGTCGGCCGGTAGACCGCATGCGGCAAGGGTCAGATGCACTCGCGCAGCGAGGTCCATCAGCGCGGTGTCCCGGGTTCGCCCACCGCCCGACGGATCGGGCAGTAGATCGGACCAGGACAGGGCGCTGTCCACGTCCGAGGACGGCATCGCCTCCCGACGTGCGACGCTGCCGAGCGTCAACCATGCGACGTCGGACCGCGGAACTTCGGGGTCTGTTCCCCGCTCGAGCTCGAGCGCGCGTCGGACGACGCTGTCCATGACGACCGAGAGGATGGCGCTCACCGCAGTCGGTTCCGTCCCACCACGGAACAGGTCGATTGCGAGACCGGGAATTCTCCGAGCAGCGTCGATCAGCTCGCCCGTGGTCGTGGCAAGCGCAACCGATCGTCGCAACACGAAGCTTCGCCGGGTCGACGCCGCATGCAGTTCGGAGTCCTCGATGACGCCGATCATCTCGCCTCGCCCCGACAGCACCGGCATGTGCCGCAGACCTCGATCCAGCATGTCCACCAACACGGTGGCAGCCAACCGGTCGGCGGTGACGGTCTCGGCAGGTGCGGTCATGACGGCGCCGATCGGTGTGTCGACGCCGATGCCGGCGGCGACGACTCGGATGCGGAGATCGCGGTCGGTGAAGATCCCGTAGCGGCCACTGCCCAGCTGCACCAGTACGCACGATGCCCCGCGTTCGGTCATGGCCCGCACTGCGTCGCGAACCGTGGTGTCCGCATCGACGGCGATCGCTGGACCGGACACCAGGTCGCCGACGGTTCTGCGTGTGGTTCGGTCGGTCGGACCAGCCACAGCCGCAGTGGCGGTGGTCACCGCCTCGGCAAGGAACGCCAGGCCCGCGGGTTCGGAGAACAGCGGGCGCATGAGCGTCCCGGGCAGCTGGACGACGACGCTCGGTTCCGTCGTACGAGCGACGAAGCCGAACGTCGATCCGGACAACATGGCCGAGAACCCGAACACACCGCCGACGTCGACCGTGTCGACGGGAACGGCCGTGAGCGCCGTGTCGTCCGGTTGCAGAATGACGACCCGACCGCGTCGGACCACCCACACCGAATCGACGTCGCGCATGTCGACGTCGAGAATGGTTGCCCCGGTGGGGTACTCGACGCTCCGGGCCTCGGCGCTCAGCGCGCCCAATTCTCGCGGCGTCGCGGTCCGGAACGGAGGGTAGCGGGCGAGGAAGTCAGCTGTGTCGTCCACGGATCAGGTCCGCGCATTTCTCTGCCATGGTCATGACGGTGATGTTCGGGTTGACCGAGGGCAACTTGGGCATCGCCGACGCATCCACCACACGCAGGTTGCGTACGCCCTTGACCCTCAATTCCGGGTCGAGCACCGCCGTGACGTCTGCGGCGGACCCCATCCGTGCGGTGCCCGCCGGGTGATAGACGGTGTTGTGTGTCTTGTGCACGTAGTCGAGCAGGTCGTCGTCGGTCACGGCGGCGGGTCCTGGAGCGAGTTCACGTTCGATCCAGGACGACAGCGGCCCTCGCGCGGCGATCTTCCTCGCCAGCTTCAGGCCGGCGAGCATGACTGCGTCGTCGTGTCCGTCCGGGTCGGTGAAGTATCGGGGGTCCACTTTCGCGCGGTCCCGGAAGTCACGGCTCCGTAGGCGTACCGTGCCCCGCGACCGGCCCTGAGTCACGTTGGGAGTCAGACAGAATCCGTTGTCGGTCGTCGGGTATCCCCAGCGGAGGGTGTTCATGTCGAACGGCACGCTGCCGTAGTGCATCATGACGTCGGGGTAGTCGAGGTTCGGTTCGGTCGCGGCGAAGATACCGATTTCCCACCACTGCGAGGACGTCGTCACCATGGGCCGTGACGCTTCCCAGAAGACGAGGCCTTCGACGTGGTCGTCGAGATTTTCACCGACACCGGGCGAGTCGACTCGCACATCGATTCCCATGGAGCGCAGATGATCCGCGGGTCCGATGCCGGACAACATGAGCAGTTTCGGTGTGTCGATCGCGCCTGCTGTGACAATGACTTCGCGGCGCGCGGTGATCGTGTCGTACCCCGTCAGATCAGGTCGTTGGCAGCGGATCCCGGTTGCGGTGAGTGCGTCGTCGATCAGAATCTCGCTGATCCAGCTGTGAGTCCGAACCTCGAGATTGGGGCGTGAGTCCAGAATCGGATGCAGATACGCGTGTGAGGTGGACATGCGCGTGCCGTCCTCGCCTGCGTTGATCTGAAACCACCCGGCACCGTCGATGACGGTGTCACCGCGGTTGAACTGCACGGTGGGCAGACCGACCTCGGCAGCGGACTCCAGAACCGCTGTCCCGCAGGGATCCACGGGAGGAATGTCGCGGATGCGCACGGGCCCGTCGTGACCGCGTCCGGTGTCGTTGTTCTCCACTCGCGCCACCAACGGCAGCACGTCCTTCGCTCCCCACCCCGTTGCGCCCGCGGCTTCCCAGTCGTCCAGCGTCTGCGCGGGCGGGTGAAATGCGATGCAGGAGTTGTGCGACGAACACCCTCCGAGCACTTTCGCCCGGGCATGGCGCATGAAACTGTTGCCCCGCTCCTGTGGTTCGACGGGATAGTCCCAGTCGTAACCGGAATCCAACAGGTGCATCCACTGCGACAGGTCGAGAATGCTGTCGTCGCCCACATCGGACGGACCAGCCTCGACGAGGCACACGGTCACGGACGGATCCTCGCTCAGTCTCGCTGCGAGAACACACCCTGCGGTACCGCCTCCTGCGATGACGTAATCGAATGCCGCGTCCGTCACGACGGACTCCTCTCCTCACCGGTGGATGCATGTGACTTCAACGTACCGATGTGGCGACGACCCGTCGTTCCGTACCAGGCCAGACCCAGCACCAGAATCACACCGATGTAGACGAACGCACCCCACGTGTTGTACCAGGGACTGCCGTACACCGCGACGCGCGGCCACGCCAGATTCAAGGCCATGCCTGCTCCCCATACGACGGCGACCAGATTGACGATCAGGCCGGCTCTGCCCATCGTGAAGTAGCCGCCGGGTTTCAGGTCCTTCGGTGGCCATTCTCCTTTGAACCGCTTGACGAGCAGCGGACCGGTCACCATCAGATACGCGAGGTAGATCATGATGATCGCGATCGACGTCAGCACCGTGAAGATCTGCGGCTGACCGACGTTGACGACGAGGATCGCGATGGCCAGCACGCCGATCGTCACGGCAGGCACGACCGGAGTCTGGGTCTTCGGATTGACCTTGGCCAGGCTCTCGCCGAACGGCAATGCGTTGTCGCGCGCCATCGCGAACGTCAGACGGATCGCTGCGGTGTGGACGGCCAGTGAGCAGACGACGACGGCGACGACGATGCAGATCAGGAAGACCGTGCCGAGGGGACCCCACATCACCGATTCGACTATCGACTGAAGACTTCCCTCGGGGCTGCCGAGCGAGGGATCCTCCAGGTCGGGGGCTGCCATCACCGCGAACACGAGAATCGCCCCGCCGATGACGAACGACGCGAGAATGGCGCGCAGAATCGCCTTCGGTGCCGTCCGTCTGGGCTCGACGGTTTCCTCGCCGAGCGACGACGCGGTGTCGAATCCGTACATGACGTAGCCGGACGCAAGAGATGCGACGAGGAACGCGGCAAGGAAGCCGCCGCTCTCACCTGCTCCGTATCCGTTGGTGGAGAAGAAGACCTCGGGGCCTCGTGTGATGTTGGCCGCGAGAATGACGGCGATCAGCACTGCGGCGATCAACTCGATGAACACACCGGCACTGTTGATCATTGCCATCAACTTGACACCCAGCGCGTTGATGGTCGTGGTGATCGCAATCATGATTGCGCCCAACAGGACTGCGTTGGTCGCGAAATCGTTGTCTCCGCTGCCGTCGCCGATGATCTGGAAACCGGTCCAGATTCGCGGAAGATTCAATTGCAACGCGAGAACCACGGCCGACAGCGTGACGATCGACGCCGTCAGCATCAACCAGCCCGCAGACCACCCCACGATGCGCCGCCCCAGAAGCTTGGCCCAGTTGTAGACCGATCCCGCGACCGGATATTTGGCGGCGAGCTCCATGAAACACAGTGCGACGCAGAGTTGCCCGACGAACACTGCAGGCCACGACCACAGGTAGGCGGGCCCGGCCGTACCGAACCCGAAGTAGAACAGCTGGAACGTGCCGGTCAGAATCGATATGTAGCTCACACCTGCGGCGAAGCTGGCGAACTTTCCCAGACTTCGATCGAGCGATTCCTTGTAACCGAAATCGTCCATGCCGCTGTCGGAATCGACTGTCATACTCGTACTGCCTTTCGTCCGGCAGAACTCGTGGAATCTCAGGGGGTGCTGAACCACCCGGCCGCCGTGGGCGAGGTGTTGTGCCAGATATGCTTGGCTTCTTGATATTCGGACAATCCGGACGGGCCCAGTTCTCGACCGTTTCCGGATCGTTTGAATCCGCCCCATTCGGCCGCAGCAGTGTAGATGCCGAAGTCGTTGAGCCACACCGTTCCGTGCCGCAATCCGCGCACCATACGTTCGCCCCGCGCACTGTCCGACGTTCGGACACCCGCCGCGAGACCGTAGTTCGTGTCGTTGCCGAGACGCAACGCGTCCTCCTCGGTCGTGAAACGCTCAACAGTGAGTATGGGCCCGAACGTCTCTTCCTGCACGATTTTCATCGAGCGATCGCATCTGTCGAACACCGTGGGCAGAAAGAAGCTGCCGGCAGCAAGGCGCGGATCCTCGGGCCGCCTGCCGCCGACGACGAGCTCGGCACCTTCGGAAATCCCCAGTTCGACGAAGCCCTCGATCTTCTTCAGCTGCGCCTCCGACACGAGCGGTCCGGTCTCGGAGTTCTCGTCCAGGCCCGATCCCATCGTGATGTGGCCCGCGCGTTCGGCGAGTGCAGCGACGAATCGGTCCGCTACCGACTCCTCGATGATCAGCCGGGTCCCGGCAGAACACACCTGCCCCGAGTGCAGGAACACCCCGGTCAACACATGATCCACGGAGTTCGCGAACGCGTCGTCGTCGACGAGTGCATCGGCGAACACGATGTGCGGGTTCTTTCCGCCCAGCTCGACGGCAACCTTGGTCACGTTCGCGGCCGCCGCCGCCAGGATTGTTCGGCCCGTCGCCAGTCCCCCGGTGAACGAGATGAAGTCGACGTCCGGATCGGTCGTCAACGCCTCACCGAGTACGGCCCCGCTTCCCTGCACGAGGTTGACCACACCCGCAGGCACCCCTGCCTCTTCGACCAGTTTGGCGAACGCGATGGTGCTGAGCGGGGTCACTTCGCTGGGCTTGAGCACCATCGTGCACCCGGCCGCCAGCGCCGGTGCGATCTTCCAGGAGATCTGCAGAAGCGGATAGTTCCACGGCGCGATCATGACGCACACACCGATCGGCTCGTGCACGACGCGGCTGAGAATTTCGGGCCGTCCGACGTCGACGAGCCGGTCGCTGTGCACCGCCGCGAGTTCCGCGTAGTACCGGAACACCGATGTCACGTCGTCGATGTCGATTCGGCTCTCGGCCAACGTTTTACCGGTGTCGACGGTTTCCAGGTGCGCGAGTTGCTCCTTGTCCCGTTGCAGGAGATCCGCGATCGTACTCAGCAGCGCTGCCCGCTCGGAGACAGCCGTTGCCGGCCAGGCGCCGTCGTCGAAGGTTCGACGCGCCGCCGTGACAGCGTCTCGCGCGTCCGCGGGCGTCGCTTCGTCGACGACGACGACAACGCTTCCGTTCGACGGATCGACGATCTCCCGGGTGCCCCCGTCGGACGACTCCGTCCATCGTCCGTCGATCCACAACGACGGGCGCAGATTCGCTGTATCGAGTGCTTCGTTTCCGGAGGTGGGCACGTCGGACTCCTTCTCGCTGACCGGATGACTCGTGATCAACCGTAAGCCCGCGAGGGGTCTTCGTGTGCCAGTGCCGTCAGGAGCAGGCTGCGAGCACCCGTGCGACGTCGACGTCGTCGAGTGCCGCGGGAGGATTACGGAGCAGAATTTCGCGCAGTCGGCCGACGAATGCCTGACGACTGACTCCGAACTCGTTCAACACGTCCTCGCTGGGCCCGTCGCCGTGCGGAAACTGGGCTGTCACATGATCGTGCATGGGCTTCCTCGCAGCTCGTCCGGGGTTCAGGGCTCCGGTGCGGTGCCGAGTCGGGGGTCTGCGGCACCGCGCTCCGGAGTTGCATGGTTAATCAGTCCAACGACTCGAACCGTTACACATCGATACTGAATGGAACGCAGGCATGCAGGTAGCGTGCACGTCTTGGCCATCATTCACGCCGCAGAGTTGACGCCGAGCAAGCGCGACGCTCTCCGCGCCTGGCTACCGTCGCGTCCTTGGACGAGCAGCACGGATGTCGACATCCTCGGCGCGTACAGATTCGACGATCCCGCCGGTGCCGTCGGGATCGAGACATTCTTGATCTCGACCGGCGGCCGAGTACTGCAGGTCCCGCTCACGTACCGCGGCGCACCGTGGCCCCGGTCCGACGACGCCCTCGTGACGACGATGGAGCACTCGGTCCTCGGAACGAGATGGGCGTACGACGGTGTGGCCGATCCGGTGTACGTGACCGCGCTGGTAACTGCGATCCTGACCGGTGGAACCGAGGCCGCCCTGGTGTACGACTACGAGGAGTACGACTACGAGGAGTACGACTACGAGGCTCCGCCGGAGAAGCGGGCCGTCACCACCCGAGTCGTCGGCACCGGAACCCCGGGCACCCCGGTACCTGCCTTCGACTCGGTGTCGTCGATCGATTCCGACGACTCGACGACGATCACCGCCGGGGCGACGCGCATCGACCTCGTCCGTGCCGTCGACACCACTCGATCGACCGCAGCCGGCCCGTCCCTGACCGGCATCTGGCCCGGGCAGTCCGAGCCCGTCGTCCTGGCCTGGATCAGGCCGCACGAGGATTGACAGACGACTACAGACTCGTTGTCGGACAGAGGTTTACCTAATTTTGCCGAACCGTACCCACGGCGATGGTTCGGACGTAGCATCGCTCACGTGACCGCCTCGCTGCGCATCCTCGTCTACAGCAGCAATGCGCACACGCGCGCCGACGTCACCTCGTCCATCGGACGACGCCCCGATCCATCGCTTCCGGATGTCGAATACCTCGAGGTCGCGAGCGAGCCCATGGTGGTGCATCACCTCGACGCAGGCGGAATAGACCTTGCGATCCTCGACGGAGAGGCAGCGCCGGCCGGCGGGATGGGTGTCGCCAAACAGCTGAGGGACGAGATCGAACACTGCCCGCCGCTGGTCGTTCTCACCGGTCGCCCCGACGACAGGTGGCTGGCCGAGTGGTCCGGCGCCGATGCTGCGGTGTCGCAACCCCTCGACCCTTTCGTTCTGACGAGGGCAGTGACGGATTTACTGCGCACGTCGTCGAAATCTGTCGGTCACAACTGATTTCCTTCGCCGACTCGTGACGGCGCAAGATCAACTTTTCGACCGACACGCCGATCCGACTGGCCGAAAACCGAGACAAGTCGGGGCATCGCACCGGTAGGCTGTGTTCCAGCTCACAATTTCTGTTGGCTAAGGACCTCTTGGTCGGCAGAACTCCTCATTTGCTCACAAGGCAGGCACGGAGAGGCGACACAGGTTGAACGAGTACATCCCCATTCTGGTCCTGGGCGCTGTCGCAGTCGCCTTCGCCCTCGTGTCCGTCGTCATCGCAGCAGTTGTCGGGCCCAAGCGCTACAACCGTGCCAAATTGGATGCCTACGAATGCGGAATCGAGCCGACCGCGCAGCCGATGGGAGCTGGCCGATACCCCGTCAAGTTCTACTTGACGGCCATGCTGTTCATCATCTTCGACATCGAGATCGTCTTCCTCTATCCCTGGGCTGTTCACTTCGACGCGCTCGGCATCTTCGGTCTTCTCGCAATGGGCATGTTCATCGTCAGCGCCGCCGTCGCGTACGCCTACGAATGGCGTCGAGGCGGCTTGAGCTGGGATTAGTCCGCCGACCGCGCGCCGAACAACAAGAAGGGTCCGACATGGGTCTCGAAGAGAAGCTCCCGAGCGGCTTTCTGCTGAGCACGGTGGAGGGGCTCGCCGGCTACGTTCGCAAAGGCTCGCTGTGGCCCGCGACGTTCGGACTCGCGTGCTGCGCGATCGAGATGATGGCCACCAGTTCGGGGCGGTTCGACATCGCACGTTTCGGCATGGAGGCGTTCCGCGCATCCCCTCGGCAGGCCGACCTGATGATCGTCGCCGGACGGGTCAGCCAGAAGATGGCACCGGTTCTTCGGCAGATCTACGACCAGATGGCCGAGCCGAAATGGGTTCTGGCAATGGGCGTGTGCGCATCCTCGGGCGGGATGTTCAACAACTACGCCATAGTCCAGGGCGTCGATCATGTCGTTCCGGTCGACATCTATCTGCCGGGCTGCCCGCCGCGGCCGGAGATGCTGCTCGACGCGATCCTGAAACTGCACGAGAAAATTCAGGAGATGCCGCTGGGCGTCGACCGAGAGACGGTAGCGCGTGCCGCCGAGGAAGCAGCATTGAACTCCAGGCCGACGATCGAGCTGAAGGGACTGCTTCGATGACGGTGAACAAGCGCGGGATGTTCGGCGTCCGCGGGACGGGCGACACCTCAGGGTACGGGCGGCTCGTGATACCGCCGCTGGTTCAGGGCAGCACCGAGCGGCCGTACGGAGGATTCTTCGACTCGGTCGCAGACGAACTCGCCTCCGCACTCCGAGACGACTTCGGTGTCGAGTTCGACGCCGCCGTCGAATCCGTCGTAGTCTTCCGCGGTGAATTGACCCTGCACGTCCGGCGCGAGCACCTGCGCGCAGTGGCGAGCACGCTTCGAAACGGTCCCGAGCTACGGTTCGAGATGTGCCTGGGCGTCAACGGCGTTCACTATCCACAGAACACCGGCCGGGAACTTCACGCGTGCTATCCCCTGCTCTCCATCACCCACAACCGTCGTGTTCGTCTGGAAGTGTCGGTGCCGGAATCGGATCCGCACATCCCGAGCCTCGTCGGTATCTACCCGACGAACGACTGGCACGAACGCGAAACGTTCGACTTCTTCGGCATCGAGTTCGACGGACACCCGTCGCTGACACGCATTCAGATGCCCGACGACTGGGTGGGTCATCCCCAGCGCAAGGACTATCCATTGGGTGGGATTCCCGTCGAGTACAAGGGCGCGAGCATTCCCCCACCCGATCGACGGCGGGAGTACAACTGATGACGGACACAGCAGGCCACGACACGTCGGCCCCTCCGGAGAAATCCTTCACCGTGTCCGGGCAGGACTGGGACGACATCGTGGCGGCAGCCGCCGACACGTCGACGTCCTCGGAGGAGCGGATCGTCGTCAACATGGGTCCGCAGCACCCGTCGACGCACGGTGTACTGCGTCTGATTCTGGAGATCGAAGCCGAGACCGTGACCGAGGCCAGATGCGGGATCGGCTATCTGCACACCGGGATCGAGAAGAACCTCGAGTTCCGAAACTGGACCCAGGGCGTCACGTTCGTCACGCGCATGGATTATCTGTCCCCTTTCTTCAACGAGGCTGCATATTGTCTGGGTGTCGAGAAACTCCTCGACATCACCGACGAGATTCCCGAGCGCGCGACCGTGATTCGCGTTCTGCTGATGGAACTCAACAGAATCTCGTCGCACCTCGTCGCGCTGGCGACAGGCGGGATGGAACTCGGCGCCGTGACTGCGATGCTGTTCGGATTCCGCGAACGAGAACAGATCCTCGACGTGTTCGAAACCATCACCGGCCTCAGAATGAACCACGCGTACATCAGGCCCGGTGGTCTGGCGCAGGATTTGCCCGAGGGAGCGATCCAGAAGATACGCGACCTTCTGAAGACACTGCCGTCCGGATTGACCGACATGTCGAACATGTTGGACGACAACAGGATCTGGAAGGCTCGAACCAAGGGTATCGGTTATCTCGACCTCACCGGATGCATGGCGCTCGGGATCACGGGACCGATGCTCAGGTCCACCGGCCTGCCCCACGACCTACGCGTGTCGCAGCCGTACTGCGGTTACGAGAACTACGAGTTCGATGTGTGCACCGACACCGGGTGCGACGCGTACGGCCGCTACATCATTCGGGTCGCGGAGATGCGTGAGTCGTTGAAGATCGTGGAACAGTGCCTCGATCGGCTCCGGCCGGGACCGATCATGATCGACGACAAGAAGATCGCGTGGCCGGCCGACCTGTCCGTCGGGTCCGACGGAATGGGAAATTCCGCGGACCACGTCCGGGACATCATGAACACGTCGATGGAATCGCTGATTCACCATTTCAAGCTGGTGACCGAGGGGTTCCGCGTTCCGGCCGGGCAGGTCTACGTTGCCGTCGAGTCGCCGCGCGGCGAGCTCGGCGTGCACATGGTGAGCGACGGCGGAACTCGGCCGTTCCGGGTGCACTACCGGGATCCGTCGTTCACCAACCTCCAAGCCGTGGCTGCGACGTGCGAGGGCGGGATGGTTGCCGACGTCATCGCCGCCGTCGCCAGCATCGATCCGGTGATGGGCGGTGTCGACCGATGAGCGAGAAGGTCCACCTTCGACTCCGAACCCGCCCGGCCCCGTACCCGGACGATGTCCGGGTCCGCCTCGACGAGGACGCCAGGGCGATCATCGCGAGGTACTCGCCTCCGGACGCGCCGAACCCGGCGATGGCACGGTCGGCGCTGCTGCCGTTGCTCCACCTCGTGCAGTCCCAGGACGGGTATGTTTCCCCCACCGGAATCGAATTCTGCGCCGAGCACCTCGGGTTGACGGGTGCCGAAGTCACAGCCGTGTCGAGTTTCTACTCCATGTATCGGCGCGAGCCGACGGGCGACTACCTCGTCGGCGTCTGCACCAACACTCTGTGTGCCGTGATGGGCGGAGACGCGATCATGGACGCTCTGCGCGAACACGTCGACCCCGCCGATCCGGCCGTGACCCTCACGCACGTCGAATGCAATGCGGCGTGCGACTACGCGCCGGTCGTCATGGTCAACTGGGAGTTCTTCGACAATCAGACACCGGAATCCGCTCGTGCACTGGTCGATTCGCTCCGCTCCGACACCGAGGTGGTTCCCACCCGTGGTGCATCGTTGTGCACGTTCCAGGAGACTGAGCGAATTCTCGCCGGTTTCCCCGACCAGCGGCTCGGCGCCGTGCACGCGGGTGGACGTGCGGGTGCGTCGACGCTGGCAGGTCTGCGGTTCGCTCGCGAGCACGGAATGAACGCGCCGACTGCGGACGAAGTGCGAGACAGTGGAGCCGCCCCGTTGGGCTCCGAGCAGGCCAACGCCGCCGAGACCACCAAGGACAAGCCCGCTCCTGCACCGACGGAATCGGTTCCCCCCGAGAAAGGACCGTGACGTGGCGCTGACCCCTGTCCTGAGCAGTTACTGGGACGACCCCGAATCATGGACCCTCGAAACCTACGAACGCCACGGCGGCTACGACGGCCTCCGCCGTGCACTCGAGATGCCCGCAGGCGACGTGATCGCCACGGTCAAGGACGCGGGACTTCGGGGCCGGGGAGGAGCCGGATTCCCGACGGGGATGAAGTGGAGCTTCATCCCGCAGGGTGACGGCAAGCCGCACTATCTCGTGGTCAACGCCGACGAGTCCGAGCCCGGCACGTGCAAGGACATGCCGTTGCTTCTGGCGACGCCGCAAGTCCTGATCGAGGGAATCGTGATCGCGGCGTACGCGATTCGGGCGCACCGCGCCTACATCTATCTGCGAGGCGAGGTCGTCCCCGTGCTTCGACGTGTTCAGGCTGCAGTCGAGGAGGCCTATGCCTCCGGGTATCTCGGCACGGACATCCTCGGCAGCGGATTCGATCTGGACGTCGTGGTGCACGCGGGCGCGGGCGCGTACATCTGCGGCGAGGAGACGGCTCAGCTGGACTCGCTGGAGGGTCGACGTGGGCAACCTCGACTACGGCCGCCGTTTCCTGCGGTGGCAGGTCTGTACGCGTGCCCGACGGTGGTCAACAACGTCGAGTCCATCGCGAGCGTCCCGTCGATTCTGCGCAACGGTGTCGACTGGTTCCGGTCCATGGGCAGCGAGAAGTCCCCGGGTTCCACGCTGTACTCGTTGTCGGGGCACGTGACGACTCCCGGACAGTACGAGGCTCCGCTCGGCATCACACTGCGGGAGCTTCTGGACTACGCGGGCGGTGTGCGCGAGGGTCATTCGCTGAAGTTCTGGACGCCAGGCGGGTCGTCGACGCCGATCTTCACTTCCGAGCATCTCGACGTTCCGTTGGACTACGAGGGCGTCGGTGCAGCCGGATCCATGCTGGGCACCAAGGCGTTGCAGATATTCGACGAAACGACGTGCGTCGTACGTGCGGTACGGAGATGGACGGAGTTCTACGCCCACGAATCCTGCGGCAAATGCACGCCGTGCCGCGAAGGAACGTACTGGCTCGTGCAGATCTACGAGAGGCTCGAAACCGGCCGCGGAACGGAATCGGATCTCGACACGTTGCTCGACATCGCGGACAGCATTCTCGGCAAGTCCTTCTGTGCCCTCGGCGACGGCGCAGTCAGCCCGATCACGTCGTCGCTGAAGCATTTCAGAGACGAGTACGCACAGCACATCGGCGCATCCTGCCCGTTCGATCCGCACCGCAGCACGCTGATGTCCGCCGAACTGACAGCGGGAGGGCTTTCGTCATGAGCACCTCGGTGGACACCGTCACCGTCAGCATCGACGGCCAGGAAATCCAAGTCCTTCCCGGCACCCTGGTGATACGTGCCGCGGAGCTGATCGGCATTCAGATTCCCAGGTTCTGCGACCACCCGCTCCTCGATCCGGTGGGGGCCTGCCGCCAATGTCTCGTCGAGGTGGAGGGCCAGCGCAAACCGTTGGCGTCGTGCACCACCATGGTGACCGACGGCATGATCGTTCGCACTCAGCTGAGCTCGCCGGTTGCTGCGAAGGCGCAGAAGGGCGTCATGGAGCTGTTGCTCATCAATCATCCGCTCGACTGCCCGGTGTGCGACAAGGGCGGCGAGTGCCCCCTGCAGAACCAGGCGATGTCGGCAGGCCGGTCCGAGTCACGGTTCGTCGAGGAGAAGCGCACGTATCCGAAACCGATTCCGCTGTCCACCGAGGTGCTGCTGGACCGCGAGCGGTGCGTGCTCTGCGCGCGGTGCACTCGATTCTCCTCGCAGATCGCGGGCGACCCGTTCATCGAGCTCGTCGAGCGAGGGGCGCTGCAGCAGGTCGGCATCTACGAGAACGAGCCGTTCGAGTCCTATTTCTCCGGCAACACCGTGCAGGTCTGTCCGGTCGGGGCACTGACCGGAGCGGCGTACCGATTCCGCGCTCGGCCCTACGACCTGGTGTCGACTCCGAGCGCCTGCGAGCACTGCGCCAGCGGGTGCGCGCAACGTACCGATCATCGCCGCGGAAAAGTGTTGCGCCGCCTGGCGGGAGACGACCCGACCGTCAACGAGGAATGGAACTGCGACAAGGGACGGTGGGCGTTCACGTACGCCACCGAGCCCGACAGGTTGACCACTCCGCTCGTGCGCACGGCAGACGGATCTCTGGAACCCGCGTCGTGGTCCGAGGCCATGGCAGTCGCGGCCGCGGGACTGAGCAAGGCCGATCGAGTGGGCGTGCTCGTCGGCGGCCGCGCAACCGTGGAGGATGCCTACGCGTATTCGAAGTTCACTCGGGTCACGTTGCGCACGAACGACATCGATTTCCGTGCTCGTGCACACAGCATCGAGGAGGCCGAGTTCCTCGCCTCGCATGTCGCCGGCGCCGACACGAACGTCACCTACGCGCGACTCGAGAACGCTCCCGCAGTGGTCCTGGTCGGATTCGAGCCCGAGGAAGAATCGCCCATCGTCTTCCTCAGACTGCGCAAAGCCGTCCGCACGAAGGGTCAGAAGGTGAAGGCCGTCGCGCCGTTCCTGTCGGCCGGGACGTGCAAGCTGGGCGCGTCGTTGATTTCCTGTGTGCCCGGCCAGGAGCCCGCGGCGCTCGCCGACCTCGGAGATCTGCCCGAGGGCAGTGTGATTCTGGTCGGCGAACGAGTGGCGGACACTGCTGGCGGCTACACGGCGGTCGTCGCCGCATCGCAGGAAACCGGTGCTGCCCTGGCCTGGATTCCTCGACGGGCAGGCGATCGTGGTGCGCTCGACATGGGAGCGCTGCCGACCCTTCTTCCCGGTGGGCGACCTGTCGGCGACGCAGGCGCGCGAACGGACCTCGCCGAGTTCTGGGGCACGACTGCAGTGCCCGACTCCCACGGGCTGGACACGACGGGAATCCTCGGCTCGGCGAGGTCGGGCGGCGCACTCGTGGTCGGCGGCGTCGAGCTCGCAGACCTGCCCGATCCCGCCGCCGCAGCAGCGGCGCTGAACAGCGCATCGTTCGTGGTCAGCCTCGAGATCCGCCACAGCAGCGTCACCGAACATGCGGACGTGGTGTTCCCGGTCGCTCCGGTGACCGAGAAGGCAGGGACCTATCTGGACTGGGAAGGCCGCTCGCGTTCCTTCGAGGCAGCGATTCCCGATTCGCGGTCGCTGACCGACGGCCGGGTACTCCATGCACTCGCTGCCCAGATGAACGCGCCCATCGGCCTTCCCGACGTCCAGAGCACGCGCAGCGAGATCGACAGGCTGGGATCCTGGACGGGCGCGCCTCCCCCAGCGCCGAGCCACGATCCATCTCCGACCCCGACACCGAGCGTCGGCGAAGCCGTTCTCGCCACCTGGAGAATGCTGCTGGATGCCGGCCGCATGCAGGACGGTGAACCGCATCTCGCCGGTACCGCGCGCACCCCGGTGGTGCGGCTGTCCCCCGGCACGGCGGCAGAGATAGGCGTCTCCGAAGGTGATCCGGTGACGGTGTCGTCGGGCGGGGGATCGATCACCCTCCCGCTGGCGATCACCGACCTACCCGATCGGGTGGTGTGGCTGCCGATGCGCTCGACCGGGTCCGAGGTCAACTCGGCACTCGGAGTAGGCAACGGCGCCGTCGTCCGTGTCGAAGGCGCGTCGTCGTGAGCGGGACGTTCGGGACGGACCCGTGGTGGCTCGTGGTCGCGAAGTCGCTGGCGATCTTCGTCTTCCTGATCCTGACACCGCTCGTCTGCATTCTCGTCGAACGGAAGGTCATGGCGCGTATGCAGAACCGCGTCGGACCGAACCGAGTAGGGCCGGGCGGAATGCTCCAGAGCCTCGCCGACGGCGTGAAGCTGGCGCTGAAGGAAGGGATCGTCCCCAAGGGCGTCGACAAACCGATCTACCTTCTGGCTCCGGTGATCGCGACGGTGCCCGCGTTCATGGCCTTCGCCGTGATTCCCTTCGGACCCGAAGTGTCGATCCTCGGCCACCGGGCTGCCCTGCAGCTGACGGACTTTCCGGTCGGAGTCCTGTACATCCTTGCCGTCACATCCGTCGGTGTGTACGGAATCGTGCTCGCCGGGTGGGCGTCGGGTTCGACGTACCCGTTGCTCGGAGGGTTGAGATCCACCGCGCAGGTCATCTCGTACGAGATCGCGATGGGCTTGTCCTTCACCGCGGTTTTCCTGTACGCGGGCACCATGTCGACATCCGGAATCGTTGCCGCACAGTCGAACACGTGGTACATCTTTCTGCTGTTCCCGTCGTTCGCGATCTATCTGACGTCCATGGTGGGTGAAACCAACCGCGCTCCCTTCGACCTTCCCGAGGCCGAGGGTGAGTTGGTCGGCGGATTCCACACCGAGTACTCCTCCCTGAACTTCGCGATGTTCATGCTCGCCGAGTACGTCAACATGGTCACGGTGTCCGCACTCGCGACAACACTGTTCCTCGGCGGATGGCATGCACCGTTCCCGATCAGCCTGTGGGACGGCGCGAATGCCGGGTGGTGGCCGGTTCTGTGGTTCACGCTGAAGGTGTGGCTCTTCCTGTTCGTCTTCATCTGGCTGCGAAGCACGTTGCCGCGACTGCGCTACGACCAGTTCATGAATCTCGGCTGGAAGGTTCTGATCCCGATCTCGTTGATCTGGATAATGCTCGTGGCCACCGTCCGCGCGTTCCGCATCGAAGGATACGGATCACTGGCTGTCGCGCTGGTCGTCGTCAGCGCCGTCGTGGCTCTGTCGGTAACGGTCTTCGTCCGGCGCCGGTTGCACCGCGAGCCGGACGAGCCGTCCCCACCGTCCACGCACGACGAACCGTTCGATCCGTTCGCCGGCGGTTTCCCCGTCCCACCGATGCCGGGACAGACACTGCCGACACCAGTGAAGGAGCGCAGCGATGCCTGAATTTCTCGGTCCGGTGGCAGGTTTCGGTGTCACGTTCTCGACGATGTTCAAGAAGCCGGTGACGGAGTTCTATCCCGAGGACAAGGTACCGACCGCTCAGCGTTACCACGGCAGGCACCAGCTCAATCGTTACCCCGATGGCCTCGAGAAGTGCATCGGGTGCGAGCTGTGTGCTTGGGCGTGCCCGGCGGATGCAATCTACGTCGAGGGCGCGGACAACACCGACGAGGAGCGCTGGTCCCCCGGTGAGAGATACGGGCAGGTCTATCAGATCAACTACCTCCGCTGCATCGGATGCGGGCTGTGCATCGAAGCCTGCCCGACGCGCGCGTTGACCATGACCAACGAGTACGAGTTGGCCGACGACAACCGCGCCGACCTCATCTACGAGAAGGACCGCCTCCTCGCGCCGATGGAACCGGGCATGGAACCCGCGCCACATCCCATGGCCGAGAACACGACTGCGGCCGACTACTACCGAGGGACGATCCGATGAGCACCGGAACCGCCGAGGCCGTCCAGTTCTGGCTGCTGGGCGGATTGGCGGTACTGGGTGCGATCGCGATGGTCTGCGCCACCAAAGCCGTGTACTCGGCTCTGTTCCTCGCGGTCACGATGATCATCCTGGCCGTGTTCTACATCGCGCAGGGCGCGGTGTTCCTCGGCGTCGTACAAGTCGTCGTCTACACCGGCGCGGTGATGATGCTGTTCCTGTTCGTGTTGATGCTCGTCGGGGTGGACTCGGCGGACTCGTTGACCGAAACGCTGAAAGGTCAACGGCCTGCCGCGATCGCCGCAGGCATCGGCTTCGGGCTCGTCGTCATCGGTGCGATCGGCAACGCATCGGTGGAGAGCGGGCGACCGGACTTCGTCGGACTCGACGCCGCCAATGCGGGCGGCAACGTCGAAGGCCTCGCCGAGCTCATCTTCGTTCGCTACCTCTGGGCGTTCGAACTCACCGGTGCGCTGCTGATCATCGCCACGGTCGGCGCGATGATCCTCGCCCACCGTGAGCGGTTCACCGAGCGGCAAGGTCAGCGCGAGCTGTCCGAGCAGCGCTTCCGCGACGGCACTCACGTCACGCCGATGCCGAGTCCCGGAGTGTATGCCCGGCACAACGCCGTCGACTGGCCCGCGCGTCTGCCCGACGGGTCACCGTCGGAGCTGTCCGTCAACCCGATGCACCGCGGTCACCGGGACGGTGAGATGTGAATCCCGAGAACTACCTGTATCTGTCGGTCCTCCTCTTCACGATCGGTGCGGCGGGTGTTCTGTTGCGCCGCAACGCGATCGTCGTGTTCATGTGCATCGAGCTCATGCTCAACGCCGCCAACCTCGCATTCGTGACGTTCGCCCGGATGCACGGCAATCTCGAAGGCCAGGTCTTCGCGTTCTTCACCATGGTGGTGGCTGCAGCCGAGGTGGTCGTCGGCCTCGCGATCATCATGACCATCTTCCGTGCCCGCCGCTCGGCCTCGGTCGACGACGCCAACCTGCTGAAGAACTGACATGGACGCCATCTGGCTGTTGCCGGCGCTGCCGCTGCTCGGCGCTGTCGTGCTGCTCGTCGGAGGCCGGCGAACCGATCGATGGGGACACGCGCTCGGAACCGTCATGGCCGCGGTGTCCTTCGGATTCGCCGTGGTCCTCTTCGTCGACATGCTGGGCCGGGCTGCAGACGACAGGGCCGTGACCACCACGCTGTTCAGCTGGGTTCCCGTCGAACAGTTGCAGGTGGACTTCGGCTTTCGCCTGGATCAACTGTCCATGTGCTTCGTACTTCTGATCACCGGTGTCGGCACGCTCATTCACGTCTACTCCATCGGGTACATGGCGGAGGACCCGGACCGGCGACGGTTCTTCGCGTACCTGAACCTCTTTCTCGCCGCGATGCTCCTCCTGGTGACAGCCGACAATTTCCTCGGACTGTACGTCGGCTGGGAAGGTGTGGGTCTGGCGTCCTACCTGCTGATCGGGTTCTGGCAGTACAAACCGTCGGCGGCGACGGCGGCGAAGAAGGCCTTCGTCGTCAACCGTGTCGGAGACATCGGACTGATGGTCGCGTTGATGATCATGTTCGCGAACTTCGGAAGCGTCTCGTTCACGGACGTCTTCTCCGGTACCGAGACTGCGTCCAGCGGAACACTCACCGCACTGGGCTTCGTTCTGCTCCTCGCAGCGTGTGGAAAGTCGGCCCAGGTGCCGCTGCAGTCGTGGCTCGGTGACGCCATGGAAGGCCCGACGCCGGTGTCGGCGTTGATCCACGCGGCGACGATGGTGACCGCCGGGGTGTATCTGATCGTCCGATCCGGACCCGTCTTCGAAGCAGCCCCCGCCGCGCAGACCGCGGTGATCGTCGTCGGTGCCGTGACACTGCTGTTCGGGGCCGTCATCGGTTGCGCGAAGGACGACATCAAGAAAGCGCTGGCCGCGTCGACGATGAGCCAGATCGGCTACATGGTTCTCGCTGCCGGCCTCGGTCCGTCCGGCTACGCATTCGCGATCATGCTGCTTCTCGCCCACGGATTCTTCAAGGCCGGACTCTTTCTCGGTGCCGGTTCGGTGATGCACGGCATGAACGACGAAGTGAACATGCGCAAGTTCGGCGGCTTGAGAACCGTCATGCCCGTCACGTTCGTCACCTTCGGTCTGGGTTACCTCGCGATCATCGGTGTTCCCCCGTTCTCGGGTTTCTTCGCCAAGGACAAGATCATCGAAGTCGCGTTCGGTGCCGGTGGAGTACAGGGCGCCGTGCTCGGAATCGTCACGCTCCTCGGTGCAGGCCTGACCGCGTTCTACATGACCCGAGTCATGGTGATGACCTTCTTCGGCCAGAAGCGCTGGGAGCCCGGCGCGCACCCACACGAGTCGCCGTCGACCATGACCGTGCCGATGATCGTTCTGGCGGTGGGTTCGGTTGCGGCTGGGGCCCTGTTCACCGTCGGTGGCGCGCTGACGCACTGGCTGGAACCGGTCGTCGGCGAGGCCCAGGAAGCGCACGTCGTACCCGCGTGGCTGGTGACCGTGATGGCACTGACGGTCGTGGCCGTCGGCGTCGGGCTCGCGTATCGCCGCTACGCGAGAACTCCCGTACCGCCGATCGCGCCGACACCCGTCACCGCGCTGACGGCTGCCGCACGAGTCGACCTGTACGGAGACGCCGTCAACGAAGCGTTTCTGATGCGACCGGGTCTGAAGCTGGCCGAGGCCGCGCAGCGTTTCGACGACGTCGCCGTCGAGGGCGGAACCCGCACTCTTGCGGGCGGGCTGACGTCGCTGTCCGCTCGCATTCGTGGCACGCAGACCGGGTACGTGCGCTCGTACGCTCTGACGATGCTGGCCGGTACGGCGGTAGTCCTCGCGATGATGGTGGCGGTGATGGTGTGGTGACTACTCTTCCGTGGCTGACCGTGTTGTGGCTGCTTCCGGTGGCAGGTGCTGTCCTGACCCTGATTTTGCCTCGTACGAGGCCACAGCTCGCGAAGGTGTGCGCGCTCGCGACCTCGCTGCTGACTCTGGCGGTCGCAGTGGTGTTGTTCGTCGGCTTCGATCCGTCCGGTGACGAATTCCAGTTCGTCGAATCCCACTGGTGGATCGAGTCGTTCGGAGCTCGATACGAGCTGGGAATCGACGGCATCGCTCTGGTGCTCGTCCTGCTGACCACGGTCCTGCTTCCGATCCTGCTGGTAGCCGGATGGAACGACCCGCGCGTCGGGCAGTCCACGCACGTCTATGTCGCATCGATTCTGATCGTCGAGTCGATGGTCCTGATGTCCTTCTGCGCCCTCGACGTGTTGCTGTTCTACGTCTTCTTCGAGGCCATGTTGATCCCGATGTACTTCCTCATCGGAGGATTCGGCGGACCGGGACGCGCCGCCGCGGCCGTGAAATTCCTGTTGTACAACCTCGTCGGCGGTCTGGTGATGCTGGCTGCGGTCATCGGACTGTACGTCGTGGCGGGAACCTTCTCGTTCCGTGAGATCGCCGACACCGCTGCTCTCGGCGACCTCGGCGTCACCCCCGGAGTTCTGAACGCGTTGTTCCTCGGGTTCATGTTCGCTTTCGCCGTCAAGGCACCCCTGTGGCCGTTCCACTCGTGGCTACCCGATGCCGCCGTCGAATCCACCCCTGCCACAGCCGTTCTGATGATGGCCGTCGTGGACAAGGTGGGCACGTTCGCGATGCTTCGGTATTGTTTGCAACTCTTCCCCGAGTCGTCGTCGTACTTCGCGCCGGTCATCGTCACTCTCGCGGTCGTGGGCATCGTCTACGGCGCCGTACTGGCGATCGCGCAGACCGACGTGATGCGTTTGATCGCGTACACGTCGATCTCGCACTTCGGCTTCATCATTCTGGGAATCTTCGCCATGACCAGCCAAGGCCAGGCCGGTTCCGCGTTGTACATGGTCAATCACGGAATCTCCACGGCAGCACTGTTTCTCGTTGCCGGTTTCCTGGTTTCGCGTCGCGGCACCCGCGTCATCTCGCACTACGGTGGCGTCCAGAAGGTCGCACCGGTGCTGGCCGGCACCTTCCTCGTCGCCGGTCTGGCCACTCTGTCGCTTCCGGGGCTCGCACCGTTCGTCAGCGAATTCCTGGTACTGATCGGCACGTTCGCGAAGTATCACGTCGCTGCCGTCGTGGCATCGATCGCGCTCGTGCTGTCCGCGATCTACATCCTGTGGCTGTACCAACGGGTCATGACGGGACCACGCCGCGCTGAGAACGACGGAATGAAGGATCTCGTACCGCGTGAACTCGCCGTGATGGGCCCGCTCATCGTGCTGCTCGTCGTACTGGGCGTGTACCCGAAGCCCCTGCTGGACATCGTTTCTCCTGCTGTGCAGTCGACAGTGACCACCGTGCAAGGCATCGACAACGTGGCCGAAGTGCCGGAGGGACCCCGATGAACGACTCCGTCCTGACCGCGCCGAGCATCGAGTACAGCGTTCTGTCACCGATGCTGATCGTCTTCGCCGCAGCTGTTCTCGGCGTACTCGTCGAGGCGTTCGCACCGAGTGCCGCCCGTCGCCGCATCCAGACGACCCTCGCCCTGACTGCGACGACGGGGTCGCTGGTAGCGGTCGTCGTCCTGGCCGTGTCCGGCTCCAGCTCACCCGGCACCCGGGCCGTGATGGGCTCGGTCGTGGTCGACGGACCCTCACTGTTCCTCCAGGGCACCCTCCTGCTCGTAGCCGTGCCCTCGTTGCTCATGGTCGGGGAACGCTCACTCGAACGCACCCGGGTGGACTCCTTCGCCCCGCAGGCCTCCACCGTTCCCGGAAGTCTGTCCGAACGCCAGGCAGGCCAGGCAGGCGCGGCGCAGACGGAGGTGTTCCCGCTGACGATGTTCGCGATCGGCGGCCTTCTGCTGTTTCCCGCGTCGAACGATCTGCTCACGATGTTCGTTGCCCTCGAGGTGTTCTCGCTACCGCTGTACCTGATGTGCGGGTTGGCCCGTCGGCGCAGGCTCCTGTCGCAGGAAGCCGCGATGAAGTACTTCTTGCTCGGCGCGTTCTCTTCGGCGTTCTTCCTGTTCGGTACCGCGATGCTGTACGGGTACGCAGGCTCGCTCGAGCTCGGCCCCATCGGTGCTGCCATTGCTCTCGGCGACGGCAACGACGTGCTGGCCGTGCTCGGTACTGCACTCGTCGGTGTCGGCTTACTGTTCAAAGTCGGTGCGATTCCGTTTCATTCGTGGATTCCCGACGTGTATCAGGGTGCACCGACTCCGATCACCGCCTTCATGGCCGCCGCGACGAAGATCGCCGCGTTCGGTGCCATGCTCCGCCTGTTCTACATCGCACTGCCGGACCTGCGCGACGACTGGCGACCGGCGCTGTGGGCCGTCGCGATCGTCACGATGCTGGTGGGCGCTCTGCTCGCGGTCACTCAGACCGACATCAAACGGATGCTCGCGTACTCGTCGATCACCCACACCGGCTTCATTCTCACGGGCGTCGTCGCTCTGGACGCCGACGGGTTGTCCGCGACGATGTTCTATCTGTTCGTCTACGGGTTCAGCACTGTCTCGGCATTCGCCGTCGTCACCGTCGTGCGCGACGGCAACGGCGAGGTGACCGAACTGGCGCGATGGGCCGGCATCGGTCGTCGCTCCCCCGCGATCGCCGCCGTCTTCGCGTTGCTGCTGTTGTCGTTCGCGGGGATCCCGCTGACGGCTGGATTCGTCGGTAAGTTCGCAGTTTTCCAGGCTGCGGCCGGCAGCGGCGCGACCGCCCTCGTCGTCGTCGGGGTGCTCAGTAGTGCCATCGCCGCGATCTTCTACGTCCGCGTCATCGTTCTCATGTTCTTCGCCGAGCCCGTGGCCCCCACGAACGACAGTGACGACGGTGGGAGTCCCACCGTCGTCACTCCGGGTGTCGCAACAGCCGTGGCCATCGGCTTCGGCGTCGTCACGACTGTCGTTTTCGGTGTGTTTCCACAACCGCTGCTGGATCTCGCCGCAGGCGCGGCGGTCTGGTGAGTCCTACGGCGCCTTGACCGCCAGGACCGAGACCGGCGAGGTCAGCAGCAGACGCTGACTGACACTGCCGAGCAGGGCCTTTCCGACCCGGCTGCGCTTCCTTATTCCGATCACCAGACGCGTGACATCGGGAAACACTTCCAACTCGTCGAGAACGGCGGCGACAGGGTCGCGGTCCTCACGCCCCTCACGTTCGACGACGGTGACCTTGCAGTCTTCCGGAAGCACGGAGAGGTCGAGCTTTCCCAGCGTCAGGTTGACCGCGATCAGATCGGTGCCGAGAAGCGCCGCCTCGTCCGCCGCGGCGGACAGCGAATGGATGCCCTCGGGGCTGTCGGTCACTGCAACCAGAACTGACATGAAATTACCTCTCTCGGTGTAGCGAACCTCTAGGAGTATTCCTTGCGGAACCGGTCTTCCAGTTCTTCCAGCGACTGACCGCGTGTCTCGGGGACCTGCGTGTGGATGAACACCAGCGCCAGGAGGCCGAGTACCACGAAGATGAAGAACGTCGGTGCGATCCCGAGGGCATCGACGACAGGCGGGAACAGGAGCGCCACAGCGGCATTCGCGATCCATAGCGCGAAAACACAGACACCGATCGCGAAGCTGCGGATCTTCAGCGGGAAGATCTCCGCCAGCATGAGCCAGACCAGAGGTCCGATGGTGCCCTGCATGCAGAAGACGAACAGCACGACGAAGACCAGGATGAAGTACGCCTTGACCGTGCCGTCGGGAAGCAGCAGTGCAGAGAGTCCGACCAAGAGATGGAACGTGGTGGTCAGAGCGAAACCACCGAGCAGCATCTTGCGACGATCCACCTTGTTCATCAGGTACAGGCCGACGGAGATACCGAGAACGCTGAACAGTCCGTTCAGGATGTTCGCGACGATGGCCGCGTTGGCGGAGAATCCGGCGTCACCGAGCAGCTGGGTACCGTAGTACATCACCGAGTTGATGCCGGTGAACTGCTGGAAGACACCGAGCCCGACGCCGATGTAGATCAGACGACGAATCCAGCGGACGGAAAGGTCGGTTGCACCGCCGGTCTTGGACAGCTTCTCTTCCTCCGCGAGCCGGTGGACCTCAGCCATTTCGGCTTCGGCGCGTTCGGGAGAGCGCACCTGCTTCAGGACCTCGAGTGCCTCGTCGTCGCGACCCTGCAGCACGAGCCAGCGCGGACTCTCGGGCATACGGAGCATTCCGACGAAGAGAACGATCGCGGGTGCAACGGCGACGAGGAGCATGAAGCGCCATACCGAGTCGTGTTCGCCCCAGACGTTGAAGATGATCGCGTTGATGATGAAGGCTGCGAACTGTCCGCTGACGATCATGACTTCGTTGCGGGTCACGACGCTGCCGCGCCGTTCGGCGGGCGAGATCTCGGAGAGGTAGACCGGCACCGTGGCCGACGCACCACCCACGGCCAAGCCGAGGATGAAGCGGAACAGCGCGAGAACCTCCCACGTGGGGGCGAGCACACAGCCGAGCGTTCCCACCATGAACACGATCGCGAGGAGGAGGATGTTGTGGCGACGTCCGAACTTGTCCGAGAGTCGGCCTCCGACGAGAGCGCCGATGGAGGCACCGAAGATCAGAATGCTGACGACGAAGCCCTCGGTGAACGTGCTGAGACCGAGGTCCTCCTTCAGGGGCTCGAGCGCTCCGTTGATCACTCCGGTGTCGTATCCGAAGAGCAATCCGCCGAAGGTCGCGATCACCGCGATGATGCCTAGCCGATGACTGTGTGTTCCTGCTGTGTCCGGTGGGAGAACTGCACCGGTCGATCCGTCACTACGGGTCATCTCGATCCAATCTTGTGTGCGTCCGAAGGAGTGTTCCTGCGACCGCATCCGATTCCTTGTACGTATGTCTTTACATATTTCTAGTCTGCTGAGAACTGGATCACAAGTTCCTCCTTCGAGGCAACTACTCACTGAATCGATCCGACCTGGGCCGACAGTATCGACTTTTGCCTGCGGTTACGCTGCGAATGTGCAACACGAAACGGCGAATTCCGCGCCGCCCACGCGTCGTCCTCGAGGTCGGCGAGTGGCCGCGGCCATCGTTGCCGCCTGCTGCGTACTGATCGGTGCGACGGGCGTCGTCGCCTACTTCACCGACACGCAGAACAGGTACGTAGTGGGGCTGGCGTCGTTCGCGCCGATCCTCATGGCGTTCTCCTTGCTCGGTATCGCCGCTGCCGCGGTGTCCCGACGCTGGATCCTGGCAACGGCATCGACCGCCGTGGCGGTGACGGCGTCGGCGCTGCTCGCACCGGTGTACATCGCAAGCGACCGAGCGGAGGCCGACACATCCGGCCAGGGGCAGGACATCGACGTTCTGCAAGCCAACCTGATGCTCGGGCTGGCCGATGCGGGCAACGTGCTGGACCTCGTCCGGTCACACGACATCGACGTCTTCACCGCACAAGAACTGACGTTCGACGCAGAGAGCGCGCTCGACGCCGCCGGAATCGCCGAGCTGCTGCCGTACCGCTACACCAGGCCGACACCGGGCGGCGGCGGAGGTACCGGCATCTTCAGTCGATTCCCGACCTCCGGAGAGCGCGAGCTCCCGGTGTTCACTCTGTCCAACCTGGCGGTCGATCTGGACGTCGGTACCGACGACCCCGTCCGTGTCTACTCGGTCCATCCGGTACCGCCCTACCCGTCGCCGACCCCACTGTGGGCATCGGAGATGGACATGCTGCGATCCGAGGTGTCGACGGCAACGTCGATGTCCACCGTGATCGTCAGCGGCGACTTCAATTCCACCAGATCTCACAGCAAGTTCAGGCACATCCTCGACGCCGGGTACGAGGACGCAGCGGACACCACGGGTAGCGGCTTGATACCGACGTACCCCACCGACAAGTCGTATCCACCTGTCGTCGGGATCGACCACGTCCTGACCCGTGGCGCACACGCCACCACACTGGAACGAGTGGCGATCGTCGGGTCGGATCATCACGGATTGATCGCCCGGATCCACGCACGATGATCGTGTTCGATCGCCGTTTCCAACCGATCAGTATCGTCGCCTGATTAGATAAACTGTCAACTATCTGCGGGTCGGTCATGTACGGGATGTAGAGGTCCTTGGAATGAGTTCGCTGCACGAGTGGTGGTCGCAACGGACCGACTACGTGTGGAACGTCGCCTACTCGCAGAGCCACCCGATCCTCCGCCAGAGTCGCGTCGCAATCGGATTGTGCTGTTGGTTCTACGGGCTGATCTGTCTGCTCGCGATCGCCACGCCGATCGTCTCCGACCATGTGGACATCGCCGTGATCGGAACGTTCGGGGCCAGTTCGGCAGTCGTCGGCTGCCTGTGGATACGCGGACCCTGGCCGACCTACCGGCACTCCTTGCTCTTCGTGGCGTTCGCCGAGATCGGCGTCGCCAGCGTTTTGTTCAGCATCGACGACAGACCGGTCGCATTGCTGTGTGCAGCATTGTTCGGCGTCATGGGCCAGTACGTCTCCGCGTACCACGACACGACTGTTTTCGTCGCACACCAGGTGTGGGCATTGTGCACCTGCGCCGGTCTGTACGCCCTGGCGATCTCCTACTCCGACGCCGACTTCGCGCAGATGACGGCGTATCTCATCGTTCTCGTCATGGTTCTGGTGTCGTCCCCGATCCTCACTCAGGCGTACCTGACGTTCCTCAAGAGGGATGCCGCCGTCGCACACTTCGACCCGTTGACCGGCCTGCGGAACCGTCGCGGACTCGACTCGGCTGTCGGTGTGATGGCCGACGGAGCAGCGGGCGTCGCGGTCCTCGTCGCAGATCTGGACAACTTCAAGGCGGTCAACGACGGATTCGGTCACAGCTTCGGCGACGATGTTCTGCGCAAGACAGCCCAGGCCATCAACGCGAATTTTCCTCTACCGGCCGTGACCGCTCGCACCGGCGGTGAGGAATTCGTCGTGGTCTCCGCCGGACCGCTGTCGGAGATGTCCCGGGCGGCCGAAGCGCTGCGCAATGCGATTCCGGCCTGCAATTCCGCAGGCGTGACCACCACGAGCATCGGCATCCACTATCGGGAGATCGCGATCCAGGCCGTCCCCGAACTACTCGACGAGTTGCTCGACAGCGCCGACACCGCGATGTACCGAGCCAAGAGCCACGGCGGCAACTCGGTGGAGATCGACGTCTACGACGGAGACATCAGGACCGGTTCCTGATGGCATCATGAGCGAATGAGTTCCAACGATCTCTTCGGAGGCCCACGGAGATTGGCGGCTGTCGTGGCTGTCATCGTCGTCGTCGCACTTCTCGCTCTCGGAGCCACTCTTCTCGTTCGCCATCTCCTCGGACCACCGGAAGGTCCGTCGCCGTACGACACTCCTGCGTCCTCGGAGGTGTCGACTCCGTGACCGAACCGGACCGCGCGCATCGACAGTTCGCGTGGACGGTTCGGTTCGACTGGGGCACCTCGGGCGCATCGGCAATCGCTTCCGGCGCGGACGTTGCCGTCGTCGTCGACGTTCTGTCGTTCACCACCACGTTGACCGTCGCCGCCGATGCCGGTACCGCGGTGGTGCCCTGGGCCGTCGGGCAGGATTCGGCCGCCGAGCACGCCCGCCGCACCGGTGCCGTCATGGCGGTACGGCGGCGCGATGCGGGCCCGGGCGACATCAGCTTGTCCCCGGCCACGTTCCGATCGGGGACGCCGCCACACCGGCTCGTGCTGCCGTCGCCGAACGGGTCGACGATATCCGCGCAGCTGGCTTCGGAAGTACCGGTGTGTACCGGGGTCTCGCTTCGCAACGCACCGGCTGCGGCGCAGTGGATCGCCGCGACCACCGATACCGACGCCGTCGTTGCGGTGATCGCCGCCGGAGAACACTGGCCGAACGGTGCCCTGCGACCGAGCGTCGAGGACCTGTGGGGAGCCGGATTCCTCCTCGCGGAACTGGCCGACAGGCGCCCGGACTGCAGTCTGTCGCCGGAGGCAGAGATGGCCCGCGACGCGTGGAAGGCCGTGTCCGGTCGGCTCCCCCACGCTCTGGCCGAATCGGCGTCAGGACGCGAACTGATCGACTCGGGGTACGAGATCGACGTCACGATCGCTGCGGAAGTCGGCTCCTCGCGATCCGTGCCCGTACTGACGTCAGGAATGTTCGTCGACGCGGCATCGCACGACGACGCTGTGTGACCGGCGCAACATTTCACTGTCCCGCCCGAGCCCCGGAACTGCGAAAACGTCGACGACGTGCGGACACGAGGCTGTCCGTTATTTGGTCTTTGATACCCGATCACGGATCATACGAGCGTGAGCATTCCGAACGTCGCCCCGAAGACGACCGTTGTCGTACCCACGTACAACGAACGCGAGAACCTCCCGAAGCTCGTCGAGCTTCTCGCCGGTCTGGAACTCGAGAACCTTCATGTGCTCGTGGTCGACGACAACTCCCCCGACGGCACGGGCAAGCTCGCCGACGAACTCGCCGAGACAGGGCCTTTGCCGGTGACGGTTCTGCACCGCACCGAGAAGAACGGGCTCGGCCGGGCGTACGTGGCCGGCATGAGCCGCGCACTCGACGACGGTGCGGACATCGTCGTCCAGATGGACGCGGACCTGTCCCACCCCGCCGACGTCATCCCCACGATGGTGCGCACGCTCACGACGACGGACGCAGCCGTTGTACTGGGTTCGCGCTACGTCCCTGGCGGCGCCGTGGCCAGCGATTGGCCCTGGCATCGGAAGGCACTGTCTGCATGGGCCAACTTCTACGTCAACGCGATTCTTCGGTTGAAGGTCAAGGACGCGACCGCGGGCTTCAAAGCCTGGCACGCTGCGACGCTGCGGGCGATCGACGTGAAGTCGGTCGAGAGCAACGGCTATGCGTTCCAGGTGGAGATGAACCACCGCACCGTCCGACGCGGCTTGAAAATCGCCGAGGTCCCCATTCGCTTCGAGGAACGCAACGACGGCGAATCCAAGATGAGCCTCGCCGTGCAGCTCGAATCCGCAGCCGTACCGTGGAAGTTGCTCTTCGGAGTCAGGCGGCCTTGACCTTCACCGCGTAGGTGTCGACGTACTCCTGGCCCGAGAGCTCCATCAGCGAGTACATCACCTCGTCCGTCGCGGACCGCACGACGGCGTGGTTGCCCGCGTGCTCTCGGTATCGAGCGAAGTCGATGGGCGCGCCGAACTTCACGACGATCTTCGCCGGTCGCCACATCCGGCTGCCGACCGGATTGAATTTCTCGGTACCGAACATGACCACGGGAACGACGGGCGCCCCGGATTCCAGCGCAACTCTCGCCATTCCTGTCTTCCCCTTGTACAGCCTGCCGTCCGGAGACCTCGTCCCTTCGGGGTAGATGGCCCATATTCCGTTGTCGGCAAGTATTTTTCGTGCTGCAGCCAGGGCTGGATCGCCCGCCCCTGCACCGGAGCGGTCGACGGGGACCTGACCTGCACTCGTGTAGAACCAGCACAGCACCCGACCCTTGAGGCCCGATCCCGAGAAGTACTCGCTCTTGGCGATGAAACGGATTCTCCGCCTGACGACCAACACCAGGAAGAACGAGTCGACCACCGTCAGGTGGTTACCCGCAAGAATGACGGGGCCGGACTGCGGCAGATGCTCCATGCCCTCGATGCGTGGTCTCCCCAGCAATCGCAGAACAGGGCCGATCAGAACGTACTTGAACATCCAGTACCACATGGGCGGTGCACTCCCTCGAGTCTGCCGAAAACAACGAGTCGTGGACATCGTCTCCGTCCATAGTAGACACTGTCTACTATGGACGGGCACGAAACGCCCGCCGCGCGTTTGATCGACGCGGCGGAGACGCTGTTGGAGACCGAAGGAATTTCAGGGGTGACGGTCAGATCCGTCGCACGGGCCGCGGGACTGTCGCACGGTGCACCACGGCGCTACTTCCCGACCCTCGCAGCTCTGCACGCCGCCGTAGCGCAGCGGGGCCTGCACGACCTCCGCCGGAGAATCGAACTCGAAGTAGGCGCGAACACCGACCCCGCGCGGCGGTTGAAGGCCGCGGCCCTCGCCTATGTGCGCTACGCCGTCGAACGACCCGCCATGTTCGCACTCGTGTTCCGTCACGACGTTCTCGCGAACTCGGGAATGCATCTTCGCGGAACGTCGTTGCCGCTGTTCGCGTTCGTCACCGACCTCGTCGAACCGTTGGCAGGCACCGACGCTCACGTCCGAGCAGTACAGGTCTGGACGGCGGTCCACGGAATCGCTGCGCTGAGCTCGACGACCGCACTGTCGGTGGTCACCGAGGTCGACTCGACCGCTCTGGTGAATGCAGCGGTCGAGTCGATCGTCGACGCACGCCGAAGCGACGCCATCCGAGCCGACGAGAATCAGCCGGCTATGGATTTCACCGACGCGGGCAGCTGACGGACGCTCGTGTACGGGCCGACCACCGCAGCACCGAAAGGCCGGGACAACAGGACCCGAGCCACGTCGCGCACCTCGCTCACGGTCACCTGATCGATCCGGGCCAGGGTCTCCGAGATGTCCCGATGATTGCCGTAATTGAGCTCGCTGCGGCCTATCCGGTTCATCCGTGACCCCGAATCCTCCAGCCCGAGGACGAGTCCGCCGCGCAACGAGCCCTTCGCTCGCGCGCACTCCTCCTCGGTGATGCCGTCGGAGGCGACCTGTGCGAGAACCTCACGCACCACCGTCGTCACCTCGGCGAGGTTCTCGGGCTGACACCCGGCGTACACCGAGAAGGCCCCGGAATCGGAGAAGGTGTCCACCGACGAGTAGACCGAATAGGCCAGCCCGCGCTCTTCACGGATCTCCTGGAACAGGCGCGACGAGAGCCCGCCTCCCACATCCGCATTGAGTACGGACAGCGCCCACCGGTGTCCCTCGTGCCTACCGAACGCGCGCACACCGAGCGACAGATGAGCCTGTTCGCTGTCTCGTCGTTCGAAACGAAGTTCGGGACGATGACGAAGTCTCGCCAGACCGTCGCGCCGGGGAGCAGGCTTGACGCCCTTGTGCAGATGACCCGCGAATGCGCGTTTGACCAACGCCACCGCCTGGCGGTGATCGACGTTGCCCGCCACCGCCACGACCATCCGCTCCGGTGTGTACCGACGCGTGTGGAAGGAACGCAGCTGAGCGCGCGTCATGTCCTCGATGGATTCCACGGTCCCGATGACGGGCCGGCCCAGCGGATGATCACCGAACATCGCCTCGATGAACAGATCACCGAGGAGATCCTCCGGATCGTCGTCGCGCATCGAGATCTCCTCGAGAACGACCTGACGCTCGACGTCGACATCACTTGCACGACAACGCCCGCGGAGGACGACATCACTGACGAGGTCGATTGCCAAACCGAGATCGTCGTCGAGGACGTGAGCGTAGAAGCACGTGCTCTCTTTCGAGGTGAACGCGTTCAGTTCACCGCCGACCCCGTCCATGACCTGAGCGATCTGCAACGCGCTCCGCGTCGGCGTCGACTTGAACAGCAGATGCTCCAGGAAATGAGCGGCACCGGCCACCGACGGACCCTCGTCCCGCGAACCCACGCCCACCCATACACCGACCGACGCCGACCGAACTCCCGGCACGAACTCGGTGACCACACGAAGACCACCGGGCAGCGTGGTGCGTTCGACACCCAGGTTCTGCCCGGCGGGATCCGAAACGGCAGAACGGTACGTCCCGTAGGAACGTACCGTTCTGCCCTGTTGCTTCTTACTCAGCGTTTGCCTCGGCAGGTGCGTCGGCCGGAGCCGAATCGGACGAGCCTGCAGCAGCTGCTCCCTCTTCCTCGACGGGAACGAGGCTGATCTTGCCGCGGTTGTCGATATCGGCGATCTCCACACGAAGCTTCGATCCGACGCTCACGACGTCCTCGACCTTGTTGATGCGCTTGCCGCCGCCGAGCTTCGAGATGTGCACCAAGCCGTCGCGGCCGGGAAGCAGCGAAACGAATGCACCGAAAGCCGTTGTCTTGACGACGGTTCCGAGGAAGCGCTCGCCGACCTTCGGCAACTGCGGATTGGCGATGGCGTTGATCTTGTCGATCGCGGCCTGAGCGGACGGACCGTCCGCTGCACCGACGTAGACGGTGCCGTCATCTTCGATCGAGATGTTGGCGCCGGTCTCCTCGGTGATGGAGTTGATCATCTTGCCCTTGGGTCCGATGACCTCGCCGATCTTGTCGACGGGAACCTTGATGGCCGTGACACGAGGTGCGTACGGGCTCATCTCGTCCGGCGCGTCGATGGCCTCGGCCATGACCTCGAGGATCGTGGTGCGTGCGTCCTTCGCCTGCGACAGCGCGCCTGCCAGAACCTTCGACGGGATTCCGTCGAGCTTGGTGTCCAGCTGAAGTGCCGTGACGAAGTCCTTGGTACCAGCGACCTTGAAGTCCATGTCGCCGAAGGCATCTTCGGCGCCGAGGATGTCGGTCAATGCAACGTAACGGGTTTCGCCGTCGACCTCGTCGGACACCAGGCCCATGGCGATGCCCGCGACGGGAGCGCGCAGCGGCACACCGGCATTGAGCAAGGACAGCGTCGACGCGCAGACCGAACCCATCGAGGTCGAGCCGTTGGAGCTCAGCGCCTCGGAGACCTGGCGGATGGCGTACGGGAACTCGGCCTGGCTCGGCAGAACCGGCAACAGCGCGCGCTCGGCGAGCGCACCGTGGCCGATTTCGCGACGCTTCGGCGATCCGACGCGACCGGTCTCACCGGTCGAGTACGGCGGGAAGTTGTAATGGTGCATGTAGCGCTTGGACGTCTCGGGTCCGAGCGAGTCGACCTGCTGCGCCATCTTGACCATGTCGAGTGTCGTGACACCGAGGATCTGCGTCTCGCCGCGCTCGAACAGCGCCGAGCCGTGGGTACGCGGAATGATCGCGACCTCGGCGGACAGCGAACGAATGTCGGTGACGCCACGGCCGTCGATACGGAAGTGGTCGGTCAGGATGCGCTGACGCACCGACTTCTTGGTCAGCGCGCGGAACGCGGCACCGATTTCCTTCTCACGACCCTCGAACGAGTCGGAGACCTGCTCGAGTACCTGAGCCTTGACCTCGTCGAGCTTGTTCTCGCGCTCGGCCTTGCCTGCGATCGTCAGTGCCTCGCTCAACGGGATCTGAGCTGCATTGGCGACGGCGTCGTAGACGTCGGACTGGTACGGCGGGAACAGGGGGAAGTCACCGGTCGGCTTGGAGGCCTTGGCGGCGAGCTCCTGCTGTGCGGTACACAGCGCAGCAATGAACGGCTTCGAGGCTTCGAGCCCCTCGGCCACGATGGATTCGTTCGGTGCCTGTGCACCGCCCTCGATGAGCTCGATGACGTTCTCGGTGGCCTCGGCCTCGACCATCATGATCGCGACGTCGGCGTCGGCGCCGGAGCCCGAGACGATGCGTCCCGCGACGACCATGTTGAAGACGGCCTTCTCGAGCTGCTCGACCGTCGGGAACGCGACCCACTGCTTGTCGATGAGCGCGACACGCACACCACCGATGGGGCCGGAGAACGGCAGGCCTGCGATCTGCGTGGACGCGGACGCCGCGTTGATGGCCACGACGTCGTAGAGATCGGCCGGGTTGAGGCTCAGGACGGTGATGACTACCTGGATCTCGTTGCGGAGACCGTCGACGAACGTCGGGCGCAGCGGCCGGTCGATGAGGCGGCAGGTGAGGATGGCGTCGGTGGAGGGGCGACCCTCACGACGGAAGAACGATCCGGGGATGCGTCCGGCGGCGTACATCCGCTCTTCGACGTCGACCGTCAGCGGGAAGAAGTCGAACCCTTCGCGCGGGCTCTTGCCTGCCGACGTGGCGGACAGCAGCATGGTGTCCTCGTCGAGGTAGGCAGCGACGGCGCCGGATGCCTGCTGGGCGAGGCGACCGGTCTCGAACCGGATGCTGCGCTTGCCGTAGGTGCCGTTGTCGATGACGGCAGTTGCTTCGTAGACGCCTTCTTCGACGTCCAGGTTGGTGGTGTCTGTCATTCTCTTCTTCTCGTCCTCTCGTCTTTGCCGTGCGCGCACCGACGAACCACTGGCCCCGCTGCCATGTGCAGGCAGGGCTGCGGTCGCTGTTGCTCGGGGGCGGCCATCGATCGAAGCCCTGGGGACGAGAGCTTCGTCCGCCAAGGCCACTACCGAAGACCGACACCCTGGGTGCATCGGGCGATCACGGCGATGTGCGAACACCCATGTGTTCGCTTGTCTTGCTGGCGTGCCAAACACAGATAGCCAACGAGGAACAGTCTAAGCACTGCCTCGTTGGCTACTGCATATTTCGAAGACGGCCCACTTTCGCGGGCGCGTCGGCGCCGATGTTATCGACGCAGTCCCAGACGCTCGATGAGCGAACGGTACCGGGTGACATCCACCTTCGCGATGTACTTCAGCAGGCGACGACGACGTCCCACCAGCAGCAGCAGGCCGCGGCGGGAGTGGTGGTCGTGCTTGTGCTTCTTCAGGTGCTCGGTGAGGTCGGTGATGCGCTTGGTGAGCATCGCGACCTGCGCCTCGGGCGAACCGGTGTCGGTCGGGTGCAAGCCGTACTCGCCGAGAACGGCCTTCTTCTGTTCGGTGGTCAATGCCACTGGTACTACTCCTGATCACTGACGTCCGCGGGAAAGGAAAGCGGCGCAGCCACCACGGACCGCAGCATGCACCGAGAAGGCAGCCTACCAGGAGAGGCAGCCGGTCACGAAAGTCGGTCGGTCAGGGCGGCGCGGGCCTTCTCCGCGTCCCGACCCATCTCCTCGATCAAGTCGTCGATCGATTCGAACTTCTCCATTCCGCGAATCCGCTCGACGAAATCGACCGCGACGTGCTGTCCGTAGAGGTCACCGTCACTGTCCAACACGAACGCCTCGACCGTCCGGGTCCGACCCGAGAACGTCGGGTTGGTGCCGACGGACACGGCAGCACGGTGACGTTCACCCGGAGTCACGGTGCCGATGACCGGGCCGGGACCGAGCACGGTGAACCACGCCGCATAGACGCCGTCCGCCGGGATGGCCGAATACATCGGCGGCGCGACGTTCGCCGTCGGATATCCCAGTTGGCGTCCGCGACCGTCACCGTGCACGACGACGCCCTCGACGCGGTGAGGACGCCCCAACGCCGCAGCAGCCGCGGACACGTCACCCGCGTCGACACACGAACGGATGTACGTGGACGAAAAGGTGACCGCATGCTCGGCCAGAAGATTGACGCCGTCGACGGCGAAACCGGATCGGTCGCCGACCTTGCGCAGCAACTCGACGTTGCCGAGCGCCTTCTTGCCGTAGGTGAAGTTCTCCCCCACCACGACCTCGGCGACATGCAACCGCTCCACCAGAATCTCGTGGACGTAGCGCTCCGGCGTCAGCTTCATCAGTTCGGGAGTGAACGGCATCACACAGAACACGTCGATGCCCAATTCTTCCGCCAGCTCGGCCCGACGCGTGAGCGTCGTCAGCTGCGCCGGATGCGTTCCGGGCCGCACCACTTCCATCGGGTGCGGATCGAAAGTCATGAGCACACTGGGTATTCCACGCTCCTCGGCCGACGTCACCGCACGGCTGATCAACTGGGCGTGACCACGGTGGACGCCGTCGAATACGCCGATCGTGAGAACACAACGACCCCAGTCGGCAGGTACATCGTCGAGACCTCGCCATCTCTGCACGAGGAGAAGCCTACGGCCCGCGTCGGCGTGGGTCACTTCCGGATGGACATGTCGCGGCGAACAGCAGTGGACAAACCTGCAAACACTCTGCCAAGATTTCGGCGTGCCGAACTTATTTCTTCGACGCATCGCAGCCGTCCTGCTCGGCGTTGCGATTCTGGCGGGCTGCGCCCGCTCCGTAGGCGACGACGAACCGATCATCGCCGACGACGGGCGCCCGCTCGTCCTCACGACGTTCACGGTGCTTGCAGACATGGCACGCAATGTCGCCGGGGACCACCTGCGCGTCGAGTCGATCACCAAGGCCGGCGCCGAGATCCACGGATACGAGCCGACGCCGGGAGATCTGCGGACGGCAGAGGGAGCCGAGCTCATTCTCGACAACGGCCTGGGACTCGAATCGTGGTTCGAGAAGTTCGTCGAACGAGTTCCCGCACCGCACGCTGTCGTCAGCGCTGGTGTCGAGCCCGTGTTCATCCGTGACGACGCGTACGCCGGGAAGACCAACCCACACGCCTGGATGTCTCCCGTCGTCGCCGAGACCTACGTGGACAACATCGCCGCGGCGTTCGTGCGCCTCGATCCGGCCAACGAGTCGGACTACCGCGCCAATGCCGAGAGCTACAAGCTCGAATTGCGCGCTGTCGGCGACGAGCTGAAGCGCGATCTCGATCGGCTGCCCGCCGAGCAACGTGCCCTCGTGTCGTGCGAGGGTGCGTTCAGCTATCTCGCCCGGGACTTCGACCTGCAGGAGGCCTACCTCTGGCCGGTCAACGCCGAGCAGGAAGGCACGCCGAAGCAGGTGGTGTCCGCGATCCGGTTCGTCGAGGACAACGACGTACCCGCGGTGTTCTGCGAGTCGACCGTGTCCGACAAGGCACAGCTGCAGGTAGCCGAGGACACCGGAGCACGCTTCGGCGGCAAACTGTTCGTCGACTCGCTCAGTGATCAGGACGGTCCCGTACCCACCTACCTCGACCTTCTCGCATACGACGCTCGCACCATCACCGACGCACTACTCGGAAAGCCGGAATGACCACCATGACACCAGCACTGGACATCGTCGGAGTCTCCGTCGCCTACCGTGAGGTGACCGCACTGAGCGACGCCTCCCTCACCCTCGAATCCGGCCGCGTCTGCGGCCTCGTGGGCATGAACGGATCCGGCAAGTCGACCCTGTTCAAAGCGATTATGGGCGTCGTGCGACCGAACACCGGATCCATTCGAATCCATGGAGGGGCGCCCGCCGCCGCCCGCAAGAACGGGACGGTCAGTTATGTCCCGCAGAGTGAGTCGGTGGACTGGACGTTCCCCGTCAGCGTCCGAGACGTGGTGATGATGGGTCGCTACGGGAAGCAGAATTGGATGCGCTCACCACGTGCACGGGATCACGACGCCGTCGACGCCGCCCTGGACCGAGTGAACCTCACCGACCTCGCGGATCGCCAGATCGGCCGACTGTCGGGCGGCCAGCGCAAACGAGCGTTCGTGGCGCGAGCCATCGCCCAGGAGGCGTCACTCCTGCTGCTCGACGAACCGTTCGCAGGGGTGGACAAGCGCACCGAGGCCACCATCACTCGGTTGCTGAAGGAAATCGCGGCGGCCGGCTCGACGATCCTCGTCTCGACGCACGACCTGCACGCTCTCCCGGATCTGTGCGACGAGGCCGTCCTGCTTCAACAGCGGGTCCTGATGCACGGAGATCCCCGAGAGGTTCTGAAACCGGACAACCTGGCATTGGCCTTCGGCGTCTCGACCACATCGGAAGCGAGCTGACCATGGTTCTCGTCGACATCATCGTCGAACCTCTGCAGTACACCTTCATTCAGCGTGCGCTGCTCGTGACGGTCGTCGCATCGATCGTGTGCGCGGTGTTGAGCTGCTGGCTCGTGCTGATCGGATGGTCGCTCATGGGCGACGCCGTCTCGCACGCCGTCCTTCCCGGCGTGGCGCTGTCCTATCTACTCGGCGCACCGTTCGCGATCGGCGCACTGCTGTTCGCACTGATCGCCGTCGGAGCGATCGGCGTCGTCCGCAACACCACCTTGGTGAAGGAGGACGCCGCGATCGGGGTGGTGTTCACCACTCTGTTCGCGCTCGGTGTCGTGTTGATCTCGAAGTTTCCGAGCCAGATCGACCTCAATCACATTCTGTTCGGCAACCTCCTCGGAGTGTCACGCGGCGACATGTGGCAGGTGATCGTGCTCGGCGGTCTCGCGTTCGGCGTGATGGTCGCCAAGCGCCGGGACTTCACGCTGTTCGCGTTCGACCGCACGCAGGCTCAGGCCGTCGGCATCTCCCCGACCGTGCTCTCGGGTCTGATGTTGACGCTGCTCGCCCTCACCACCGTCGTCGCGCTTCAGGCCGTCGGAGTGATCCTCGTGGTCGCCATGCTCATCACGCCAGGCGCCACCGCGTACCTGCTGACCGATCGCTTCGGGCGGATGCTCGTGCTCGCGCCGACCATCGGCGTCGGCTGCGCCGTGGTGGGCATCTACGTCAGCTTCTACCTCGACGTGTCGTCAGGCGGCATGGTTGTGCTGGCACAGGGACTGGTGTTCCTGCTCGCGTACCTGTTCAGCCCGAGCCAGGGTCTGGTGACTCGCGCGGTGCGCAGGCGCACGGAGGTCGCGGCGTGAACGCGCCGGAGGCAACGTGTCATTTCCGAGTGGATTGCCTAAGCTCGCTTTCGTGGCGGAAAGAACCGGTGAACCTATCGCGGCCGAAAACGTGCAACTGTCGGCCGTTGCACAGGACTACCTGAAGGTCATCTGGACAGCCAGCGAGTGGAGCGAGGACTCGGTCAGCACCAAGATGTTGTCGGAGCGCATCGGAGTGTCCGCATCCACGGTGTCCGAGGCAATCCGCAAGCTGGCCGACCAGGGCATGGTCGACCACGCGCGCTACGGCGCGATCTCGCTGACCGAACGCGGACGCACCGCGGCGATCGCGATGGTGCGTCGTCACCGCCTGATCGAGACCTTCCTCGTTCGCGAACTCGGTTACGGATGGGACGAGGTGCACGACGAAGCCGAGATCCTCGAGCACGCGGTCTCGGATCTCATGATGGCGCGGATCGACGCCAAACTCGGCTTCCCCGAACGCGATCCGCACGGCGACCCGATCCCGTCCGTCGACGGCGACATCGCCTCACCGGAAGCAACGCGCCTGAGCGACTACGTGGACGGGCAGTGTGGCCGCGTTGCCCGCATCTCGGATTCCGATCCGGCGATGCTTCGCTACTTCGACTCCGTCGGTATCACCCTCGACCTGTCGATCACCGTCGTCGAGCGCCGTGACTTCGCCGGAACGGTCGCCATCGAACTCGGCAAGACCGAGAGCGCAGGCCCGATCGACCTCGGCCAACGGGCCGCCGAGGCGATCTGGATGATCCCCGCCTGACGACGGTGCCCTACAGGCCGCGCAGTGTCGCCGGCCTCACGACCATCACCGAACTTGCACGCTTGCCCTTCTCCTGCAACAGGGCGATGGTGTGACCGGTCGGATCGATCGCCGCATACACCCCCGACAGACCGATCGGATCGAGCCACCGCCCCTGGCTGATCGACTCTGCTTCCTCCGCACTGATCTCACGGTGCGGAAAGGCCGTCCTCGCGGCCTCGTCGATATCCAGGCTGACCGACGGTGATTCGGCAAGGTCCTCCAGCGTGCGCGCATGTTCGAGAGTGAAGGGACCGACTCTCGTGCGGCGCAGCACCGTCAGGTGGCCACCCACCCCCAGCGCGTCGCCGAGATCACGCGCCAGAGCACGCACGTAAGTTCCGGACGAACAGTCGACCTCCACGTCGAGATCGACGAAACCGCCGTCCGGCACGTCCTGTCGGCCCACGACATCGAACCTCGTCACCGTCACTCGCCGTGACGGAATCGTGAAGTCCTCGCCGGCCCGCACCAACTTGTGCGCGCGCTGACCGTCCACCTTGATGGCGCTGACACTGGACGGGACCTGATCGATCTCACCGGTCAACACGGCCACGTGCCGAGCGACCGCCTCGTCCGTCACTGCCGACGCGTCGACGTCGAGGACGGTGTCCCCTTCGGCGTCATCGGTGGTCGTGGTACGCCCGAGCCGGATGGTCGCGGTGTACGCCTTGGTCGTCAACGCCAGCAGACCGAGCATCTTCGTCGCCCGTTCGATTCCCAACACGAGCACCCCCGTGGCCATCGGGTCCAAGGTCCCCGCATGCCCGACCTTGCGGGTGTTCAGCAACTTTCGGCACGACGCGACCACGTCGTGGCTCGTCACCCCGGCTTCTTTGTCGACGATCAACAACCCGGCGCCGACGAGGCCGGACGACAACTTCCCACGTGCAGACACGGGAGTTCATTCTGCCAGGAGGCAGGTCAGGTCACTGCAATCGCCGTGACGATCAGTCCGTCGGAGACGAGCCATCTACCGTCGAACGAGCTCAGCGGGGGTCCACTGATCGTGGTGCCCGGCACCAGAAGGGTCGAGTGGAACGTTCCGGACAGATCGGTTCCCGTACCCGTTCGCTCGAACGTGATGTGGGCGTCCTCGAATCCGAGCCATCTGCCCGTCAGCGGCTCCCACGCCTTGTAGGTGGCTTCCTTGGCGCAGAACAGAAGCCGATCCCAGTGAAGACTGGAATCCGCCCCCGACAGCCACTCACGTTCCTTGTCCAGGCTCACGGCATCGAGAACCCCGTCGGGTAGAGGGCCGTGAGGTTCGGCGTCGATACCCACCGAGCGGATCTGCAGGGCGTGCGCCAGGACGGCACCTCGATACCCGTCGCAATGCGTCAGCGAGCCGACGACACCCTTGGGCCATTGCGGCGCACCGGACTTGCCGCGCAGGATCGGAGCCGGCTCGACACCGAGCTTGTCCATCGCAACGCGGGCGCAGTGACGGGCCGACGTGAATTCACGCTTGCGTTTGTCCACCGCCTTCGCCACGAGCGGCGCCTCGAGCGGATGCGGTTGCAGCCCGGGCGGATCTTCGAAGAGTTCTGCAGCGACGACACCGTTCGGCAGGATCGACTCGATCACTTGTTCGCCCTCATCTTCTCTACTTCCGCCTCCATTTCGGGAGTCACCGTGAAGTGACCGCCCCATTTGTTCAGCGTGCCCTCGGGGTACTCGGGAACCGGGAGAATCTGACGCAGCACGTTCGACGGCAGACCACGTCGCTGCCACTCTCGCGGGTAGCCGACGGACACCTCCTCGAACCGCACCCCGTCGTAATATGTCGTCCGCGGAATGTGCAGATGCCCGTAGACCGAGCAGATCGCGTTGTAACGGGTGTGCCAATCCGCGGTCAGCGTCGAGCCGCACCACAAAGCGAACTCCGGATAGAACAGAACGTCGGTCGGCTGCCGAACCATCGGGAAGTGATTGATCAAAACCGTGGGAACGGAAGTGTCGAGCGCGTCGAGTCGTGCACGAGTGCTGTCGATTCGAGCCCGGCACCAAGCGTCCCTGGTGGCGTACGGCTGGGGCGAGAGAAGGAATTCGTCCGTTGCGACGACGTTCTTGTCCCGCGCGATCTTCAGTCCGTGCTCCTTGTCGATCGCACCTCGCGGCAGAAACGAGTAGTCGTAGAGGAGGAACATCGGTACCAACGTCGCCGGTCCCCCTTCGCCCTCCCAGACTGGGTACGGATCCTCCGGTGTCACGACGCCGATCTCGCGACACAGGTTCACCAGGTACTCGTAGCGTGCAACGCCGTGGATCTGAACCGGATCCTTCGCCGTGGTCCACAACTCGTGATTTCCCGGCACCCAGATCACCTCGGCGAACCTGCTGCGCAGCAGTTCCAGCGCCCATCTGATGTCGTCCGTCTTCTCGGAGACGTCACCGGCGACGATGAGCCAATCCTCGGGAGACTCGGGATGAATGTCCTCGGTGACCGGCCGATTACCGCGGTGGCCGACGTGGATGTCGCTGACTGCCCAGAGCTTGGCTGTCACAGGCCAGAAGTCCTTCCGATCACGGTGTGGTTGCGTCCTCGATGCAGAACCAACGCGTGGTTGACCCCTGCCATTCCTGATTGTCCCCTGCCACTACCGGCGACGCGCGCTCGACCCACGGCGTCGGCCGGATGCGAGAATCGGACACATGGGAAACAAGAGCGCGCTCCGGGCGGGTCTGATTCTGTCGGTCATGGCCGCGTTCCTCGCCGGAATCGCCTCCGACAACTTCGTGACCGGGTTCGCGATCACCGCGGTCGTCTGCATCGTCGCGTTGCTCGCGGCTCACTTCGCCGCGCAGAGGGTGATCTCCCGACGAAACCGATGATCGACGCAGTGGATCCGCATCTGCTGGTCTAAAGTCTCACTCATGCCGCAATCACGGATTCGGGTACGCGACGCCGCCGCCCTGCTCGGCGTGAGCGACGACACGGTGCGCCGATGGATCGACAGCGGAGCCCTACCCGCAGGCAAGGACGAGGCGGGCCGCAAGGTCGTCGACGGCGCCGTGCTCGCCACGTTCGCCCGAGACCACGCGTCGCCGCCGCCGGACCCGACGGGCACCGAGAGTTCGGCGCGGAACCGGTTGGTCGGACTCGTCACCAAGGTCACCTCGGACACCGTGATGAGCGAAGTCGAAATGCAGTGCGGACCGTTCACCGTCGTCTCGCTGATGAGCACGGAATCGGTACGCACACTGGGGCTCGAACCGGGGAAGATCTCCGTCGCCGTCGTGAAAGCAACCACCGTCATCGTCGAAGCGCCCTGAACAGGCCATTTCTCGTGGAGGAAGACCATTGAAGCGATCACTCGTCACTACTCTCGTCGCAGTCGGCTCGTGCGCCGCACTTCTGTCCGCATGCTCGAACGCCGACGATTCGGACGCGCTGATGGACTCGACCGAGCCCACCAGCGCGTCCGAATCTTCGTCGGGATCCGACGTCACCGGTGACATCACCGTGTTCGCAGCCGCGTCACTGAAGGCCACGTTCACCGAGCTCGGCGAGACGTTCGAGGCCGAGCACCCCGGCGCCACCGTCGAATTCAATTTCGCCGGATCGTCCGACCTGGTGAACCAAATCGCTCAGGGCGCTCCCGCCGACGTCTTCGCCTCGGCCGACACCAACAACATGACCAAGGCGGTGGAAGGGAATCTCGTCGACGGGGACCCGGTGGACTTCGCCACGAACACACTCACCATCGTCACTGCTCCGGGCAACCCCGAGAACGTGACGTCGTTCGCGGACCTCGCGAACCCGGACGTACTGACGGTCGTCTGCGCACCCCAGGTTCCATGCGGAAGTGCCACCCAGAAGGTCGAGGACGCTACCGGAACCACGATCCCCGCGGTCAGTGAGGAGTCCGCCGTCACCGACGTACTCGGTAAGGTCACCTCGGGCCAGGCCGACGCGGGCCTGGTCTACGTCACGGACGCCGCGGGCGCCGGCGATCAGGTCACCGCGGTCGAGTTCCCGGAGGCGTCGGGTGCCGTCAACACCTACCCGATCGTGGTGCTGAAGAACAGCGACAACGCCGCCACCGCAGCCGCATTCGAAGCCCTCGTCACCGGAGAGCAGGGCCGGAAAGTTCTGGCCGAGGCAGGATTCGCCGCACCGTGATCTTTACGCGCCGCGGGAACGACGTCCGACTCGGCCTACCGGGCTGGATCTTCGTCCCCGCGGCAGTCGGCGCAGTGTTCGTGGTCCTTCCACTCGTCGCGATTCTCCTTCGAATCGAGTGGACCGACTTCGTTCCGCTCGTCACGTCGGAGTCGTCGCGGACGGCCCTGCTGCTCAGCATGAAGACCGCCGCGATCAGCACGTTGCTGTGCGTCGTGTTCGGAGTTCCGATGGCGCTCGTCCTCGCACGGACGGAATTCACCGGTCTGTCCGTCCTTCGTGCGCTGGTCTTGCTCCCCCTCGTGTTGCCTCCCGTCGTCGGCGGGATCGCCCTGCTCTACACGTTCGGTCGTCTCGGATTGATCGGTGAACATCTCGAAGCATGGGGTATCTCGATTGCCTTCTCGACGACGGCAGTGGTCCTGGCGCAGACGTTCGTGTCTCTGCCTTTCCTCGTGGTGAGCCTCGAAGGCGCACTGCGGACTTCGGGCCGCGACTACGAAACAGTGGCCGCCACTCTCGGTGCCAAGCCCACCACGGTGCTGCGCCGGGTCACCGTTCCGTTGGTGTTGCCCGGCCTCGTGTCCGGCGCGGTTCTCGCATTCGCCCGTGCCCTCGGTGAATTCGGTGCCACGCTGACGTTCGCGGGATCGCTGGAAGGAAGAACGAGGACTCTGCCACTGGAGATCTACCTCCAGCGTGAAACCGATGCCGACGCTGCCGTCGCACTGTCCCTGCTGCTGATCGTGGTCGCCGCCGTCATCGTCGTCGCAGCACGCGGTCGCCGGGTCGCCGGCGCATTGTGAGGGGGCCTGTGCTGTGAGTTCGATACACCTGAGCGCCGACGTCGCCGCCCGCGGCGTGGACATACAGTTCGACGCCGACGACGGCGAGACGGTCGCTGTCCTCGGGCCGAACGGAGCAGGCAAGTCCACCTTGCTCTCGCTGATAGCAGGCCTGATCAGACCGGATACAGGACGTGTCGTGCTGGGGCCGGACGTCGTGACCAACACCAGCACTGGGACATTCGTCCCCGCTCATGCACGTGGCGTGGCGAGCCTTACGCAGAAGCCACTGCTGTTTCCGCATCTGTCGGTCGAGGCCAACGTCGCGTTCGCGCCGCGCAGCCGAGGAGCCGGGCGACGTCAGGCGCATACGACGGCCCGTACGTGGCTCGGCGCGGTCGACGCGTTGGAGCTCGCCGACCGCCGACCGAGAGGGCTCTCGGGCGGACAAGCCCAGCGAGTAGCCATCGCACGAGCGCTCGCGGCCGACCCGCGGGTTCTTCTTCTCGACGAGCCGATGGCCGCCCTCGACATCGACACTGCGCCTGCGGTGCGCCGCTTGCTCCGCACCGTCCTGCGCGAGCAGAGACGCACCGCCGTCGTGGTGACCCACGACCTGCTCGACGCACTGGCACTCGCGGACACCGTCGTCGTCGTCGAGAAGGGAAGGATCGTCGAGCGGGGCCCGACGACCGAGGTACTCACCGCGCCTCGCAGCGCATTCGCCGCCAGGATAGCCGGGGTGAACCTGGTCGCCGGGACCGCGGACAGCGCAGGCTCGCTGACGACCGCCTGGGGTTCGACGGTTCACGGTCACGGGGAGTCCGTGGCCGGCGGTGCCGTCGCCGTGTTCGCGCCGTCGTCGGTCGCCGCCCACATCGAAGCCCCACATGCAAGTCCGCGCAACGTCTTTCCGGTGACGATCGCCGAGATGGACGTCCACGGCGCCACCGTTCGACTACGTGCGGCCAAGCATTCGGACGGCAGCCCCGGCATCGCCGCGGATGTGACGCCTGCTGCCGTCGCGGAATTGCACCTCGAACCTGGGATGGACGTGTTCTTCGTCGTCAAGAGCCAGGAAGTGACGATTCATCCGGCCTCACGCTGAATGTCGGCGCCGACCAGTGCCCACTTGCCGGACAGTGTCCTCACCACGACCGCGATCATGCGCAGGGTGACGAACACGCCGAGCCCGAACCAGATTCCGCGCAGTCCCCAGTCGAAGGCCAGGGCCATCCAGATCGCGGGTAGGAATCCGATCAGAGCGCACGCCAGTGTGGCCGTGCGGAGGAATGCTGCGTCGCCTGCGCCGAGGAGCACCCCGTCGAGGGCGAACACCACACCGGCGATCGGAACGATGACGACGAAGATCCACCAGATCGAGTGCATCTCGGCCACGACGCCGCCGTCCGTAGTGAATAGAGCCGGTATTACCGGACGTCCTACCGCGAACACGCCCGCAAGGACCGCGGCGAAGATCGTGGACCACACCGTCAGTCGCCATCCGAGGCGGGTGGCACCGCGCACATCCCCTCTACCCAGCGCCGCGCCCACCAAGGTCTGCGCGGCTATGGCAAGAGAGTCGAGCGTGAGGGACACCAGGTTCCACATGTGCAGGACCACCTGATTGGCGGCGACCGACGCGGCACCGAATCTCGACGCCACGGCCGCGGCCGACAGGAAGCACGCTTGGAATGCCAGGCTGCGGAGGACGAGGTCGCGACCCAGTACCGACTGTGCGCGCATGATCGACCACGACGGTCGCAGCGGCACGCCGGAACGCACCACCGCGGCCACGAAGAACGCGCCCGACACAGCCTGGCCGACGACGTTTGCCACTGCGGATCCGACGAGGCCGAGATCGGGGAACCCCGCGAGTCCGTGCACCAACAGTGGGCACAACACAGCGGACAGGCCGAGCCCGACCAGGACGAATCGAAGAGGCCTCACCGTGTTCTGGACACCACGCATCCACCCGTTCCCGGCAAGTGAGACGAGAATGAACGGCACGCCGAGCACCGCGACGCGGAACCACTGCACTGCCTGGGCCGTGATGTCGCCGCCGCCGCCGATGACGGTGAGGATCGGTACGCACAGCATCTGCATGACGCCCACGATGACTGTTCCGAGTATCAGTGCGAGCCAGGTCGCCTGCGCGCCCTCGCCCACGGCGTCACGTTCACGACCCGCTCCGTGCATGCGGGCAGCGCGGGCAGTCGTGCCGTAGGACAGGAACGTCAATTGGGTACTGACCTGGGCCAGTACCAGGCCGCCGACCGCCAGCCCGGCAAGGGCCGCTGCTCCGAGCCTACCTACGACAGCCGCATCGAACAGCAGGTACAACGGTTCCGCAGCGAGAACACCGAGCGCGGGAAGCGCAAGCCCGAGTATCCGACGAGGTGACGCATCCTGGGAGGCGTCGACGTCACCCGAGGGCATCTGTCAGAGTCTCGATCACGTCCGATTTCGAGCCGAAAGCAGTGAAGCCGGCAGCGTTGCGATGGCCGCCGCCGCCCAGAGTTGCTGCCACCGCGGACACGTCGACCGATGCCTTCGACCGAAGCGACACCGTCCATTCGTCGCCCGCCTGCTGCTTCAGTACCGCCGCTACTTCTGCCTCCGTGGTGGTTCGGACGATGTCGATGACACTTTCGATCTCCTCGGACCGAAGCCCTTCGGAGTTCTCACGAAGGATCGCCGCGTACACCAGGCCACGACCGCCGACTGCGTCGGGCACCAGCGTTGCCGAACCGAGGACGGAACCGAGCATGGGCAGCCAACCGAAGGGATGACTGTCGAGAAGTTTGCGTGCGATGGCACCACCGTCGATACCCGTCGCGAGCAAGCGCTCGGCCAGCAGATGCGAGCCGGGACGGACCCACCGGAACGAGCCTGTGTCGGTCACCAGGCCCGCGAACAGGCAGTGCGCCAACTCGGCATCGATGTCGACGTTCCAAAGATCGAGAAGGCGGGTGATGACGGCTGTCGTGGACTCGGCGTCGGCATCGACCACGTTCAGCGATCCGAATCGAGTGTTGGAACGGTGATGGTCGATCACCAGGGACGCGCGCGCCGAGTCGATCCGACTCGCCAAGCTACCGAGACGCTCGCGGCTGCCCGCGTCGACCGTCACCACCAAGTCCACCTGAGACCGGACTTGGTCCGACGGGACGAGCAGCTCGCACCCAGGCAGCTCGTTCATGGACTCGGGAAGCGTGTCGGGGACGGCGAACGACACCTGTACCGGGACGCCTCGGCGATGCAGGACCAGAGCAAGGGCCAAGCCGCTCCCGATCGTGTCGGCATCCGGGTGCACGTGGCAGAGCACGGTCACGCTCTGCGCGGTGTCCAGCAAGGACACAGCCGAGGTGAGCTCGGTCTCCACCGACTCGATGCCGGGTGTCGTCGTCACGTCGATCAGTCCAGGTCGGCGTTCGGGTCCGACGATGCTTCGCGCGGAGCCTTGTACGGATCCGGGTCACCGGCCGGCTTGGCGGAGGCCGCGACCCTGGCGACTTCGCTGTCCGCTTCGCGCGCGCGGGCGAGCAGTTCCTCCATGTGCCGCGCCGTGTCCGGAACGGTGTCCGTCACGAACGTCAACGTGGGGGTGAACCGCACTCCTGTACCTGCGCCGACCTTCGACCGGAGAACGCCCTTCGCCTTCTCCAGACCGGCGGCTGCACCCTCGAGATCAGGTGCGGTGTCCAGGTCCTCACCCATGACGGTGTAATAGATCGTCGCATCGTGCAGGTCAGCCGTGACCTTGCAGTCGGTGATGGTCACGAACGCCAACCGCGGGTCCTTGACCTCGTGGTCGATGGCCGTCGCAACGATGGCGGCAATTCGCTTGGAGAGCCGCCGAGCTCTCGCCTGATCCACCATGAACTCCACGCTCCTCACACACGGTGCCCGAGTCAGTCCTCGGGACCGAAAATTCTTCTTCTTACTGCCAACAATTCCAGATCGTGACGTTCGGCGACGTGCCGCTCGCATTCGTCCAGCTTGTCGTGCAGACCGTCGACATCCGATCCGACCGCGGCTATACCGAACAGCGAGCGCCGAAATCGGTCACGTTCACCCGTCTCCGCCGCGGACACACCGAACCGCTGCAGTTCCGACAGGACCGGTTCCACGGTCGACCGCTTGTCGGCGAGCGAACGTATGTCCCCCAGCAGTACGTCCAGCTCCAGAGCACCCAGGTACACGAGGCCTTCCTTCGATCGGTTCGCGTGAGACGCTCCGGCGGCGGTACGTGTGCCGTACCGCCGCCGAAGCAGAACTCAATGCAGTGCCACTCCCCTACTCACCACTGCCACCAGTGACCACGTCACTAGTCGCGAGGCTTCTCACGAAGCTCGTACGCCTCGATGACATCTCCCACCTTGATGTCCGAGTACGTCACCGTGAGACCACATTCGTATCCCTCGCGCACCTCGACCGCGTCGTCCTTCTCGCGGCGAAGCGAGGAGATGGTGACGGTCTCCGCGACCACTGCGTTGTCACGCAGCAACCGAGCCTTGGCATTGCGACGGATCGTACCGGAGGTGACGAGGCAACCTGCGATGTTTCCGACCTTGGAGGAACGGAACAGCGCGCGGATTTCGGCCTGACCCAGTGCCACCTCTTCGTAGATCGGCTTGAGCATGCCCTTGAGGGCCTTCTCGATTTCGTCGATCGCCTGGTAGATGACGGAGTAGTACCGGATGTCGACGCCCTCGCGGTTGGCCAGCTCGGTGGCCTTGCCCTCCGCGCGCACGTTGAAGCCGATGATGATCGCGTTGGATGCCGACGCCAGGTTGACGTTGGTCTCCGTGACGCCACCGACACCGCGGTCGATGACGCGCAGTTCGACTTCGTCGTCGATCTCGATACCGAGGAGAGCCTCTTCGAGGGCCTCCACCGTTCCGGAGTTGTCACCCTTGAGGATCAGGTTGAGCTGCGAAGTCTCCTTCAGAGCTGCATCGAGATCGTCGAGGCTGATGCGCTTGCGACTCTTCGCGGCGAGCGCGTTGCGCTTGCGTGCGTTGCGTCGATCGGCAATCTGACGGGCGATGCGATCCTCGTCGACGACGAGGAGGTTGTCGCCTGCTCCGGGCACCGAGGTGAAGCCGACGACCTGAACCGGCCGCGACGGCAGTGCCTCGGTGACATCGGCACCGTGCTCGTCGACCATGCGACGAACACGTCCGTAGGCGTCACCCGCCACGATCGAGTCGCCGACGCGGAGCGTTCCGCGCTGGATGAGCACGGTCGCCACCGGTCCACGACCGCGGTCGAGGTGTGCCTCGATGGCAACACCCTGAGCGTCCATGTCCGGGTTGGCCCGCAGGTCGAGAGCAGCATCCGCCGTCAGCAGCACCGCTTCGAGGAGGGCATCGATGTTGGTGCCCTGCTTGGCGGAGATGTCGACGAACATTGTGTCGCCGCCGTACTCTTCGGCAACCAGTCCGTACTCGGTCAGCTGCTGCCGGATCTTGTCCGGGTTCGCGCCTTCCTTGTCGATCTTGTTGACCGCGACCACGATCGGTACATCCGCAGCCTGCGCGTGGTTGATGGCCTCGACCGTCTGCGGCATGACGCCGTCGTCGGCCGCGACGACCAGGATTGCGAGGTCGGTGGCCTTGGCACCGCGAGCACGCATGGCCGTGAAGGCCTCGTGACCGGGGGTGTCGATGAAGGTCACGAGACGCTCGTTGCCTTCGAGCTCGGTCAACACCTGGTAGGCACCGATGTGCTGCGTGATTCCGCCGGCTTCGCCCTCACGAACGGCCGTGTTGCGGATCGAGTCGAGCAAGCGGGTCTTACCGTGGTCGACGTGGCCCATGACGGTGACCACAGGAGGACGCTGTTCGAGGTCTTCCTCGCCACCCTCGTCCTCGCCGTAGGTCAGGTCGAAGCTGTCGAGCAGCTCGCGGTCCTCGTCCTCCGGGCTGACGACCTGGACGACGTAGTTCATCTCGCCGCCGAGCAGTTCCAGCGTCTCGTCGTTGACCGACTGAGTGGCCGTCACCATCTCGCCGAGGTTGAACAGGGCCTGCACGAGTGCCGCCGGGTTCGCGTCGATCTTCTCCGCGAAATCGGACAGCGACGCACCGCGGGCAAGGCGAATCGTTTCGCCGTTGCCGCGTGGCAGCCTGACGCCGCCGACGGCGGGCGCCTGCATGGAGTCGTATTCCTGCCTCTTCTGACGCTTCGACTTACGTCCACGCCGAGGAGCACCACCTGGACGCCCGAAGGCACCGGCTGCTGCACCGCGCTGGCCTGGACGACCGCCACCACCTGGGCGACCGCGGAATCCGCCTGCGGGAGCTCCACCTGCAGGAGCACCACCGGGCGCGCCGGGTGCGCCGCCGCCGCGGTAGCCACCGCCACCACCCGGACGACCGCCTGGAGCGCCGCCTGGGCGGCCCGGGCGACCTGCTGCAGGTCCCGGACGTGCCGAACGAGTAGGCATTGCACCCGGGTTCGGGCGCGGAGGCATGGAACCGGGGCTCGGACGTGGGCCACCCTGGCCCGGAGCCGGACGGGGACCGCCCTGGCCGGGTGCCGGACGGCTACCCGCCTGGGGCGCAGCCGGGCGAGGTCCACCCTGACCGGGTGCCGGACGACCGCCGCCGGGGCGAGGTCCGCCCGGTGCGGGGCGCGGTGCCGGACGCTCGGCCGGAGCCGACGAGTACGGGTTGTTGCCGACACGGGGCGCCTTGGGACCGGGCTTCGGGCCGGGTGCGCCCGGCTTGGGTCCTGCGGGAGCCGCCGGCGCAGCAGACGCGGCTGGAGCCGCCGGTGCTGCGTTCTCGGTCGCCGGAGCCTGCGACGCGGGGCGAGCAGGAGCCGGAGTGGGACGCGACGGCGCCGGAGCAGCCGGGCGTGCCGGAGCGGACGGCTGGGGTGCCGACTGCTGGGGTGCCGACTGCTGCGGGGTGCTCTCCGGAGCCGGAGCGGACGGGGCCGGAGCTGCCGGGCGTGCCGCGGGCTTCGGGCCCGGTCGGGGTCCCGCACCAGGCTTGGCGGACGGTGCCGGCTTGGGCGAGCCGTTCGACGCGCCTGCGGCGGGAGCCGAGTCCGATGCTCCGGACGGGAAGGATTCACGAAGTCGACGCGCCACCGGCGCCTCGACGGTGGATGATGCGGACTTCACGAACTCGCCCTGCTCCTTGAGCCGTGCGAGTAGTTCTTTACTGGTGACACCGAGTTCTTTGGCCAACTCGTGCACGCGGGCCTTGCCTGCCACTGCTCTCCTCACTGAGAGGCCGAGCGAGGCATGGTGCCCGCACGACCTCGGGTTATCTCCGATGGACGTTCATCGTTGGTGCTTCACGGTGTGCTCATCAGTGCTGTTGCCTGTTCTTCTCGACGGGTGTAGCTCTGCATTCACTGCTCTGTATTCGGAGCCACCGGTCCCTCGGTGTCTGCCTCCACACCGTTTCCGATGAAGGCTTTCACCGCGGTCACGTCGACCACTCCTTGTACTCGTAGTGCTCTGCCGAATGCTCGGCGTCGTTCCGCATTGACCAGACATTCCGAGACGGGATGCAGCCACGCGCCCCGACCTGGAAGCCTGCGGTGGACGTCCGGGACGATCACGAATTCCGAGGAATCCGAATCACCCGTCCGACCGACCACGACTCGCAGCAGATCGACTGCCGGAACCCGCTCCTTGCATCCGACACAGGTGCGCACCGGCAGACGTGTAGGCGTCGAACCGGTGCTCCCATGACGGAAGGGCGTGGAGTTCAATTCCGAACCACCGACTACTCTACCGCTGTATTGCCCCGAACCCCGCATTCTGTCTTTACCCGCTGGTCGCCTCGGGTGCCACGGCAGCGTCGCTGCGGATATCGATTCTCCATCCGGTCAGACGGGCAGCCAATCGAGCGTTCTGCCCTTCCTTGCCGATCGCCAGAGACAGCTGGTAATCGGGGACGATGACGCGTGCGGCACGAGCGGCCGCGTCGACCACCGTCACCGATACAACCTTCGACGGCGACAGAGCATTCCCGACGAAGCGGGCGGGGTCCTCGTCGAAGTCGATGATGTCGATCTTCTCCCCCGCCAGCTCGCTCATCACGTTGCGCACACGCTGACCCATCGGACCGATGCACGCGCCCTTGGCGTTGAGGCCGGACACCGTGGAGGTCACCGCGATCTTCGACCGGTGACCGGACTCGCGAGCGACGGCGATGATCTCGACGGAACCGTCCGCGATCTCGGGCACCTCGAGGGCGAACAACTTGCGCACGAGATTCGGGTGGGTTCTCGACAGAGTGATCTGAGGTCCACGGTTTCCGCGCGCGACGCCCACGACGTAGCACTTGATGCGTTCACCGTGCTCGTACGACTCGCCCGGAACCTGCTCGGCGGGAGGCAACAGTCCGTCGGCGCCGTTGGCGTCGCTTCCGATCCGGACGATCACGGTGCCTTTCGCGTTGGCACGCGTGTCTCGCTGGATGACGCCGCCGACGATCTCGCCTTCGTGCGTCGAGAATTCTCCGAAGGAGCGCTCGTGCTCGGCGTCACGCAGACGCTGGAGAATGACCTGGCGAGCAGTGGTCGCTGCGATGCGGCCGAATCCCTCGGGAGTGTCGTCCCACTCCGAGATCGTGTTCCCGTCCTCGTCGATCTCCTTGGCCATCACCTTCACCGAGCCGCTCTTGCGGTCGACGTCGATCCAGGCGTGCTGCTGATGACCTTCCGTGTGGCGGTATGCGGTCAACAGAGCGGTCTGGATGGTCGAGATGACCGTCTCGATCGAGATACCCTTGTCCGCCTCGATGGCGCGCAGCGCGGCAATGTCGATATTCACTTGTCGGACCCTTCTTCCGGTTCTTCCACGTTCACGGTGTTCTCGGCGTCGGCCGGCGCCGGCCGGCCGTCCACGACGCCGCCCGCCAATTCCATCTCCTCGGGCTTGGGCCGCGAGAATTCCACCTGCACAACTGCTTTCACGACGTCCGTCAGCGCCACCCGGCGCGTCGACAGAACACCCTTCGTCTTCGTCACGACCGTCACGACGCCCGTGTCGAGTGCGCCGATCCTGGCGTCGAACTTCTCGTCCGGCAACTCGATCCGTACCGCTCGACCCCGTGCCCGACGCCAATGCCGTTCCAGCGTCAGAGGTCGGTCGATTCCGGGAGTGGTGACTTCGAGTGTGTACGGCGCCTCGCCGAAGTCCGACACCCCGTCGAACACGTCGGAGATCTCACGGCTGAGCGACGGCAGAGTGTCGAGATCGATTCCCTGTTCACGGTCGACCATGATCCGAACGGCACTGTGCTTGCCGGCTGCGACGACGGTGACGTCCTCGAGGTCGAAACCGTGTGCGTCGATCAGGTCGGACAGGAGCTCGACGACCCTCTCCTTGGACGGAACAGGCATCGTGGTGTGCACTCCTCGTGAAGTTGTGGGCGGATCGGTTCCTCAGACGGTGAACGTACAGCCTAGCGCCCATCGCGGCGGCCCGTGACCAGGTGCGGGTGCGCACCGGCAAAGTGAGACCTGGCAGCATGGACGCGTGCTGACGCCCGCGCTATCTCGCCCACTCACACGTCGCGCGTCGTTTCGACTGGTAGCGGGGGCGGCCCTCGCGGCGGCCGGGCTCACCTCGGTCACGGCCTGCACGCCGGGCGAGGACACCGCCGAGACGGTGGACACACTCACCACCCACCTGCGGCAGGCTCGTCAGGACGCGCGATCGGCCGCGGCACTCGCCGCCTCGATCCCGGATCGTGCTGCTGCACTGTCGGTCGTGGAACTCGAGCGCACCGCGCATGCCGACGCATTGGCGACGGAGATCGACCGCGTCGCAGGCGGGTCGACGACCACGCCTGCGACCTCCACCACGACCGATGGCCCGACTCCGACGTGGGACGAACTGGTGGCGGCCCTCACCGATTCGGCACGCAGCGCCGCTGATTCGGCACGCAACGAATCCGGCTTCCGCGCCGGCCTGCTGGGATCGATCAGCGCCGCGTGCACGACCTCGGTGAAGGTGGTGTTGGCGTGAACGAACTCGGTGAAGAGCAGCAGGCGCTCGTCGATGCGCTGGAGGCCGAGTATGCCGCGGTGTTCGCCTACGGGATCGTCGGGGCATTTTCCAATCCTGCGCGGGCGGAACTGGTGGCGACCTACACGGCGGCTCATCGGGCGCGACGTGACGCCACCATCGACGCGTTGACTGCGGCGAGCGTCACCCCGCCGCAGCCCGCGACCGCGTACGCGACGCCGTTTCCGGTGACCGACCCCGTCACCGCGGCCCAATTGGCGGCTCAGGCCGAGGCGGACACGTCCGTCGCGTGGCGCTCGGTGATCGAGCGCAGCCGGTCCGGCCCCACGCGCGAGATCGGAATCACTGCACTCACCGAAGCTGCGCTGCGACTTGCGAACTGGCGGACGATCCTGGGAGTGGTTCCGTCGACGGTGGCGTTTCCGGGTCAGCCGTAGGCGTCGTCGCGCCGATGCCCGAGGGCATGAACAGTGCGGCCAGAATCCCGACCGCGACTGCTGCGGCGCCGACCAACAGCGCGGGCGCCAGCGCATCGGTGTATCCGGTGGGAGTCAACGATCCCCCGCTGCCCAGGAAGACCGCTGTGAGAACAGCGATTCCGAGCGCGATACCGATCTCGCGAATGGTCGAGTTGGTGCTGCTGGCCGTGGCGTGATCGACGTCGGCCATGTCGGTGAGCACCGCCGTCGCCGACGGCGCGAACGTGAGGCCCATTCCGATTCCGGCCATGGCCAGGGCGGGAACCATGCTGATGTACGTCGTTCCCGGTTCCAGTATCGCCGCCATCCACACCAAGGCTCCGGACTGCAACGTCAGACCTGCGACGAGCAGCGTCCGTAGACCCAGCCGGGGTGCCAACACACCTGCGAGGGGTGCCACGATCATCGGGGCAGCCGTCCACGGCAACGTCCGCAGTCCTGCTTGGAACGGTGTGTATCCCATGACGATCTGCAGATACTGAGACAGAAGGAAGACCGCGCCGAACATCCCCAGAGTGAACGACACACCGATGATGTTGGCGACGGAGAAACTGCGAGAGCGGAACAACCGAAGTGGAACGACCGGATGTTCCGTCGACCTCTGACGTAACACGAACGCCACCATGGACACCGCCGATCCGACGAACGAGAGAAGCACCGTCGTCGAGGCCCAGCCGTCCTCGTTTCCGTGCACCACCGCCCACACCAGCAGGAAGACACCCGCGCCCGCGAGCAGGATTCCGACGAGGTCCAGCGGCTGACGATGTCCGTAGGACTCCTTCAGCGCCACGAGGGCGAGTGGCACCGCGACGAGTGCCACGGGGACATTGATCCAGAAGATGGCCTCCCACGAGATGCCGTCCACGACCGCGCCGCCGACGACCGGACCGAGCGCGACACCGAGACCGGACACTCCGCCCCAGATCCCGATGGCCAGTGCACGTTTCGCGGCGGGTACGACTCCGGCGAGGAGCGTCAGCGACAGCGGCATGATCGCGGCGGCTCCCACGCCCTGAATCGCTCGGGCGGCGATGAGCATCGCCGGTGTCGTCGCAAGTGCGGAACCGATCGAGGCGATCGTGAACACGGCGATGCCCCCGAGGAAGACGTTGCGGCGGCCCCACCGGTCGCCGAGCGTCGCGGCTGCGAGCATCAGCGTCGCGAAGCTGAGCGTGTACGCGTTCATGAACCACTGCAGTTCTCCGACCGAGGCCGACAGGTCTGCCTGGATCACCGGGAGCGCACTGGTCATCACCAGGTTGTCGAGGGTCGCCATGAACATCGGTAGCGACGCGGCGAGAATCCCGACCCAGATCGGAATTCGCCGTTCGGTATCGATCCTTGGCGGAGCTGTCTTCGTGGACATGAGAAAGCCTCCGAGTTATGTAAGCATCGAATGATTACTTGAATCGGAACGCTAGTTATCAACTGATAACCTGTCAACATGCCAGCGCCGAAGACCACCCGCATGGACGCAGCCGATCGCCGTGAATTGGTGCTCGACGCTGCCACTCGAGCATTTGCCCGGGGCGGCTACGCCGGAACCAGCACCGACGCCGTCGCCAAGGAAGCGGGCGTGTCTCAGCCCTACGTCGTCCGGATGTTCGGCACCAAGAGCGAATTGTTTCGCCTCGTGTTCCAGCGCGCGATCGACGGGATCATGCGCGCGTTCGATCGCGTTCTCGACGAGTCACCGTCGGAGTCCGACGTCTGGCCCGCACTGGGTCGGGCGTACGCGGCCCTCGTCACCGACCGAGACCTTCTGCTGGTCATGATGCACGGTTTCACCGCGAGCACCACACCGGAGATCGGGACCCAAGCGCGTGACGGCATGTCCGCGATCTACACCCAGATACGCGGACGCACCGGGTGCACGCCCGACGAGGCCCGCGACTTCATCGCGCACGGCATGTTGCTCAACTGCCTGCTGGCCATCCAGGCAGTCGAACACTCGACCGAGGAGTCTCCCCTCGCCGAACTCGCCGATTGCGCGTTCGGGCCGAAGCTGGCCCAGTTCGTCAAGACCTCGGGCTAGGGCCGCATCTCGTAGACCCCGTCGTACGCCAGAACCTCACCCCACACCGCGTCGAATCTCGCGGCGTTCACGACGGGTTTGCGCAGCGCGCCGACAGCCCATGCCTGTTGCGCCTCCGTCGAGGACGGCTTGCTGTACAACGCAACGGCATACGCAGAGAAATCGCGTACCTGAAAGTCGAAGATCTGATCGAGAACTTCGGTCGACACCGCGTCCGCGCTCTCGAGAATCAAGTGACCGTAGACCACGAGCGAGAACAGATGCCCGACGTTCAGTAGGAAATCGAGATCACGCTGCTGCTCCTCGTTGGGCGCCGACTCGGTCAGAAACTGCCTGAACGCCAACACCTGCTCGTAGAAGCGCCCGACGTTGGGCACGGCCGAGTATTTCTCGTACACGGGCACCCAGTCCTGGAACCGGACCTTGCTCGCGCCGCGCGCCGGTCCCTGAGCGAAGAAGAAGGCGTCGTCCGACGCGTCGTCGCGAACCTCGACCGCCGGAAACTCCGTGGGCGCGAACATGTACGCCGGCATGAACTTGAGCATCAACGCCACGTTGACGTGGACCGTGCCTTCGAGTTTGGGCAACGTACCGATCAGTTGCGCCGCCTCCCTGAAGTACGTGTTCTTCTCGTACCCCTTCGCCGCGATGACGTCGTGCAGTGTACGAACCACGGTTTCGCCCTCCGACGTGACCTTGGCCTTGGTCATCGGATTGAACAGGAGATACCGACGGTCCTCCGCCGACGCGGATCGGAAGTAATCGAGGGCACGAGCGCTGAACAGTTTCATGGCGATCAGCCGCGCGTACGCATCGACGAAACTTGCTCTCACGTGCGGAAATTCGGTGACCCGGTTGCCGTAGAGGATGCGATTGTGCGCGTGGGTGATTGCCTCGTGAAAGGCGTGCTCGCAGATGCCGATCGACCCCGTGCACAGGTTGAACTTGCCCACGTTGACGGTGTTCAGCGCCGCGGAGAACGCGTCGGCGCCGGTGTGCAGAATGTCCTCGGCACGGACCGGGTAGTTCTCGAGCGCGAACGTGCTGACGAACATCTGACCGTGAACCACGTTGTCTCGCAACACGTATCCGTCATGGCCGCTGTCCGCAACGAAGAAGACGTACGCTTCGGGACCCTCGACATCGGTGCGACGACCGAACACGGACACAGTCCCTGCCACATTGCCGTTGCCTATGTAGTACTTCTCGCCCGACGCCGTGAACTCGACGCCGTCTCCTCCGCCCGGAGCCAGAAGCATGTCGGTCGAATAGACGTCGGCACCGTGTGCCCGCTCGGACAGACCGAACGCGGCGACGCCGCCCTCGTCCAGCAACGCAGCGGCCCGACGCTTGGCTGCGTCGTTGTCGCTCATCCAGACAGGACCCAGCCCGAGGACGGTGACCTGCCACGCATACCAGTAGGACAGGCCGTAGAAGCCGAGGATCTCGCTGAGCACCGCGTTGCGCGACGCATCCCATCGCTTGTTCGGATCACCGTCCGCATGCGCAGCAGGCGTGCAGAACGTGGCGAACAGCTTCTCCTTCGCGACGAACGCGAGAAAGTCCGCCGTCCAGACCGCGTCGAGGTCGTCGGAGAGCAACCTCGCCTTACCTCGATCCTCGAACCAGTCGATCAAAGACCGAAGTTGCCGCGCTGACTCGTCGTCGAGTGTCGACGTGTCCAGCTTCGTGGGATCGAACAAAGAAACCTGCGACGCCATTGTTATCTCTCCCTGGTCGGTTAGCTAGAAGCTACCAGCGAGTAACCGACCAGGGTGGCGAATCAGTCTCTACGGCGAACAGCCTTCACGATCTCGGCAGCGGCCGTCGCCTTGTCCAACTCGACGCTCTCGCCGGTGAAGCGGTCGCGCATCTCGACCTTGCCGTCGGCCCATCCTCGGCCGACGACGACCACCAGAGGCATGCCGAGCAGCTCGGAGTCCTTGAACTTGACGCCAGGCGACGCCTTCCTGTCGTCGAACAGGACGTCGAGTCCCTGCACGTTCAACTCCGACGCGATCGCCTCGGCACCGTCGCGCGCAGCCTCGTCCTTGTTCGCGATGACCAAGTGAACGTCGTACGGCGCGATCTCCGCAGGCCAACGCAGGCCCTTGTCGTCGTGCATCTGCTCGGCCACCACGGCTACGGCACGCGTGATACCGACACCGTAGGAACCCTGTACGAGGCGCACCGGCTTGCCGTTCTCACCGAGAACGTCCACTGTGAACGCGTCGGTGTACTTGTAGCCGAGCTGGAAGATGTGGCCGATCTCGATTCCGCGCGCGCTGACGAGCGGTCCGCGTCCGTCCGGCGACATGTCACCGTCGCGCACCTCGGCCGCCTCGATGGTCCCGTCCGGAGTGAAGTCGCGGCCGGCCACGAGGTTCGCCACGTGCTTGCCCTTGACGTCCGCGCCGGTGATCCACGACGTTCCGTCGACGATCCTGGGGTCGACGAGATACCGAACACCGTTGGCCTGCAGGCCACGAGGCCCGATGTACCCCTTGACCAGGAAGGGGTTGGCCTCGAAGTCCGCGTCGGTGAGCAACTGGTACTCGGCGGGCTCGAGCGACGCCTCGAGACGCTTCTCGTCCACCTCGCGGTCTCCGGGGACGCCGACGGCGAGCAGTTCCCACTCACCGTCGGGCTGGCGCACCTTGAGCAGAATGTTCTTCAGCGTGTCCGCGGCGGTGACGGTCCGGCCGAGATCTGCGCTGTTGGCCCAGTCGACCAGTGTCGCGATGGTCGGGGTCTCGCCGGTCTCGTAGTCGACCGCCTCGGGCTGACCCTCGATGGGCAGCGAGTCCGGGCGGGCGGTGGTGACGGCTTCGACGTTGGCTGCATAGCCGGACTCGACGCAACGAACGTAGGTGTCCTCACCGACCTCGCTCTCGGCGAGGAACTCCTCGGAGGCACTGCCGCCCATCGCGCCGGACGTGGCCGCGACGATGACGTACTTGATACCGAGCCGCGCGAAGATGCGCTGGTAGGCCTCGCGGTGGGCGTGATAGGACGCCTTCAACCCGTCCTCGTCGAGGTCGAAGGAGTACGAGTCCTTCATGATGAACTCACGACCACGCAGAACGCCTGCGCGGGGACGCTCCTCGTCGCGGTACTTGTTCTGAATCTGGTACAGGGTGACCGGCAGGTCCTTGTAGGAGTTGTACTCACCCTTGACCGTGAGCGCGAACAGTTCCTCGTGCGTCGGACCGAGCAGCATGTCGTTGCCCTTGCGGTCCTTCAGCCGAAACAGCGCGTCGCCGTACTCGGTCCATCGATTGGTGGACTCGTACGGTTCACGAGGCAGCAGGGCAGGCAACGAGATCTCTTGTGCGCCGATCGCATTCATCTCTTCACGGACGACGTTCTCGATCTTCCGGAGCACCTTCAGACCCAGCGGCAGCCACGAGTAGACACCCGGCGCGATACGACGGACGTAGCCGGCACGAACCAGAAGCTTGTGGCTGTCGACCTCGGCGTCGGCGGGGTCGTCGCGGAGGGTACGAAGGAACAACTGCGAAAGACGGGTGATCACGGGGTACGAGCGTAGTCGGTGCCCAGCGAAACGGTAACGTTGCTCCCCGTGCTCATCCTGCTCCCACCTTCCGAAACCAAGTCCGACGGCGGTGTGGGATCACCTCTCGACCTCGACCAGCTGTCGTTGCCGGACCTCACCCCGTTGCGGCAGAAACTCGCGGATGCCCTGGTCGAGTTGGCTGCGGACGTCGAGGCCTCGAGCGCAGCCCTCGGACTCGGTCCGACCCAGGCCGACGAGATCCAGCGCAACGCGGCGCTGTGGACGTCGCCGACCGCTCCTGCTCTCAGCCGCTACACCGGCGTGCTGTACGACGCACTCGACGCCCGTTCGTTCACGCGTGCAGGCCGCGCCCGGGCCGCGGCACGCCTGTGGATCGGCTCCGCCCTGTTCGGAGCGGTGCGCGCGACCGATCCCATCCCGTCGTACCGCTTGTCCGGCGGGTCGAAGATTCCCGGATTCGGCACGCTGCGCTCACTGTGGAAGCCGGACCTGACCGAGGCACTTCTGGCCGAGGCCGACGATCTGGTGGTCGACCTTCGATCCGGGACGTATCAGCAGCTGGGTCCGGTCCCAGGGGCGGTCACGGCGACCGTTCTCACCGAGAAGCTCGACGGCACCCGGTCCGTCGTCAGCCACTTCAACAAGCACCACAAAGGCCTGCTGGCGCGCGCACTGACGCTGACGACCGCCGAACCGAAGGACGTCAAGGGAGTGGCACGGGTCGCAGCGAAGTCCGGGCTTCGCGTAGAGGTCGCCTCGCCGACCGAGTTGATCGTGCTCACCGAATGAACCCGGTTCCTTCGCTGCTGCGGCAGGGCGCCGACGCTTCATACGGCCGCAGCAAGGACCTGCGACTCGTCGACGACATCGCCGACCGGTTGATCGCGCTCGACGAGTTCGACCCGCAGGCACTCGGGTCGCTGGCGCTCACCAACATGATCCAGACGATGTACGAAGCAGGATGGCAACCGTTCGACCTGCTGCACATCGTGCGACGCCAACAAACCGTCGCTGTGTCTTCGCTTGCGGCAGCGGCAATTCTGCACCAATCGGATCTGACCGACGCCGACGACCGTGCGCCGCAGAGCTGGGTCGATCAGCTCTCGGAGATCTGTGCCGCGTATCCCAAAGCTGCGGCCCGAGTCGAAGCGTCTCCGAGCTTCCTGGCGGCACAGTTGTCGGCGAGCGGAAAATCGGACTACATCGCTGCCAGTGATCAATGGATCGCGGTGCTCGCGCTTCTGGGGCAGTGGCAACAATTGCCGAGATGGCCGCAGATCGGGCCGCTGCCCTCACAGTGGCCACGCAAGCGTGCTCCTCGCATGGACCGCGGCGTGACGACCGGTGAATCACCGAACGGCAAGGTGCTCGGCAGGATCCGCGGACTGCTCGCGAAGGCGGACGCCACCGACTTCGAAGAAGAAGCCGAGACCCTGACCGCCAAGGCGCAGGAACTGATGACGCGGTACTCGATCGACTCGCTGCTGTTGACCGAAGGCAACGTCGACGTGATCAGCCGTCGACTCCACGTCGACAACCCTCATGCACCTGCGAAAGCACAGCTGCTGCACGCCGTCGGCGACGTCAATCGGGTCAAGTCCATCTGGGATCCCGAGTTCGCCGTCGCTACTCTCGTCGGCTCCCCCGTCGACGTCGAGCAGACCGAACTGCTGTTCACCTCGTTGCTCGTCCAGGCGACGCGGGCACTGTCGCACTCGCCGAAAGCCAAGCGACGCAAAGGGGCTGCATCCGCAGCGTTCGGCAAGGCGTTTCTGTTCGCCTATGCCGTCAGGATCGGCGAGCGTCTCGCCGACGTCGGCGCACTCGCCCTCGAGGAGGCGACAGAACAGTCGGGAAGCCTGCTCCCGATGCTCGCCGCACAGACTGCGGCCGTCGAAGAGGAATTCGATCGGTTGTTCCCCAACGTCAGAGCGATGCGGGGGCCACGACTCGACGCCGAGGGATGGCATTCGGGGCAAACCGCTGCCGACGAGGCAGAGCTGACCTGAGTCGACCGTCATCGTCGTCGTTCGGCCCGCCGCCGCGCCCGATCGAACTTTTCACGCACCTGCCCGAAAGCCCACAGGTCCTTCCACCCCCACCTGACGACTTCCAACGCGTGATCGCGAAGTTCGTCCTCGCGCTGCTTCTCCTTGACCGTGGTCTCACCGTCGTTGTATTTGCCGAGACCATCGAATTCGCCGACGATTCGCCACCGCTTCCAGAAGAAGTCCACTCGTGCGAGGAACCTTACCCCGACCCGAAGCACCTGCTGCAGTGCGGGTTCCGGGAATCCGAACTCCACCATCCGCAGCCTGCTCGACGACTCCCCCGGGCTTTCACTGAGGCCGTTCATCGCTGCCACAGCCCGCCGAGCAGCACCGACTCCAGCCGAACGAGCCGAGCATTCGACCGCAGCACGTAACTGGCCCGCGGACACCTTCTTCGATCGGAGGCCTGAATCACCGATCACCACAGCATGATCGAGGTCGATGATTCGGGCGCAGTCGCTCACAGTCCGGTTTAATGTAGTGACCGGCACTCCGTCCACTATCGTAACGGATCCGGTGGGCACGGCACCCGTGTGCACGTGCAGGCGCCGGGTGGTTCGGCCGTGCCCACCGGGAACCGTGAGATGTACACGACCCAGGTCGGTATTCCACAGATCGAGTCCGTGCACGACAGCAGCCGAAATATGGCTCGCGATCGCATCTTCGGAGTTCGCTCGCAGGGTCGCGACCGTGAGAAGCCGGTGCTTCTGCCCGCATCGAGCGAATCGTAGAATCCGCGACTCGTGTAGTGGCCGGGCACCAGTCGCTGCAGTTCGCCTCGCGAACAAAGCCTTTGCAGATCCGTGTTGGAGTATCCCGCAGCAATCGCGGCGGTTCGGGAGATCAACCCGAAAGAGTCTGGTTGCATGCGTACATACTCTTCACCGAAACGCGCACCGCATTCGAACCATCTCGTTTTTTGTGAATGAACCGGGGTCCTGTGGATGAATTCCTGGACGCCCGTGCAACTTCGTATCCGACGAAGCATTCACCCGCCGACCTGTACAGCTGCGCACCTGAATATCCCGTCGGCAGACGCACCGTCACAGCAGACTCGACTCCCAGGCACAATGAAACGAGTGCACCACACTCTCGACGACGTCATCACCCGCTCGACGGAACTGCTTCGCGCGAAAGATCTCGCCGGCATGTCCCAACTCGTCGCGGACCTGCCGCCTGCCGACGCAGCGCGGATTCTCGAACGTACGGACTCGGCCGAACGCGCGGTGCTGTACCGATTGCTGCCGAAGGATCGCGCACTCGATGTGTTCGAGCAGTTCGACGCATCGGTCCGCAGCGAACTCGTCACCGCGCTGCGAGACGACGACGTCGTCACCCTCTTCGCCGAACTGGATCCCGACGATCGCGTCGAACTCGTCGACGAACTTCCCTCCAATGTGGCGCACCGGTTGATGCAAGGACTTTCACGGACGGAGCGTGAGCTCACCGCGCCGATGCTCGGCTACGCGAAAGGGTCCGTCGGACGACGGATGAGCCCCGAGTACGTCCGTGTCCGCCCCACCACGACGGCGGACGAGGCCCTGGCTCAGGTGCGGGCGATCGGAGCCGGTGCCGAGTCCGTCTATCTGCTTCCGATCACCGACGACAGCCGACGGCTCGTCGGCGTCGCGACGCTCGCCGACGTTGCCACCGCCGACCCCGCGACGGTCGTCGAGAACCTCTCGACGAGCCGGCCCGTCGTCACGGCCGACGTCTCCGCCGAGGAAGCCGCCCGTTCGTGCCTCGACCATCGAAGCCCAGCCGTCGTGGTCGTCGATTCGGAGAATCGCTTGATCGGCATCCTCACCATCGACCAGGCATCACGCATTCTCGAAGATGCCGAGGACGAAGATGCGGCTCGTGCCGGCGGCACCGAGCCTCTGCGCCGGCCGTACCTGGCCACTCCGGTGCTGAGCATCGTGCGATCGCGTGTGGTGTGGCTGCTTGTCCTCGCGCTGTCCGCCATTCTCACCGTGCAAGTACTCGAAATCTTCGAGCATGCGCTGGCTGCGGTGGTGACGCTCGCACTGTTCATTCCGCTGCTCACCGGAACCGGTGGCAACACCGGATCCCAAGCCGCCACCACGGTGACTCGTGCACTTGCCGTCGGCGACGTACGCCCACGCGATATCGGCGCGGTACTGTTCCGCGAAATTCGCGTGGGCGCAACCATGGGCGCGATGCTCGGAACGCTCGGATTCGTGATCGCAGGCCTTGTCTACGACTGGCATCTCGGCCTGGTCATCGGATCCACCCTCCTCGCGATCTGCACTCTGGCAGCTACTGTCGGGGGCGCGATGCCACTGTTGGCCAAGAAGATCGGCGTCGACCCTGCCGTGTTCTCGACGCCGTTCATCTCGACGTTCTGCGACGCAACGGGATTGATCGTCTACTTCGCGATCGCGAAGCTCGTGCTGGGCGTCTAGGCCGCTGGGGTGTCTAGGCCGCTGGGGTGTCTAGGCCGATTGGGAGTCTTCCTGCGCGGCCTGGGCCTGGGCGACCTGTTGGGGGGTGAAGCGAATGAAGAATGCCGCGAGACCTGCCACGACGGCGAGGATGGAGCAGCAGAAGAGCGCGAACATGTAGCCCGAGCTGAGGGCGCCGAGCTGAACGTCGTTCATCAAGGTCGCCGGGCCCGTGGTGCCCCCCAGTGACAGCGTGCGGGACGTGACCAGCGCGCCGACGATCGCGAGTGCCACCGGGCCGCCGAGTGTCTGCGCGACGAGGGCGATGGCGGTCAAGGGGCCGATTTCGGTGGCCTGCACCCCGGCGATCGCGCACAGTGGAAGAGGGATCGACGCCATGCCGACGCCGAATCCGATGCCGATGACCGGGAAGAAGATGCCGGGGAAGTACGACGAATCGGCGTCCATGGTGGCCACCGAGAACAGAAGCCACCCGATCATGATCAACGCACCGGTCATGACCAACCATCGCGGTTGAATACGTACGACGAGTTGAGAGGTGATGAACGCGGCAGCGCCCAGTCCGAAGGCGAACGGAACGAACGCGAGGCCCGCCGCCAACGGGCTGTAGCCCAGGATGTCCTGAACGAACAGGGCGACGAACGCGGCCAGGCAGAACATGACGCCGCCGGCGAAGAAGATCGCCACGAAGGTGGCGACTCGGTCTTTGCTCGCGAACAGAGAAAACGGGAGCAGCGGGTTGTCCGCTCGGCGCTCGACGACGAGGAACAGACCCAGCAGGATCAGACCCGCGACGAGCGAACCGACCACCAGTGGACTGAGCCACCCCAGTTCGGTGCCTTCGCTGAGCGCGAGGACCACGCCGGTACAGCCGAGGGTGCCGAGTATCGCTCCGGGGAAATCGAGGGCCAAGCGGACGCCTGCGGTTTCCTTCAGTGACACCACCGCGAGGATCACGATCAGGATGCCGATCGGCACGTTGATCAGAAAGATCCAGCGCCAGGACACCTGAGTGAGCGCACCGCCGATGATGAGTCCGGCGATGGAACCGACACCGGTCATCGCGGCGTAGATGGCGATGGCCTGATTTCGCACCGGGCCCGGTGCGAAGGTCGTCGCCACGAGCGCAAAGGCCGTCGGCGACGCCACTGCCGCACCCACGCCCTGCAGTGCGCGCGCGGCCACCAACGTCGCTTCGTTGACGGCGAGCCCGCACAACAGCGACGCGATGGTGAACAGCACGACGCCACCGAGGAACATCTTCTTGCGACCGAACGCATCGCCGAGGCGCCCCCCCAGAAGCATGAGGCCGCCGAACGCCAGTGCGTACGACGTCAACACCCAGTTGCGACCCGCGTCGCTCAATCCCAGATCCGCCTGCAGCGGCGCCAAAGCCAGATTGGCGACCGTCCCGTCGAGAACCACCATGAGCTGCAGTCCGCTCAGAACGATGATCGCCAGACCGAATGCCCTGGTGGTGACCGGGTAGACGATCTGCGTCGTGGGCGCTGCGGGCTGCGTGTGATCAGGCACGGGGGTTCACGTTACCGAGAGTTCACAGAAAAACCAGCAACGGTTCCGATTACGACGATCGCAGGTGGACGTATGCCCTCGTCCTTGACCTTCTGGGCCACTGTGGAGAGGTCCGCCCGTACCTCACGTTGGGTACGCATCGTCCCCTCCTGGACCACGAGGACCGGCGTCGACGCGGCTCGTCCGCCGTTCATCAGCACCGCCGCGAATTTGTCGATCCGCTCGACGGCCATCAGGAGCACGATCGTGCCCTTGAGTCGCGCCAGTGCGTCCCAGTCGACGAGAGAGTCGGGGTGGTCCGGCGCGACGTGTCCGCTGACGACGACGAATTCGTGAGTCACACCTCGATGCGTCACCGGCACGCCCGCAGCGGACGGCACGGAGATCGCACTGGTGATTCCCGGCACGACGGTGACCGGGATTCCCGCGTCGGTGAGAGCTTCGAGTTCCTCGTAACCACGGCCGAAGACGTACGGGTCCCCGCCCTTGAGCCGGACGACGAACTTCCCTGCCTTCGCTCCGTCGATCAGCGCCTGGTTGATCGCCTCCTGGGCCATCGCGCGTCCGTACGGAATCTTCGATGCGTCGATGACCTCGACGTGTGGGCCGAGCTCGGCCAGCAACTCCGGCGGCGCGAGCCTGTCGGTGACCACGACGTCGGCATAGGTCAACAGACGACGCCCGCGAACGGTGATGAGGTCGGGATCACCCGGGCCACCGCCGACGAGTGCGACGCCGGTGTGCGGGGCGTGTGCGGCGTCGGTGACGACACCGGACTGCAGAGCTTCGAGCACCGCGGTCCTCACCGCAGCCGACCTACGGTGCTCTCCCCCGGCCAGCACACCGAGCGTGAGTCCGTCGTAATCCGCCGACGCCGGGGTGACCGCGGTGCCGTCGCGCGCGACGTCCGCGCGAACGCAGAAGATTCTGGCCCGTTCGGCCTCGGCGACGATGGCCGCGTTGGTCTCGGCCTCGTCGGTGCACGCGATCGCGTACCACGCGTCCGCGATGTCTCCGTCGCGATAGTCCCGCAGGTCCAGCGTCACCTGACCAGCCGTCGCCCAGCCCTCCACCGCGGGTGTCGCCTCACGAGTGATGACATGAACCACCGCACCCGAGGAGATCAACAACGGCAGCCGACGCTGCGCGACAGTGCCACCGCCGACGACGACAACACGCCGTCCGGACAGATTCAGGCCGACCAGATAGGGAGAATCGGTCGCGTCGGACTCACTCGATGTGGAGACATTCACGGTACGAAACGCTACCGCGTTGCCTTGGGTGCTCGCTCCCGCAGGCCTCGCGGGCGCTCGACCCGTGTTTCGTCCCAGACGGGCTCACTCGATTCGCGGACCTGCCCGTCGGATCCGAAGACGAGGAACCGGTCGAAGCTGCGCGCGAACCATCGGTCGTGGGTGACGGCGACGACCGTTCCCTCGAATGCTGTGATGGCGTCCTGCAGCGAGTCCGCGGACACCAGGTCGAGGTTGTCCGTCGGTTCGTCGAGGAGCAGCAGGGTGGCGCCGGACAGTTCCAGCAGCAGGATCTGAATCCGTGCCTGTTGCCCACCGGACAGGTTGTCGTACAACTGCTCTGCGGCGAGTGACAGGCCGTAACGATCGAGTGCACGGCTCGCGGCTTCGCGACCCATTCCGTCACGGTGCTCGTTGCCGAGATGCAGGATGTCCAGCAACGTCTTGCCGTGGAGATCCGGCCTGCTGTGAGTCTGCGCGAACAATCCTGGCCGCACCCGCGCACCCAACACGGCGGTGCCGCTGTGCGGTACGGGCGCGATCTCGAGTTCCTGGACCGGGAGGTGCTCCCGCTCGGGGTCGGTACCGCCCGCCGCCAGCAGCCGAAGAAAGTGCGATTTGCCGGATCCGTTGGAACCGAGCACGGCCACCCGATCACCGAACCAGATCTCCGTGTCGAACGGCTTCATCAACCCGGTCAGCTCCAGTCCGGTACACACCAGCGCGCGTTTCGCGGTGCGCCCACCGTGCAGCCGTACCGTCACCTTCTGCTTCAGGGGAACCGCCTCGGGAGGGCCCGCGTCCTCGAACCGCGTGAGCCTCGTCTGCGCTGCCTGATAGCGAGCGGCGATGCCGTCGTTGAACTTCGCTTTCTCCCGCAAACGGAGAACGAGCGCCCGCAGTTTCACTCGTTCCTCGTCCCAGCGGCGGCGAAGTTCGTCGAGCCGGGCGTTCCGGTCCTCGCGCGCGTCGTAGTAAGTGGCGAAGCCTCCGCCGTGGACCCAGGAGGTGGCCCCGTTGAATCCCGGTTCGAGAGTGACGATGCGGGTGGCGGCATTCGCGATGAGCTCGCGGTCGTGGCTGATGAAGAGCACGGACTTGTCCGACTCACGAATCGTCTTCTCCAGCCACCTCTTACCGGGAACGTCCAGGTAGTTGTCCGGTTCGTCGAGCAGAAGCAACTCGTCGGAACCGGCGAACAACGCCTCGAGCACGACACGCTTCTGCTCGCCACCGCTCAGAGTCGACACATCACGCCACTTCGCGACGTCGAACGGTGCACCGAGCGCCGCCATCGTCACCTTGTCCCAGAACGGTTCCAGATCGTATCCTCCGACATCGCCCCAATCGGACAGCGCAGCAGCGTAGTTCATCTGCGTCTTCTCGTCGTCCGCCTCCATCATCGCGTTCTCGGCCTCGTCCAGAGCCTCGGCGGCTCGGCGCACCGCGAGCGAGGACACCGACAGCAACAGATCCAGAACCGTCGTTCCGCCGGCTCCACTCCCGACCCCACGGGTCGTTCCGCCGGCTCCACTCCCGACCCCACGGGTCGTTCCGCCGGCTCCACTCCCGACCCCACGGGTCGCTCCGCCGGCTCCACTCCCGACGAACTGACGCATGACTCCGAGCGCACCCGATCGGGTCACGGCGCCGTCCTCGGGCTCGATATCGCCGGAGACGATGCGAGTCAACGTGGTCTTGCCTGTGCCGTTCGGTCCGATCAACGCCATCTTGGCGCCGTCACCGACACGGAATCCGACGCCGCTGAGAAGCTGCCTGCCGTCGGGCAGGAAGTAGTCGATGTCGGTCAGTTCGAGGTGAGCCACGCCGACAAATCTATGTCAGGGAGTCAACGTCATTTTTCGAGTGGTGGTCAGGGTCTGTCGGCCGACGGGATCGACGTGCGCATGCTCGACGCTCACCCGCGCCGTCTCCCCCTCGGTCGTGAGAAGCATGACGCCGTTGTCGAACCACGGCCCGGCCTCGGCTTCCCAACTCACGTCGGGCGGCGGCACCTTGGCTCCCCGTGCGAGCGAAGCCAGTACCCGCGCGGCCGGACGTTTGATCGCCAGCCGGTTCACGGCACGAATCGGTAGGTTCAGCGGGTTGCGGAACGGCGACATCGTCAACTGGTACGTCGCCGGAACGTCGCCGCCCACCCCGAACTCGGCTCGCGCGACGTACGAGCAGTGCACGTCGCCGGAAAGCCACATGATGCTGGCGGGTGCGTCGTCGCTTCTGGAGATCTCGCGCACCAGCGTCGCCATGTCCAGGAACGACTTTCCGAACGCGGCCCAGTGCTCGAGATCCAGGTCGATTCGGAGCTTCTCCCCTACTCGCGCCGCGAGCTTGCCCCAGCTCCCCTGTGCCACAGCCTCGTTCCACTGTTCGAGATGATGCAGTGCGGGCAGCATCAGATACGGCAGTGACGAGCCGAAGAGCAGGTGCCGCGGAGACTTCTCGAGCGCTCGTTCCCTGACCCACGCCCACTCGACGTCGTCGACCATCGCGCGCCGGCTCGGATCGAGGTCACGCGAGCACCGGGAGTCGATCATGATCAACCGAGTGTCACCGAAATCCCGGTAGAAACTCCACCGGCCGGTCTCGGGCACCTCGTCGACTCGCAGCGAGAACTCGGAGAGCAGGCGTTCACGATCGAAGTCGGTCGCAGCGACCTTCACCTGTGCGTACAGCTCGTCCCGACCGAGCTCGTCGGGCGAGAGATTACCGAGGTGCTGATACACCCAGTACGACGAGAACGCACCCACGACACGGTCCTTCCACCAGGGCCTGGTCTCGATGTCGGCGCGCCACGACGCCGACGAGTTCCAATCGTCACACAGGTCGTGATCGTCGAGAATCATGCACGACGGCACGCTCGCGAGCAGCGTCCTGACCGGCTCGACTCCCCACGACTCGTGGTAGAGCCACGAGTACTCCTCGAAGTCGCAGATCTCGTCGGCCGCGTCGGTGTCGCGGGCACTCGCCGGACCGTCGCCCGCGGCTCGTCGAGCGCGCAACCTCTCGATGATCTCCGGCGACGGGTCGTCGGCGTAGACCTGGTCGCCGAGCAGGAGCAGCGCCTGCGGCCACTCCTCCGGTCCCTGCCCGGCCATGCGGGTGCCGAGGCCCGCGAGCGCATCCGCGCCGATTCGCTGTAGGGATTCGTCGCTGTAATTGTCTCCGCGCCTGCAGGATCCGAACGCGAAGGTCACCGGACCGTGCCGGTCGATGGTATGAATCGCCGCGGTTGCACCCGGTTCGGGCCAGACGACGCGGCCGTCGAACGTCGAGTCGTAGGTGATGGCGGTGTCGGCAGGCAGATCGGTGAGCGCGACGAGCGCGTAATGGTGACCGTGAACGCCCCACGTCGAAGCCTCACCGTGCACACCGGTGTCGGTGGTCACTCGGACGGTCCCCGGCCGGTCGAACTCGAACCAGAACGTTGCATCGTGCGCACCGACATAGCGGACGAGAGGACCGAGTACGAGCGGTGAAGACGTCATCGTCACCACGATGCCCTGAGTCCGCTCGACGCGCCACTGTGGCCGGTCACAGCAGCGCTGCAGCGACCGTCACACCGCGGGCACTCGTCTTCGCGAGTACGAGGCGTCCTTCGGTTGCGCGCAGCGCCGCCGCCTCCGCGACACTGGGCGTTCCGGTGGCGGCCCGCGTCCGAGCGGACGGTTCGGTGACCGTCACCGCCGCAAGTTCCTCCGCGGACCACAGGTGCAGCGTCACACCGAGGGACTCGGCGACGGGAAGCATCTGAGCGTCCTTCGACTCCAGCGTGGACAACGCCACGATCGTGAACGTCGTCGGTACGACGTCACGCAGGACGGCGAGGCAATCCGCCACCGACGCCGTCGACGTCGCTCCGATACCCACGACCACGTGCGTGGCCGCCGGCGTCACGCGCCCGCTCTGGTCTCGTGGGAACGCGCGGAGGCGAACGTCGCGCAGGCACCGACGAAACGACGGACCGACTCCGGGCTGCCCGCCGGGTGCGTGTGCAGGTACGACGCGTGTACACCGCCGCGCACGAATCCTTCCTGCACGAACGCCCGCTCCGCTGCCACGCTGGGGTTCCGCCACCCCCACGCGGAGTGCAGGTCGGTCGAGGGCGCCTGATCCACGAGCCGGGTCCGATGGAACTCGTGCCCGCTCACTCGTTGCCCGGCGTCGAACAAAACGGACGTCTCCAGCGCCACCGCATCGCGATAACCGAGAGTGAGCGACGTGCCGAAGCGTGCTTCGATGTCGAGCACTCCGGCCATCGAGTGCCCGTCGAGTTCGCGCGCCAGGTACAGGAGCCCGGCGCATTCCGCGTGGATCGGAATGCCGCGGTCTGCTGCGGCGCGGACGTCGGCGAGCAACGCGGTGTTCGACGCCAGCTGTTCGGCGTGCTCCTCCGGAAAGCCTCCGGGGACGACGACTCCGGATGTGCCGTCGGGCAGCCCGTCCGTCAGTGGGTCGAACACCGCGACATCGGCTCCCGACGCTCGGAGAAGTTCGATGTGTTCGGCGTACCCGAAGGTGAAGGCGGGCCCTCCCGCCATCGACACCACGGGACGGGTCTCGTAATGCCTGCCCACCTCGCCCGCGGGGTCCCACGGTCGATCCTGCACCGCCGAGCGGGCCAGTGCGACGATCGCGGCGATGTCCACGTGTGCGGTGACGAGGTCGGACATCGCATCCACGGCCGCCCGTGCCCGGCCTCCGTGCTCCAGCGCGGTGATCAGTCCGAGGTGCCGGGACGGCACGGCCAGTTCCGCCATCCGGGGCAGCGACCCGAGAACCGGCACGCCGACACGTTCGCACGCTTGACGGAGCACCTCCTCGTGACGAGGACTTCCCACTCGGTTCAGGATCACGCCGCCGATGCGAACGGACGTGTCGAACGTCGAGAACCCGTGCAGCACAGCGGCCAGACTCTGACTGTGGCCTCGTGCGTCGACGACCAGTACGACCGGCGCACCGAGCATGGCTGCGACGGCGGCCGTGGAGCCCTCGGCTGTGGCGGCGCCACCACCGGACATGTCGATCTTGCCGTCGAACAGGCCCATGACGCCTTCGACGACGGCGATGTCGCAGCCCGCGCTTCCGTGTCGATACAGCGGACCTATCCGCTGGGCGCTGACCATGACCGCGTCGAGATTGCGGCCCGGGAGCCCGGTCGCGAGTGCATGATAGCCGGGGTCGATGTAATCGGGGCCGACCTTGAACGGGGCGACACGACGCCCGGCACCACGCAGCGCACCCATCAAACCCGTTGCCACCGTAGTCTTTCCGCTCCCGGATGCCGGGGCGGCGATGACGACGGCGGGAACGGAGGTGGTCACCATTCGATTCCGCGTTGGCCCTTGCGGCCCGCGTCCATCGGATGTTTGATCTTCGCCATTTCGGTGACCAGATCGGCCGCGTCGATCAGCGCTGCAGGTGCATCGCGGCCGGTGATGACGACATGCTGATTACCCGGCCGACTCCGAAGCACGTCGACGACCTCGTGGACGTCGACCCATCCCCACTTCAACGGATACGTGAATTCGTCCAGGACGTAGAACCGGTGCGTCTGCTCCGAGAGTCGCCGCGCGATCTCCGCCCACCCGTCGGCAGCGGCTGCAGCGTGGTCCACCTCGGACCCCTTCTTTCGGGTCCAGGACCAACCTTCGCCCATCTTGTGCCATTCGACAGCGCCTCCGACACCCGAAGATTCGTGGAGTTCGCCGAGCATCGTGAAGGTCGCTTCCTCACCGACCTTCCATTTGGCGCTCTTGACGAACTGGAACACACCCACGTCGAAACCCTGATTCCACGCGCGTAACGCCATCCCGAACGCAGCGGTCGACTTCCCCTTGCCCGGCCCGGTGTGCACGGCCAGTACCGGTTGATTGCGACGCTGCCGGGTGGTCAATCCGTCCTGCGGTACCGATCCCGGAAGCGGAACTCCCTGAGGCATGCTTCTCGCCTTCCTACGCGGCCGCGCGTACGACGGCGGCGACGCGCTCGGCCGACAGATCGGCCAGACGGACGTACCCGCCCTGCAGGTGGCGGGCGAACTCGGCGGCCAATCCGAGCCGAACCATCCCCGACTCGCAATCGACGACGACGGAACCGATGTGATCACCCGCGATGCGGGATGCCGCTGTGCGCGCGCGACCCACCGGATCCGGTCCGCCCGTCGCGCGCCCATCGGTCATCGCCACCACGAGGGCACGGCGCAGCGGGTCGCGAACCTTCTCACGCAGAACGACGTCGCGCGCCGTGACGAATCCCTGAGCAAGCGGTGACCTGCCGCCGGTCTTCATTCTTCGCAGTCGTGTGGCGGCGACGTCGACGCTCGACGTCGGAGGCAGCACCAACTCGGCGTCCCGACCGCGAACAGTGATGACCGCGACCTTGTCTCGTCGCTGGTACGCGTCACGCAGCAACGACAGAACTGCACCGGTGACCGCGGAGAGACGATCCCGTGCCGCCATGGAACCGGATGCATCGACGACGAAGACGATGAGGTTGCCTTCGCGGCCCTCACGCACCGCACCCCGAAGGTCGGACGGCTGCAACACGAATCGGCCGGACTGTCGACCTCGCGCGACCTGAGACTCCGCGGCAGCGAACAATGTCCCCACCAGGTGTAGTCCCTTGCCCGGCTCCGTCGTCGACCGCACGACGCGTCCCTGCGGGGAGCGCGCCCTGGACCTGCGACCCGGGGCTCCCTCCCCGACGCCGGGAACCTCGATCGATCGCGCACGAAACTTCTCGCCGGGTGTTGCGGCGTCTCGCTCACTCGCCTGTTTCTCGGGGGCGTCGGGCTCGTCCGTCGACGACGTGCCGGTCTGTGGCCCGGGATCGGGCTGCGGTTCGCCGCCACCGTCGTCTCCGCCCCCGTCGTCTCCGCCACCGTCTCCACCTCCGTCGTCGTCGGGTCCTGGATCCGACTCGGCGGAGGACTCCGCCTGCTCGGCGGCATCCCGCATCGCGTCGTCGAGGGCCGACTCGTCGATACCCGGTTCGTCGAAGGGATCTCGCCGACGCCGGTGCGGCAGCGCGAGTTCCGCGGCGACCCGGACATCGGATTCGGCGACGGCGTCGGCGCCGCGCCAGGCGGCGTGCGCCGTGGCCGTGCGAGCCACGACCAGGTCGGCTCGCATACCGTCGACGTCGAAAGCGGCACAGAGAGCGGCGATTCGGCGCAGCTCGGTGTCGTCGAGCACCACATCGGCCAGCGCCTCGCGTGCATGCACGATCTTCCGTGCAATCTCCGCGTCGGAGTCGGCGAACTCGGCCGCGAACTCCTCGGGATTCCGTTCGTAGTTCAGGCGGCGCCTCACCACGTTCATCCGGGTGTCGACATCGCGGGACGCGGTGACCTCGACCGCCAGTCCGAATCGGTCCAGCAGCTGAGGCCGAAGCTCTCCCTCTTCCGGGTTCATGGTCCCGACGAGCACGAACTGCGCTAAGTGCGAATGAGATACACCGTCACGCTCGATGTGCACGCGGCCCATCGCGGCCGCGTCGAGCAGGACGTCGACGAGGTGGTCGTGCAGCAGATTGACCTCGTCGACGTAGAGCACTCCACGGTGCGCCGCCGCCAGCAGACCCGGCTGAAACGCGCGTTCACCGTCGCGTAGCACTTTCTCGAGATCGAGCGAGCCCACCACTCGATCCTCGGTTGCACCGACGGGCAGCTCGACGAGCCGTGCAGGCCTGGTGACGCCCTCGTCGTCGACGGCAGGCAGCAGCGCTGCCAATGCCCGGACGACGGTGGATTTGGCGGTCCCCTTCTCGCCGCGCACCAACACACCACCGATGCCGGGGTGGACTGCGCAGAGGATCAGGGACAACCGCAGCTGCTCCTGACCGACGATCGCACTGAACGGATAGCCGGGCTGCTGCACGAGAGAACTCCTTCGTCCCGGCGGACTCCGCGCCGGAGAGGTGACGAGCCCGCCGATCCGGCGGGCGTACTGCGAAGTTGTGCGGTGATCTGACTTCGGTGCTTCGGCCCCTCGGGACCGAAGCACCTACACAGTGGCGGGACCGTGCCTGATTCACACAGGACTTCCCCGCATCAACTTCCTGGTCGTCGAACGACCGGTCCGATTACGCCTCGCTCCATGGAGTTCCGCCCCCACGACGCATGGGGGTGTGCGGAATTCCGTCCTCGAGCACTTCCTCCCCGTCGGGCAGGAATCCGTGCTTGGCGTACATGTCGACGAGGTAGCTCTGTGCATTGATGCGGCACGGTGCCGAACCCACCTCGGCGAGCGCTGCGCGCAGGATGCGAGTGGTGTGGCCCTGCCCGCGCGCAGACCGCTGTGTGCAGAGCCGACCGATGCGGAACGCTTTCTCGCCGTCGTCGTGCTCTTCCAGCAGGCGCAACGTGCAGACGACCTCGCCGTCTCGTTCCAGCCAGAAGTGCCGGGTCTCGGAGAGTAGGTCTCGACCGTCGAGCTCAGGGTAAGCGCACGCCTGCTCGACGACGAACACCTCGACACGCAACTTCAACAGGTCGTACAACGTCTTGTTGGACAGGTCCAGAGCCCAGGAACGCTTCAGGGCAGCAGCTTGCGTAGTCATCAGCTCTTGCTATCACACGCCGCTGGGCTGTGCGACCTGGGTGGTCTGCCCGAGTTCGAGGCGAGCCGACGTCCAATCGAAGACCTCGCGGAACAACGTCCGGTCCTCGGCGAGCTTCTTGCCGAGCGAGGGCACCATCTCCTTCAGCTTCGGCTGCCAACCGTCGTAGCGGTCGCCGAAGCAGCGCTGCAGCACGTCGAGCATCGCCGGCACCGCGGTGGACGCACCCGGCGACGCGCCGAGCAGACCCGCGATGGAGCCGTCGGCCGCGTTGATGACAGCCGTTCCGAACTCGAGCACTCCGCCGCGGCCCTTCTTGCGAATCACCTGCACACGCTGACCGGCCGTGACGAGCTCCCAGTCCTTACCGACGACTTGGGGCGCGAACTCACGCAGGGTCTCGACGCGATCGGCTGCCGACTGCGCGAGCTCGCCGACGAGGTACTTCACCAAACCGAGCTCGGTCACACCGACGCCGAGCATGGACATCAGGTTGCCCGGCTTGACCGAGCTGGGGAGGTCCGTGAACTTGCCCTGCTTCAGGAATTTCGGCGACCACCCTGCGTAGGGGCCGAAGAGTAGTCCGGGCTTACCCCCGATGACGCGTGTGTCGAGGTGCGGCACCGACATCGGCGGCGCACCGACGGACGCTTTGCCGTACACCTTCGCCGAGTGCTGGGCGATGAGGTCCGGGTTGGTGCAGCGCAGCCATTCGCCGCTGACGGGGAACCCACCGAAGCCCTTGATCTCGCTGATCCCGGACTTCTGCAGCAGATGCAGAGCACCGCCGCCTGCTCCGACGAAGACGAACTTGGCGTTGACGGTCTTCTTCTCACCGGTCCGCAGGTTCGCGATCTTCACGTTCCACGTGCCGTCGGACTGCTTGGTGATGTTGGTGACGTCGGTGCCGAAGTGGACGGTGCCCCCGGACCCGGAGATGTAGTTGAGCAACTGACGGGTCAGCGCGCCGAAGTCGACGTCGGTGCCCTCGTCGCTCCAGTTCAGAGCGACAGGGTCGGAGAAATCGCGGCCCGCGCCCATCAGTGGCAGCCGCCGGGTGAACTCGTCCGGACTGTCGATGTACTCCATGCCTTCGAACAGCGGGTTCGACGCCAGTGCGTCGTACCGGGCACGGAGGTACTTCACGTTCGACTCGCCGTGGACGAAGCTGACGTGAGGAATCGGGTTGATGAAGTTCTTCGGGTCGCTCAGCACGCCGGATTCGATGCTGTGCGCCCAGAACTGACGCGACACCTGGAACTGTTCGTTGACGTTCAGCGCCTTGGCGATGTCGACGGAACCGTCTTTGTTCTGCGGGGTGTAGTTCAGCTCACACAGAGCGGAGTGGCCGGTGCCGGCGTTGTTCCACGCGTCACTGCTCTCGGCAGCGGCCGCGTCGAGTCGCTCGTACACGTCCAGCGACCACTCGGGTTCGAGCTGCTTCAGCAAAGCCCCGAGGGTGGCGCTCATGATTCCGGCGCCGACGAGAACCACGTCGGTCTTGACCTGCTGTTCTTTTGACACTGGAGAATCGACTTCCTTGTCCGTGAGTTCTCGCTCGGCGACTGACTGCTTCGACTGTTCAACTTTTCGGTGGCGGTTACGTTACCCGTCCGTACGTACCCGATTCGACGCGCCTGAAAAGCCCTGCTCCGATTGTGCTCCTCGTACGCCGCCCGACGCTCCTACTACAGTTGTGATCTGTGACTACCTGGGTGCCCGATGTCCTCGGCGACGGCTACGAACAGACCACCATCACGCTCGGCGACGACCCCGACGGCGAGGGGACGGTCGAAGCGACCCTCGTGCGGTATCAACCGTCGGGGACGGATTCTGCTCGTCGCGCGGTGATCTACGTGCACGGGTACACCGACTACTTCTTCCAGCAACACCTCGCCGAGCATTTCGCAGCCAAAGGTTTTGCGTTCTACGCGCTCGACCTGCGTAAATGCGGACGTTCGTTGCGCGAGGGACAGACGCCGCACTTCGTGACCGACCTCGAGATGTACGACGCCGAACTCACCGAAGCTCTGTCTCTGGTTCGCCAGGACACCGGAGGCGGGTCGGTACTACTGACCGCACACTCCACCGGAGGACTGATCCTTCCGCTGTGGCTGGACAGGCTCAATCGCAGGAGCGGCGGGACAGCCGCGCAGGGAATCGACGGAGTCGTGCTCAACAGCCCGTGGTTCGACCTACAGGGACCGTCTGCGATCAGAAGCGTCGGAACGACCGCGATCGACGTCATCGGCCGGGTGAAGGCGAAGACTCCCGTGCCGGGCACCGGCCTCGACACCTACGGCGTGTCGCTCGCCGCGTCGGAGCAGGGCGAATGGGAGTACAACCTCGACTGGAAGCCGCTGGCCGGGTTCCCCGTCACGTTCGGCTGGATCCGAGCGATCCGGCACGGACACGCGACACTGCACCGCGGCCTCGACATCGGCGTTCCGTCGCTGATTCTCCGCTCCAAGGTCACGCATTTCTCGCGGAAGTACAGCTCGCAGACCGACGCGGCCGACGCCGTTCTCGACGTGCGTCAGATCGCACGGTGGGCCGGATGCCTCGGCGACCGGACCACCATCGTTCCCATCGAGGGGGCTCGTCACGACGTCTTTCTGTCCAAGGAGACGCCCCGGAAGCAGGCGTTCGACGAGATGAACGAGTGGATCGACTGGCTGTACCGCAGCGCCCACATAGACCGCGAATCCGGACAGAACCACAGCGAGATCGGAACCATTCGATGACCACACCCGAGCACTTCGACATTGCGATCATCGGATCGGGGTCGGGAAACTCCATTGCCGACGAACGCTTCGCCGACCTGAAAGTCGCGTTGTTCGAGGAGCATTCGCCGTTCGGGGGCACCTGCCTCAACGTCGGGTGCATTCCCACCAAGATGTTCGTGTACGCCTCCGAGGTCGCACAGACCATCCGTGATTCCTCGCGCTACGGCATCGATGCGTCGATCGACAAGGTGCGCTGGCCGGACATCGTCGACCGCGTGTTCGGCCGCATCGACCCCATCGCCGCCGGAGGCAAGGACTACCGCGAGAACGGCAGCCCCAACGTCACCCTGTTCAGCAGTCACGCCACGTTCGTCGGTCCCCGCACGATCGACACCGGAACCGGCTCGGTCATCACGGCCGATCAGGTCGTCGTCGCCGCCGGGTCCCGTCCGGTGATTCCCGACGCGGTCGCCGAGTCCGGCGTCCGCTACTACACCAACAGCGACGTCATGCGGCTCCCCGAGCTCCCCGAGCACCTCGTCATCCTCGGATCCGGCTACATCGCAGCCGAATTCGCTCATGTCTTCGGCGCACTCGGTTCGAAGGTGTCGATCGTGGCCCGCAAGAACGCCTTGCTGCGCGGGCTGGACGTCGACGTGTCCACCCGATTCACCGAGCTGGCGCAGCGAAGCTGGGACGTCCACCTGGACTCGGGCGAGGTGTCCGCAGTCTCGGACGGCGAGCGCGTCGGCCTCGAGCTGAAGGACGGAACCCGTGTGCTGGGCGACGTCCTGCTCGTCGCCGTCGGGCGTGAGCCCAACGGCGATCGATTGGGCGCGGAGGCAGGAGGCATCGAGCTCGACGACGAAGGACGGATCGTCGTCGACGAATTCGGCCGCACCACCGCAGACGGCGTGTTCGCCCTCGGCGACGTGTCGTCGGAGTACCAGCTCAAGCACGTCGCGAACCACGAAGCCCGAGTCGTTCAGCACAACCTCCTGCAGCACGAGTGGAACGACACCTCGTCGCTGCGTGCCTTCGACCACCGATTCGTCCCCGCCGCGGTGTTCACGCACCCTCAGATCGCCGAGGTCGGGCTCACCGAGGAGCAGGCGCGCGACGAAGGGTTCGACATCGCCGTCAAGATTCAGGACTACGGCGACGTCGCATACGGCTGGGCGATGGAGGATCGCGACGGATTCTGCAAGATCGTCGCAGAGAAGAAGACGGGTCGAATTCTCGGCGCCCACGTCATCGGTGCCCAGGCTCCGACGGTGATCCAACCACTCATCCAGGCCATGAGTTTCGGCACCACCGTCTCCGACATGGCACGAGGCCAGTACTGGATCCACCCGGGCCTGCCCGAGGTGGTCGAGAACGCGCTCCTCGGCCTGGACATCTGATTCGTTAGGTCACCAGGGGCTGGTGCGCAGCACGATCTCCGTGGCGAGCTCGGCCGACGCGGCCGAGGGAATGTTGTCCACACCGTCGAGTCGGACGACACGGAAATCGCCGTAGACGAGGCGGCCACTGGCGTCGGCCCCCGGCGCCTTGGTCGACCTGCCGATCACGAGTGTCGTCGGGATCTCCACGGCCGGGCAGTCGGCTGCGCGCACGGTTCCGTTCTCGTCGGCGATGGCGGGGTGGGTTCGGTCGCACACCACCAGTGACGTGAACTTTCCGAACGTGCGTGCTGCGAGGCCCCAGGCCAGCTCCGCGCCCACTCCGCTGCCGACGAGGTGCACCCAGGGCAACCCGAGTTCGGTCAGCAACTCGAGCACTCCATCGTGGTCGAGCCCGTCGATGTCCTCCACCGCAACGGTTTTGAGGTCCGAGTTGTGCAGCCGCTCGGCTACGCCGTCGTACACATCGGGGGCATCGCCTGCGTCGGGGAGCAGCAGCACGACGTGCCGCGATTCCGGACCGGCGATGCGCAGGGTGCAGCTCCCGCCGCGGGCTGCAACGTGCTTGTGATCCATGGGATACGACGCTACTGCACCCCGATGCCGCCGATCCACAACGGACCACTTTGCTCCTCGCTGTTGCGTTACCCCGATCCGGGTTATATGGTTAGTTACATGAGTAACGAACCACTTAACCACCCGGGCTCATGGAGCTCGCACTGATGGACGAAGGTCGCCCGCTCTTCATCCAGATCGCCGAGATGGTGGAGAACTCGATCATCGACGGCGGACTCGCCGAGGAGAGCCAGGTCCCCTCGACCAACGAGCTGGCTGCCTTCCATCGCATCAACCCCGCAACCGCAGGCAAGGGTCTGGCCAAGCTGGTCGCCGACGGAATCCTCTACAAGAAACGAGGGATCGGCATGTTCGTCACCACCGGCGCCCGCGACGCATTGAGATTTCGTCGCCGAGACGATTTCGCCGATCAATTCATCAGGCCGTTGGTCACCGAGGCACGCAAGCTCGGCGTGACCGTCGACGAACTCAAGTCCATGCTCGACAACTGGGAGGAAGCACCATGAACGCCCGTCACGACCTCACCGTGGTCGACGACACTCCAGTCATCGCTTCGGTCCGCAACCTCACCAAGACCTACGGGGACTTCACCGCAGTCGACGGTGTCGACTTCGACCTGCACGCCGACAAGATCTACGGTCTGCTCGGTCGCAACGGCGCAGGCAAGACGACGGTCATGCAGTTGCTCACGGCGCAGAATCGCCAGAGCGCGGGCACCGTCGAGGTGTTCGGGATGCCGCCGTTCGAGAACGGCGCGGTCTCGGCCGACGTCTGCTTCGTCAAGGAAAGCCAGAAGTACCCCGACGACTTCAAGGTCCGTCACGTACTCACCTGCGCTGCACGGCTTCTCCCACACTGGGATCAGGCCTTCGCCGACGACCTGGTCCGCGATTTCGACCTGCCGCCGTCGCGCAAGGTCAAGAAGCTCTCACGCGGTATGACCTCCGCGCTCGGAATCGTCATAGGGCTGGCGTCACGTGCACCGCTGACGTTCTTCGACGAACCGTACCTGGGACTCGACGCTGTCGCGAGACACATGTTCTACGACCGCCTGTTGGCCGATTACGCCGAGAACCCGCGCACAATCGTGCTGTCGACCCACCTGATCGACGAGGTGAGCGACCTGATCGAGCACGTGCTGCTGATCGACAAGGGGCGGATCGTCATCGATGCCGACGCCGACGCTCTACGCCACAGCGCATTCGTGATATCGGGCGCCGCGGACGCCGTCGAGAAGTTCGTCGCTAATCACACCGTGCTGCACCGAGAGTCACTCGGGTCCATGGCCAGGGTCAGTATCGACGCTGCCCTCACCGACGCGCAACGAGCACACGCATCCTCGCTCGGCCTCGCCGCCGAACCACTGTCGCTGCAGCAGTTGGTCATTCGGAACACCACCGCGTACGGCCGGGGCGCCTCCCTCACATCCGATCACGCCACCAAGGAGTCGGTCTCATGAAACGAACGTTCGACGTCGCTCGTCTGCACACGGTCGCATGGCCGCTGATCATCGGCTGGCCTCTCGGAATCCTCGCCATCTCGTTCGCCATCTGCTACGTCATCTTCGCGTTGATACCCACCACCGACAGCGACTACAACTTCACCGGTGCGCTGTTCTCGATGTACGGATTTGCGGTGGGGTTCTATCTGCAGGCCGTGACCCAGACGTTCCCGTTCGCGCTCGGAATATCTGTGACCAGACGCGAATTCTTCTCCGCCACGGCACTCGTCGGCGTCGTTCAATCTGCAGTACTGGCGACCGTCGTGTGGATTCTGTCCGCCGTGGAATCCGCCACCGGAGGCTTCGGCGTCAAACTGCGCATGTTCGGAATCGTCCGATACGTGACGGACAATCCAGCCGTGCAGTGGTTCGGCTTGTTCGCGACGCTGCTGCTCGTCGCCGCGATCGGATTGTTCCTGGGAGTCGCCTATCAGCAATACCGAGTGAACGGCGTCCTCGCCATCGGCCTGGGCACCGTCGTCCTCGTCGGAGGTGGCGCCATCCTCGTCACATGGCAACGCTGGTGGCCGCAGGTAGGACGGTTCTTCCTCGACACGCCTGCGCTCGTACTGCTGGGCGTCGTACCTCTGCTTCTCGCCGGACTGTTCGCGGTCACCGGATGGGCAGGGTTGCGGTCGGCAACACCCTGAAAAAACGTCGGCACTCAGGCGTCGACGCCTCGCTCGATGACACCGAGCAGGGCGTCGACGTCGACGTTCTGCTCGACGAGATCCGCCAGCAGATCCAGTTGTTCCTGACGAAGCTGCCCGACGCTGGTGGCCGGCGACACCGTGAACCCCGACCGCCCGGAGAGTCGAGCCGCCCAGCGCAGAAACTCGCGACGGAAGTGGTCGGACTCGAGCACTCCGTGCCAGTGCGTACCCATCACCGACCCGCGCACACTGCCCTCGGATGTACCGTCGGCGTACGTCAGCAGCGGCGAATCGCCGGTACGTACGACGCGGCCGTGGTGAATCTCGTAGCCCGACACGGCCGAATCCGCGAACCGAGCCGACGAACCCTCCACACGTGCCAGCACCTTGTCCGCACGGAATTCGACGTCGAGATCGAGAAGGCCCAATCCGTCCACCTTCTCGACGTCGGATTCGATTCCGTCCGAAATGGTCTGCCCCAGCATCTGATACCCGCCGCAGATGCCCAGAACGGGCCGACCGGTGCGGCCACGTTCCTCGAGCGCCTCCGCCAGACCTGTCCTGCGCAACCACGCGAGATCGGACAACGTCGCCTTGCTTCCCGGCACGACCACAAGATCGGCGTCGGGCAGCCGCGACGGCTCCGTCACCCACTGAACCGAGACGCCTGGCTCGCATGCAAGCGCCTCGACGTCCGTCGTGTTGGATATGCGGGGCAGCCGGATCGCCGCCACCCGCAGCCATTGCCCGCCCACCGGACGCGACGGACGCCCCACCGGCGCGTCGGCAACCACCCCGAGCGAATCCTCGGCGTCCATCCACAGTTCTTCGCAGTACGGCACGACACCGAACGTCGGCCTGTCCGTGAGCGATCGAAGTTGGTCCAGTCCCGGCTGCAGCAACGCCGGATCACCTCGGAACTTGTTGATCACGAACCCCTTGATCAACGCCTGATCCTCGGGCGACAGTACCGCGACCGTTCCGTAGAGATGAGCCAGCACTCCGCCGCGATCGATGTCGCCGACTATCACCACCGGTATCGAAGCAGCGGTGGCCAGCCCCATGTTCGCGAGATCGGTTGCACGTAGGTTGATCTCCGCAGGCGACCCCGCACCCTCGCAGATCACCACGTCGAAATCGCGGCGAAGGGACTCGAGCTCGGCGGCGACGACAGTACGTAAGGCCTGCCGGTGCTCGATGTACGTGGACGCGGACACCTGCGCCACCGCGCGTCCACGCACCACCAACTGCGACGTCCGATCACTTCCCGGTTTCAGCAGAACCGGATTGAACCGCACGCTCGGCTCCAGACCGCACGCCGCAGCCTGCAGTGCCTGCGCCCGCCCGATCTCCCCGCCGTCGAGCGTCACCACCGAGTTGTTGGACATGTTCTGCGCCTTGAACGGCGCCACGGACACACCGCGACGCGCCAACATCCGGCACAGGCCCGCCACCAACACACTCTTGCCCGCATCGGACGTCGTACCCGCAACCAGTAGCGCACCGCCCAGAGTCGTCACAACCCGAACTTCGTTCCGCAGGCTCCACTCGGAGCCTTCACAACGAGGTTCGTTCCGCAGGCTCCACTCGGAGCCTTCGCAACGAGGTTCGTTCCGCGGGCTCCACTCAGAGCCCTCACAACGAGGTTCGTTCCGCAGGCTCCACTCACGGCAGAGTGAGAATTTCGCAGCCCGTGTCCGTGACGACGAGGGTGTGCTCGAACTGCGCGGTCCACTTGCGGTCCCGTGTCACCACCGTCCAGCCGTCGTCCCACATCTCACCGTCGATGGTGCCCAGGTTGATCATCGGCTCGATCGTGAAGGTCATGCCCGGCTCGATGATGGTCTCCACCGACGGCTGGTCGTAGTGCAGCACCACCAGGCCGTTGTGGAACGTGGTGCCGATGCCGTGGCCGGTGAAATCCTCCACGACGCCGTAACCGAAACGATGCGCGTAGGACTCGATGACGCGGCCGACGACGTTGAGCGCGCGCCCCGGCTTGACTGCCTTGATGGCACGCATCGTCGCTTCGTGCGTGCGTTCGACGAGCAACCGCGCCTCCTCGGAGACGTTCCCGGCGAGGAATGTTGCGTTGGTGTCCCCGTGAACACCGTCGATGTAGGCAGTCACGTCGATATTGACGATGTCACCGTCCTGAACGACGGTGGAATCGGGGATGCCGTGGCAGATCACCTCGTTGAGGGACGTGCAGCACGATTTCGGAAATCCCCTGTAGCCCAACGTCGACGGGTACGCACCGTGGTCGATCATGTACTCGTGCGCGATGCGGTCGAGTTGGTCGGTCGTCACACCGGGTGCAACGGCTTTACCCGCTTCCTGGAGCGCGCGAGCGGCGATGGTGGACGCGACCCGCATCTTCTCGATCACCTCGGGCGTCTGAACCCACGGCTCGCTGCCTTCGTTCGCTGTCGGCTTCCACGCGTACTCCGGTCTTTCGATCGACGCGGGAACGGACAGAACCGGTGATACGACACCCGGCACGAGTGGCTGGCGCGGCTTGCTCTCGGCGGTCACAGACATGCGTCCAGGGTAGTCGGTGAGCCTCGAACCCGATCGTCACGGCCCGATACCCCACCCGCTATGATGCAGGTCACAGGACCCCGAGGAGCCCGACGTGTCGACCGACGAAATGCCACGCCCCCGCACACGTGACGGCGTTCTTCGTCCACGTGACGGGGATGCGCTGCGTGCCGAACTGAGGCACATCGCCGACGCGTCGGGAGTCCCGGTCGTGTTCGGCGGTGAAGTCGACTCGCACACACTGTGTCTCAGCCACTTCCACGGCACCAGAACACGAGGTCTCGACGGACTCGTCATTCCGAGCAGGTCCGGCCTCGGCGGCCGAGTGCTGGATCAACGTCGTCCCGCCGCGGTCAGCGACTACCGAGCGTCGATGTACATCACCCACGATTACGATCAGCCGGTCCTCGGCGAGGGTCTGCAATCGATTCTGGCTGTTCCTGTCGTCGTCGCGGGAGCGTCACGGGCGGTGATGTACGCAGCGATCCGAGAACGCGGACCCATGGGCGACCGCGTGGCGGACAGCATGATCCGCGCATCGAAGCGGCTGGCGCAGGAAATCGCCGTCCGCGACGAAGTCGACCGTCGGTTGCGCCTGATGGACAGCGTCTCCGCACACCCCGCTGCGCCCTCGACGTCGGCGACGGAGACCCTGCGCGAGATCCACGCCGAATTGCGCACCCTATCGGGATCCGACATCGACGAAACCGTGGCAGCACGGCTCGTGGAACTGTCCGACCGCATCGCAGGCTCGTTGCGCGGTCCCGACGTGGAATCGGACGTGACACTCTCCGCTCGCGAAACCGACGTTCTCGCGCAGATAGCACTGGGCTGCACCAACGCGGAGGCAGCCGCGAGGCTGTCACTCAAGCCGGAGACGGTCAAGTCCTACCTTCGGTCGATCATGAGCAAGACCGGCACGCGCACACGCCACGAATCGGTGGTCGCCGCACGCCGGTTGGGCCTTCTCCCCTAGTAACCGGCGGGCAACTGCTCGAACATCTGGCGCGTGACCGCCACCGCGTTGTCCGAGCTACCGCCGCGTACCACCAGGGTCGCGAACGCCAGATCCCCTCGGTAGCCGACGAACCACGCGTGCGATCCACCGTCGACCTCGGCCTCACCCGTCTTCCCGTAGACCTCCCCCTGGTCGGCGATCCGCTCGGCCGTTCCGCTGGTCACCACCGAGCGCATCATGCCGCGAAGACCGTCGACCATCGCAGGTTCGATCTGCGGGTGCTCCCCCTCGATCGTGGTCTCCCGACCGACGATGAGAGTGGGCACCGGCGTCGAGCCGTTGGCCACCGTCGCCGCCGCCAACGCCATGCCGAAGGTGGACACCACCACCTTGCCCTGGCCGAAACCGTCCTCGGTGCGCTGCACCAACTCCTCGGCCGGCGGTACCGAACCGGAGTCCGTCGGCAGTCCGACCACGTCGTACTCAGGTCCGACGCCGAATTGCGACGCAGCCACCGTCAACGCGTCCGGCGCCATCTCGCTCGCCAACTTCGCGAACGACGTGTTGCAGGAGCGCGTGAACGCCGTTCCCATGGAGACGTTTCCGAGCGAGAACTCGTTGTAGTTCGGGATGCTGCGTTCGCCGATCTCGATGCGACCGGGGCACGGAACCGTGGTCTCCGGGCCCGCGAGCCCGTTGGAGATGGCGGCACCGGCAGTGATGATCTTGAAGGTCGATCCCGGCGGGTACAGGCCGGCGGATGCAACGGGTCCGTCCCTGTCCGCTTCCTTGTTCTGGGCGACGGCGAGAACGGCACCGGTCGACGGCTGGATCACCACCATCATCGCCTGTTCGGCGCGTGCATCGACCGCGTTCTGTGCCGCGACCTGGATGTTGCGATCGAGACTGATCGAGAACGACGGCGCGGGTTCGGGCGGCGTGTCGGTCAACACGTCGATGTCCACGCCGTTCCGGTTGACCGTCACCACACTCCACCCGGCCTTGCCGTCGACCTCGTCGATGACGGATTTCTTGACCTGGGAGACCAGGTCGGGAGCGAAGTTCCTGTCGGTGGACAGCAGATCCGATTCGTCCGACGCCGATACTCCCGACAGTCCGGAGAGTGCCGCCGCGACTGTTCGATAGTCCTCGTCTCGGAGCAGCGCAACCGGGTACGCACCGTCGACGGACGTCGCGGACTCGACGATGCTCTGCGCCGAGATGCTGGAGTCGAACGGAGCGAGAAGGCGGGCGAGGTTCGTGGCCGTCGCGACGATGTTGTCCGACTCGTCGGCGGTCACCTTGATGCGATGCACGACGCCCGGAACCAACACGTCGGTGCCGGAGCGCTCGTTCACCCGCGCACGCGGCGGTGCCGTCGACCGCAGAGCCATCGTCTGCGTTTCGCCCAGGCCTGGATGAATGTCGGTGGAAGTCCACCGCACACCCCACTGCCCGTCGGTGCGTCCCATACGGAGTTCACCGTCGTACGTCCACACCCGTTCCTTCGGCAGTTGCCACTCGTAGGTGTAACCGACGGTGGCCGTGTCCCCGTCGACGCGAACCGAAGTGGTTGTGGCTTGCAAAGATTCAGCTTGCAGGTTGTTCCATGCATCCGACAGCGCGGCGGACGCGACGTCCGGACGGTCGGTGTCCGCGGCCGCGGCGTCGATGTCCTGGGAAGAGAACGCATCGAGGAATGCCTGCGCCGCAGGCTCGGGTCCCGCCGGGCTCGGCGTGCACGCCACTGCAGATCCCGTCACCACGACACACGCAGCCGCGACCACGAGGCAACGACGAAGACCCGAGAATTCCATTGCGCCCATCGTAGTTCGGCGACGCCCGGGTCCCCGGCAACGAATCGCTGTCAGTCGAGAAGGACCGTCGTGAACGTCGCAACCTGAGTGAGGCCGATCCGCGCGTACGCACGACGGGCGGGGAAGTTGAAACTGTTGACGTAGAGGCTGGCCACGCGCCCGCTCCGCACCACCGCGTCGACGACGGTTGCCGTTCCCGCCGACCCGAGACCGCGGCCTCGGTAGAGAGGATGCACCCATACGCCTTGGATCTGGCCCACGGTGGCCGAGCGTGAACCGATCTCGGCCTTGTACACGACCTGGCCGTCCTCGAAACGCGCCCATGCCCGGCCCGCGGCGATGAGACTTGCGATCCGACGACGGTAGCCACGGCCGCCGTCGTTGGCACGCGGATCCACACCGACTTCCTCGATGAACATCGCCACAGCGGCCGTCAGGTAGACGTCGAGTTCGTCGGCGCGCACCAACCGGACTTCGGGGTCCGGTGGAAACTCCGAGAGTTGTGACGTGGCGAGGAGCGGTTGCTCGCTCCGCAACTCACGCGGCGCTCCCCAGTCGGCTTCCAGCATTTCCCACAGCGGAAGCGTCAACTCGGCGCGCCCGACGAGCGAGGAACACATACGTGGGCCTCGGCAGGCGCGGTCCGCGAACGACCGCAGATCGTCGACGTCGCCGAGCAGTGGAACCAGGTTGGCACCGTAGAAGCACAGAGACTCCTGCGGTCCCCCTCGACTCCACATCTCGCCGTGGAACGACCGTGGGTCGAGCCCGGATTCCTGCACACGCGCCGCGATCATGCACGTGGCAATGGGATCGGCGTCGAGCACACGGAGAACACTGGCAGTGTCCTTGTTGCTCAGTGGCTTCGCGCCGAGGAGCTTGAGCACCGTCCGTCACCTCCCGAGCTACGCGCGTCCACCGTCATGGACATAGATTGCCAGATCGACGCATGCATCGGGGACTTTACGGGTGGGACATTCGGCCCCACTTCGAGTGGTTACCCGACGGTGACGACCGGCGCTCCCGAGTCGGCGCCCTCACCCTCGTCGAACTCCTCGGCGATGCGCATCGCTTCCTCGATGAGCGTCTCCACGATCTGGGCCTCGGGCACGGTCTTGATCACCTTGCCCTTGACGAAGATCTGACCCTTGCCGTTTCCGGACGCCACACCGAGATCCGCGTCGCGCGCTTCACCCGGACCGTTGACGACGCATCCCATCACTGCGACGCGCAGCGGGATCTCCATACCTTCGAGACCCGCGGTGACCTCGTCGGCGAGCGTGTAGACGTCGACCTGCGCGCGACCGCAGGACGGGCACGACACGATCTCGAGCTTGCGTGGCCGCAGATTGAGCGACTGCAGGATCTGGTTTCCGACCTTGATTTCCTCGGCGGGCGGCGCGGACAGCGACACTCGGATGGTGTCGCCGATGCCGCGCGACAGGAGCGAGCCGAACGCCACGGCGGACTTGATGGTGCCCTGGAACGCCGGCCCCGCCTCGGTCACACCGAGGTGAAGCGGGTAATCGCACTGCGCCGCCAACTGCTCGTACGCCGCGACCATCACGACCGGGTCGTTGTGCTTGACCGAGATCTTGATGTCACCGAAGCCGTGCTCCTCGAACAGGCCTGCTTCCCACAATGCGGACTCGACGAGCGCTTCCGGGGTTGCCTTGCCGTACTTGTCCATCATCCGCTTGTCGAGCGATCCGGCATTGACGCCGATACGGATGGGGATGCCTGCATCGCCCGCGGCTTTCGCGACCTCTTTGACTCGGCCGTCGAATTCCTTGATGTTGCCGGGGTTCACGCGGACCGCCGCGCAGCCGGCGTCGATCGCGGCGAAGATGTACTTGGGCTGGAAATGGATGTCAGCGATGACGGGGATCTGGCTCTTCTTCGCGATGATGGACAGCGCATCCGCGTCGTCCTGTGTGGGGCATGCCACACGCACGATGTCGCATCCGGACGCCGTCAGCTCGGCGATCTGCTGCAGGGTCGCGTTGATGTCGTGAGTCTTGGTGGTGGTCATCGACTGCACCGAGATGGGGTGGTCGCTGCCGACACCGACGGTGCCGACCTGCAGTTGACGAGTCTTACGGCGAGGTGCGAGTACGGGAACCGGCGGTGCCGGCATTCCCAATCCGACTGACACAGTCACTTCGTTGCCTTCTTCCGGTGAGCTTCACCCATGAGTCTACTTAGAACAACTGGATCGGGTTCACGATGTCCGCTGTGAGCGTCAGCAACATGTACGCGCCGCCGATCACGATCACCACGTAGGTGACGGGCATCAACTTCATGTAGTCGACCGGTCCGCCGTTCGGCAGCCCGCGTCTGTTGCGGAAGAAGTTGCGGATTCGCTCGTAGATCGTCACCGCCATGTGCCCGCCGTCGAGTGGGAGCAACGGCAGCAGATTGAAGATACCGAGGAAGAAGTTCAAACTCGCGAGCAGCAGCACGAACACCGGCCACATGGACCGCTCCACCAACTGTCCACCGATCACCGACGCACCGACCACGCTGATCGGAGTCTCGGCGTCACGCTCACCGCCGGTGATGGATGTCCACAGATCCGCTACCTTGCTCGGCATCTGCACCAGTCGATGCGCGGTCTCGACGAACATGTCGCCAGTGAACGCGAACGACGCGGGAATCGCGGCGAGGGCGTTGTACTGGGTCGGCAGGAACCGTTCCATCGACACTCCGACCGCGCCGACCGTCGCCGACCGTCGGCCGGTTTCCGTACCGTCGGACACCCAGCGCTGCACCTGCTGGACCTGGACGGGGAACGTCAACTCGGCGCCGTCACGTTCGACGACGAAGGTCGCGGTGCCGGACAGCGGCTGGGTCGCCGCGACGACGTCCGTGAACTCGGGTGTCTCGGTGCCGTTCACCGACACGATGACATCGCCCTGCCGAATGCCTGCCTGGAACGCCGGGCTAGGTCCGCTGCACTCCGGGAAGGTCAGATCGTCGTTCTGCGTCGGCGGAACGCACTGCATCTCCCCGACCATCGCGCCGGCCGGCGGGTTCAGATTCGGTAGTCCCCACCCGACGGCCAAGGTGAAGATCAGCACGAAGCCCAGAACGAAGTTCATCCCGATGCCGCCCATCATGACGACGAGCCTCTTCCAGGTCTTCTGGCGGTACATGGCACGGTCGATCTCGTCGGGAGCGAGTTCGTCGATCGCGGTCATGCCGGCGATGTCGCAGAACCCGCCCGCCGGAATGGCTTTCAGGCCGTACTCGGTCTCACCTCGACGGAACGAGAAGACCTTGGGACCGAAACCTATGAAGAAGCGGCGCACCTTCATTCCCGTCGCGCGGGCGGTCCACATGTGCCCCGCCTCGTGCAGCGCGATCGACACCGTGATTCCGAGGGCGAACAGGATCACCCCGAATACGAACACCATCCGGCTCAGTCCTTCTGGTTCAGGAGTTCGCGGGCGTGGGCGCGGGCCCACGAATCTGCAGCGAGGACGTCACCGACGCTGGTGGGTTCGGAGGTCCACTGCCCGGTGCCTGCGTCGAGTACCTGTCCGACCGTCTCCACGATCTGCGGGAAATCGATCCGTCCCGCCAGGAATGCTTCGGCAGCAACTTCATTGGACGCGTTGTAGACCGCCGTCATGCACCCACCGAGCACCCCGGCTTCGCGGGCGAGTTGAACCGCGGGAAACACCCGGTCGTCGAGTGGCTCGAAATCCCACGTGAACGACGTGGTGAAATCGATCGCTCGAGCCGCGTCCCGCACGCGGTCGGGCCATCCGAGGGCGAGCGCGATGGGCAGGCGCATGTCCGGCGGGCTGGCCTGAGCGATCGTCGACCCGTCGAAGAACGTGACCATCGAATGGACGATGGACTGCCGGTGAACCGTCACGTCGATGCGGTCGTACGGAATGTCGAACAACAGATGGGTCTCGATGAGTTCGAGCCCCTTGTTGACCAGCGTTGCCGAGTTGAGGGTGTTCATCGGCCCCATCGACCACGTCGGGTGTGCAGCGGCCTGCTCCGGCGTCACCGATTTCAGTTCCACCTCGGACCATCCCCGGAACGGGCCACCCGAGGCGGTGAGGATCAGGCGATCCACTTCCGCCGCGCGGCCTCCGCGCAGACATTGAGCCAGCGCGGAATGCTCGGAGTCGACGGGCACGATCTGGCCGGGAGCGGCCGCGGACGTCACCAGCGAGCCGCCCGCCACCAGTGATTCCTTGTTGGCGAGGGCGAGCGTTGCACCCGACTTCAGAGCGGCCAGGGTCGGTTCGAGGCCGCGCGACCCCACCAGCGCGTTCAGCACGATGTCTGCCTGCACCGATTCCACGAGGTCTGTCACAGCTCGGTCGCCCGTGAGAACGTCCGGCAGGTTCAGCTCGGCGCCGGCCGTGGGGTTCGCCACCGCGACGGAGTCGACGCCCGTGGCGTCGATCTGCCGACGCAGCACGTCGATGTTTCCGCCCCCGGCCGCAAGCCCCACCACCTCGAACTTGTCGGGGTTGGCCGCGATGACGTCGAGCGCCTGGGTCCCGATCGATCCGGTACTACCCAGCAACAGCACCCTCTTGGGTCTGCCCGACGGTGAATCTTCGACTCGCAGTGGCTCTGGCACTCGTCCATTGTTCCTGATCGTGTCTGAGAGTTCGCTATGCGTGTGCCGTCCCTAAGCTGACACCGTGCCGTTGCCGACCCTTGTGACCGATCTGATCAGCTACGAACTGCTGTTGTCCGTGGCAGAACTCGGCAGCATCGGACGCGCCGGGGAGGCCCATGGAATATCTCAACCGGCCGCCAGCTCGCGGCTGGCAGCTCTGGAGCGACGAGTGGGCGTGCCACTCCTCGAACGGACGCCCCGCGGCGCCACCCTCACCGCGACCGGAGAACTGGTGGCGAGCTGGGCCGAGCGCGTCGTCGTCGAAGCCGCGCGCCTCGCGACGTCCATCGAATCACTTCGGACCGACCGGAACACCCACGTGAGAGTCGCGGCCAGCCTCACGATCGCCGAGTACCTCGTCCCCCGATGGCTGATCACGCTGCGCGCTCAGGAGCCGTCGGTCACGCCGTCGCTGTCGTCGGGCAATTCCGCCGATGTCTCCGCCGCCGTTCTCGGCGGCCGCGCGGACATCGGTTTCGTCGAGAGCCCCGACGTGCCCAACGGACTCGAGCACTGCGACATCGCGCACGACGAGCTGGTCGTGGTCGTCGCCCCGGGCCACGAGTGGGTGGGCCGCTCGATCACCGCACGAGAACTGGCGTCGACGCCGTTGGTCACCAGAGAACCCGGCTCGGGCACCCGCCGCGCCCTCGAACGAGCGCTCAAGAGCACCGACTCGGCCCCGCCGTTGCTCGAAGTGTCGTCCACCACGGCGATCAAGGCCGCGGTCGGGGGCGGAATGGCGCCCGCAGTGCTCAGTTCACTCGCCGTGTCCGCCGAGCTGGCGGCAGGCACGCTGGTCCGCGTCCGCACGGACGGGCTGGATCTGCGCCGCTCCCTCCGTGCCGTGTGGCCCACGGGAACCCGCCCGAACGAGCCGTCGTCGACGTTGGTGACCATCGCCATAGCGGCCACCGAGTCATAAGCCGAGGTTTGGACGCGATAGGCAATCGACGTCTACCGTCGCCGCCCACGGCCGGGCACCGTGAGTGTCATGACCACGATGCTCCTCGCGAACGTACCCGCCACCCGACGAGGTTCCGGCGCCCCCACCGCGATATTCCGAGACGTCACCCCGAATCTGTTCACCACGGTGATGGGGACGGGCATCGTCGCCACCGCGGCGGCGACGCTCCCCGTCCAGTTCGTCGGGCTGCGGGTGTTCGCGACGATCGTGTGGGCCTCGGCTGCGTTCGTCATGATCGCGCTGACGGTCGCGCTGGCCGTCCACTGGACCGTGCACCGCGTGCACGCCCTGGCTCACGCGGCGAATCCGGTGACGGTGCAGTTCTACGGCGCTCCCCCGATGGCTCTGCTCACTGTCGGTGCGGGCGCGGAACTTCTCGGCGGCGACATTCTGGGCAACGCGACGGCGATGGCCGTCTTCGCGACGTTGTGGACGGCCGGGACCGTGCTCGGGGTCCTCGCCAGCGTGACTGTTCCGTACCTCATGATCACCACGCACGACCACACCGACGTGGCTGCTCTACCAGCGTGGTTGATCCCCGTCGTTCCTCCGATGGTGTCCGCGTCCACCGGCGCGTTACTACTCCCGCACGTCGCACCCGGCCAGGGGCGGTCGGCCATGCTCGTCGGGTGTTACGCGCTGTTCGGGCTTTCGCTCGTCGTCGGCATGCTGACCGTGGCCCTGGTGTACGGGCGTCTGCTCCACCGCGGTGCACCCGCTGCTCAGGCCGCCCCCACGATATGGATCACCCTCGGGATCGTGGGCCAATCCGTCACGGCGGCAGTGCTTCTCGGCAACGACGCAGCGCTGGTGTTCACGGGCGACGACGCGACGATCGCCACAGGTCTACGGGTGTTCGGGATTGTCCACGGGCTGGTGATGGGCGGCTTCGGAGTGTTCGTGTTCGCCCTCGCCGCGGCCGTGACAATGCGCTCCCTGCGTCGTGAACCAAGCTTCTCCATGAGCTGGTGGTCGTTCACGTTCCCGATCGGAACGTGCGTCACCGGCGCGACCGCGCTCGGCGGCGCTCTCGGCTCCGCAGCTGTCGACGCCGTGGCCGTCGTCCTCTACGTGGTGCTGGTCTCTGCCTGGGCGGTGGTCGTCGCCCGCACCGTCTGTTCCCTCACGTCCACCCATGCGCCGCGGGTGGGTGCTCGGTGATCCAGTGCCGGGCGATGTCGACACGTCGAGCGATCCACACCTTCTCGTGCGACTGGACGTGGTCGAGGAAACGCTCCAGCGCCCTGATGCGGGCCGGACGTCCGACGAGTCGGCAGTGCAACCCCACCGACAGCATCTTCGGTGAACCGGCTTCACCCTCGGCATACAGAACGTCGAACGCATCGCGGAGGTGCGCGAAGAACTCCTCCCCCGTCGAGAATCCACCGGGCGACGAGAAACGCATGTCGTTGGTGTCGAGCGTGTACGGGACGACGAGGTGGTCCACGGTGTCCGACCCGCGATCCACCCGGGCCCAATACGGCAGGTCGTCGGCGTAGGAATCCGAGTCGTACAGAAATCCTCCGTGCTCGACGACGAGCGACCGGGTGTTGGGTGAGTCGCGGCCGGTGTACCACCCGAGCGGAGCCGATCCCGTCAGCTCGGTCAAGATCTCCATGGCTTCGGCCATGTGTTCACGCTCGACGTGCTCGTCGATCAGTTGATAACCGATCCAACGCAATCCGTGACTCGCGATTTCGTGCCCTTGTTCGACGAAGGCGGCCACCGCGTCCGGATTGCGCTGCATCGCACGGGCGACGGCGAACACGGTCAACGGCAGTCCGCGACGCTCGAACACACGAAGCACTCGCCATACGCCGGCACGAGATCCGTACTCGTACAACGACTCCATACTCATGTGCCGGTTGGGAAACGCCTGAGCTCCGATCATCTCGGACAGAAAGGTCTCCGATGCCGTATCACCGTCCAGAACGTTGTTCTCGGACCCTTCTTCGTAGTTGAGCACGAACTGAACGGCGATCCGTGCCCCACCCGGCCACCGCGGATCAGGAGGATGTGCGCCGTAACCGACCATGTCGCGCGGGTAGGGCACACGGGAGTGGGACAGTCGTTCCGAAGTCACGAAAGTCGAGTCTTCCAGCAATCGCGCCGCCGCGCCGAGGATACGGACCCTGGTGGCTACGACGGACGGTCGTATGCAAATATTGACGAAGACGAGCGCGCCTGCCGACGGCGTGAGACATGACCCGAGAGGATCGACCGGTGGCACAAACCGAGCTGAACCCCGCTTCGTACGACCCGGTCGAGTACACCCACGAGGACATCGCCGAGGTCCCGTCCGCCGAGTGGGGATGGAGCGGTGAGTCCGGCAAAGCCATGCGCATCGCGGCGATCGTCGTTGCGGCCATGCTGCTGTTCATGATTCACGGCAACCACACGGGCCTGGTCGAGGACCTGTGGCTCATCGGCTTCGCGATCGCGCTGGTCGGCATCGTGGTGCGCGACGTGATCGTGCGCCGCAAGCCTCGCTGACGAACTTCCCAGGTCTTCCTTCGTCGCAGGTCTTCCTACTTACGTCGAATGCCCGGTACGACTCGAAGTCGTACCGGGCATTCGCGTTTTCGGGAAGCAGCGCGCCTAGTTCTCGGCAGCGAGCTGCCCGCACGCAGCGGCGATTTCCTGCCCGCGAGTATCGCGGACCGTGCAGGACACACCTTGGGCGATGACTCGTCGCACGAATTCACGCTCGACGTCCTTCGGGCTCGCGTCCCACTCGCTGCCCGGCGTCGGGTTGAGCGGAATCAGGTTGACGTGCACTCGCGAACCCAGTGCCTTGTGCAGCTTCTTGCCGAGCATGTCGGCCCGCCACGGCTGGTCGTTGACGTTCTTGATCATCGCGTACTCGATCGACACACGGCGACCGGTTCGGTCTGCGTAGTAGCGAGCCGCCGACAGGACCTCGGCCACGGACCACCGATTGTTCACCGGCACCAAGGTGTCGCGTAGCTCGTCGTCGGGAGTGTGGAGCGACACTGCGAGGGTCACCGACAACCCCTCGTCGGCGAGCTTGCGGATCGCCGGCGCCAGTCCGACGGTCGACACGGTCACCGACCGCTGGGACAGACCGAGCCCGTCCGGCGCGGGCGAGACGATCTTTCGGACGGCTGCGACGACGCGCTTGTAGTTCGCGAGAGGCTCGCCCATACCCATGAACACCACGTTGGACAGTCGGCCTTCGCCACCGGCGACCACGCCGTCACGCAGATCCGCCGCCGCCGAACGCACCTGGTCCACGATCTCGGCTGTGGTCAGGTTGCGGTCGAGACCACCCTGTCCCGTTGCGCAGAACGGGCACGCCATTCCGCAGCCCGCCTGACTGGAGATGCACAGTGTCGCGCGGTCCGGGTACCGCATCAGGACACTCTCGAGCAGGGTGCCGTCGTTCGCCTTCCACAGCGTTTTGCGTGTGTCGCCGTCGTCGCACGCCAGGTGTTTGATCGGCGTCAACAGTGTGGGGAACAGGTCGGCGCCGACCTTCTCACGCACAGCGGCGGGAAGGTCCGTCATCTTGCTCGTGTCCGCTTCGAGGCGGCTGTAGTAGTGCCTGGCCAACTGGTCGGCACGGAATGCAGGCAATCCGAGTGCCTTCACCGCGTCCTTGAGGCCGTCACGATCGAGATCCGCCAGGTGACGCGCAGGCATTCCACGCTTCCGATCCGCGAACACCAGCGGAAGCGCGGCCCTCGTCGGTGTGGACGTGCCCTCGGCCGAGTCCGGCGAGGGAGCAGTCCCGGTAGCAGCGTGTGCGTCGGAAACGGAAGCGGAGTCACTCATAGTGCCTCCAGTGTCCCACTCCTGCGCACCGACGCCTATTCAGCACGGTTCACCGTCGCCGCCGTCCGTTTCCAGCTCGATGCGGAGGGGTAACCGAATCGACAGCAGATACGCGTGCATTCCCGCCTCGCGTACGAAAGGATCGAACAATGTCCACACCAGCAGGAGATCGCAACGACGGCTCGTTTCCGGACGCGTCGGCACCGTACGAGGACTCGGGTTCGTCGGCGATCACGACGCCGGATTCGGACCAGCACAGCGCACCCGATCCGGAGGCCGTTCGCGACACGAGACCTGCCGTCGGGACGGCGCCGGACGGTATCGCGCACACCAAAGCCGCAGCTACGTGGACCGGCCTGGTGGTCGGCGCGATCGTACTGGTGATCCTTCTCATATTCATCTTGCAGAATCTCGACGCCGTGCCTGTGGAAATATTCGTGTGGACGTTCGAGCTTCCGCTCGGCGTGAGTATGTTGCTGGCCGCGATTGCCGGTGCCCTCGTGATGGCCCTGGCGGGCGGAGTCCGAATTCTTCAGATTCGGCGTGCGGCAAAACGCAAATAACGGATCGAACCGGTGAACAGTATGCACACAAGCTGGCGTAGTCGAACTGAATCGATAATGCTGGTAGTGCCCGATTTCACCACAAGGAGCCTTTTGTGACCACTTTCATGGAGACACCCGTGACGTCTGGCGTCGCGCCCGAGCGTGCACGCTCGTGGCTGTTGGTACCCGCCACCAAACCCGACACGTTCACCGCAGCAGCCGAGTCCGAAGTCGATGCCGTCATTCTCGACATCGAGGACGCCGTGGCACCCGGCGCCAAGCCCGCCGCCCGCGACGCTGTCGTCTCCTGGCTGGAAGCCGGAAACTCCGCCTGGGTACGAGTGAACGACGCGACCACGAGCTTCTGGGCCGACGACCTCGCCGCCCTGTCCGGCCTGAAGGGCCTCGCAGGCATCATGCTGGCCAAGACCGAAAGCGGAAGCCAGGTCGAGGCAACCGCGTCGCGCCTGGCCGAGGGAACGCGCATCCTCGCACTCGTCGAATCCGCCATGGGTCTCGAAGCAACACCCGAGATCGCGCGCGCGGACTCCACGTTCCGGCTGGCGTTCGGCAGCGGCGACTTCCGGCGCGACACCGGAATGAGCGACGAGCCCCTGGCCATGGCGTACCCACGTTCGAGGCTCGTCGTGTCGTCACGAGCGGCACGCCTCCCCGGTCCGATCGACGGTCCCACCCTTACCGCGAACGAGAGCATCCTCTCGCGCGACTCGGCCCTGACGGTGTCGATGGGCATGACCGGCAAACTGTGCATGCACGCCGAGCAGGCTCCTACCGTCAACCGTGAGCTCGCACCGTCGCCGTCCGACGTGACCTGGGCCGACGAGGTCGTCGACGCACTCGGCGCCGACGGAGCACGAGTGAAGGACGGCAGCGACCTTCCACGTCTCGCCAAAGCGTTGAAAATTCGCGACGCCGCCGAGATCTTCGGAGTTCGCGCCGGGTGAGCCGAACGGTCAGGCCAGTTCGATGCCGGCAGGTTTGTGCCGGACATGGACCCGGTACCTGACATCGAAGCCAAGGCCAGGGATGCTGCGTGCAGCCCTGGCCGCTGTGCGTCGGGTGAACTCGATCCCCAGAACCTCCCGCATCGTCCGGCGATCCGAGAACTTCCACCGGGTGTCGACACGCGTCAACGCGAATCCTTGCGCCTCGAAGAATGCTTCCACGGCGCTGCAGTTGTACTTCGGCAGGTCGGCGCGCATCCAGTCTCCGTAGGGCGACGACGAGACGTCGAGATCCACCACGACGAGACTTCCACCCGGAGTGAGCACTCGCAGCGCTTCGGTGATCCCCGGCCCTGCCCCGACGCCGAAGAAGTAGGCCGTTCGGGCGTGCACCAGATCCACGGACGAGTCCGGCAACGGTAACGATTCCGCGTGACCCGCGACCACCTCGACGTTGTGCAGGCCGCTCACTCGTGTCGCAGCCGCCTCCCGGAGTGGCTCGTGCGGCTCGACGCCGATGACCCGACTCGCGTCGGCCGCGAAGTCCGGCAGATGGAATCCTGTTCCGCATCCGACGTCGACCACGACGCGGCCGGCCCAAGGAACCACCGCACGCAGATACCGTGGGATGTTTCCGTCGGCGTCCTGCGCCAGATTCTCCGCCTCGTAGATCTCCGGCCAGTGCCAGATGTTCGGGCTGGGGATGGTGCGGGGATCCGTCACAGCAGGATCGCGAACACCAGCCACGCTACGAAAGCCGACGGAAGCAACGAGTCCAGACGATCCATGATGCCGCCGTGACCCGGTAGCAGCGTACCCATGTCCTTGATCCGGAGATCGCGCTTGACCTGAGATTCGATGAGGTCGCCGAGCGTACCCGTCACCACGAGCACGACGCCGAGGAGAACGCCGATCATGGAGTTGGCGTCGAGGATGAGTGTGACCGTCAGAAGGCTGCCGATCACGCAGAACAGTAACGACCCGGCCAGACCTTCCCAGGACTTCTTGGGACTGATCGCCGGGGCCATCGGGTGCTTGCCGAACAGCACCCCGGCAACATATCCGCCGACGTCGGAGCAGACGACCGCGATCAGGAACACCAGAACCCGTCCCGCACCGTTCTCTTCCAGCACCATCAGCACGGCGAACGAAGCCAGAAGCGGTAGCCAGCAGGCCACGAGAACGGTGACGGCGAGTTCGCGCAGGTAATTCTTCGGTGCCGATCCAAGCCCCTGCTGCAGCAGCAGCCAGACCATGCACACCAGCACGGTCGCCGCCGTGGCACTCAGCACACCCGTCGTACCCCACGGCCATCCGGACCAGATGATCGCTTGACCACCGGCGATGAGCGGGATACGCGGAACCAGAATGCCCGCCTCACGAAGACGCTTGGACACCTCGTAGGTCGCGACCGCCAGCGCGACGGCGACCACTCCTATCCACACCCGCGGCGCGAACACCATGATCAGGATCAGCGAGATCCCCAGACCACCACCGACGCCGATGGCGGCGGGAAGATTACGGCCGGCCTTGCCGGACGACTTGGCAGCTGCACTGCCCGTACCGTTCGGGTCGGGTGCGGCAGACCCCAGTGGTCGTTCCGTACCCGCCACGACGCTGTCTCCTTGCTTCACGTGTTCCACTTCGGTTCCGCGAGGACCCGACCTCCGCAGCGCGGAAGGTCAGACCTCCATCAAGTCCGCTTCCTTACGCTTGACGAGCTCGTCGATCGCGGCGGTGTACTTCGACGTCGTCTTGTCGAGCTCGTTCTCGGCCCTGACGACCTCGTCCTCGCCTGCCTCGCCGTCCTTCTGGATGCGCTTGAGCTCTTCCATGGTCTTGCGGCGGACGTTGCGGATGGACACCTTGGCGTCCTCGCCCTTGCCCTTGGCCTGCTTGACGAACTCGCGGCGTCGTTCCTCCGTCAACTGGGGCACCCCGATGCGGATCAGGTTGCCGTCGTTGGTGGGGTTCACGCCCAGGTCGGAGTTCCTGATCGCGGTCTCGATGGGGCCGAGCTGAGCAGCCTCGTACGGCTTGATGACGACGAGCCGAGCCTCGGGGACGTTGATGCTCGCGAGCTGGGTGATCGGGGTGGGCGCCCCGTAGTACTCGACGACGATGCGATTGAACATGCCGGGATTCGCGCGGCCGGTACGGATGCCCGACAGATCGTCGCGGGCGACGGTGACAGCCTTCTCCATCTTTTCTTCTGCGTCGAAGAGCGCTTCGTCGATCACGGTCTGTCCTCCATAGTTCTTGCCGGCATCCCGGCTCCTCGTTCGTCGGTCACGTCGTTCACGACTTGACCAAAGTACCGATGCTCTCGCCTGCAACCGCACGCGCGATGTTGCCCTGCGTCAACAGGTTGAACACCATGATCGGCATCTGATTGTCCATACACAGGCTGAAGGCGGTGGCGTCGGCGACCTTCAGTCCCTTCTCGAGCACCTGCCGATGCGTGATGGAGTCGTACATCGTTGCCTCGGGATCGAGCTTCGGGTCGGCGGAGTACACCCCGTCGACGGCCTTGGCCATGAGCAGCACTTCCGCGCCGATCTCGAGTGCACGCTGAGCGGCCGTGGTGTCGGTGGAGAAGTACGGCATTCCCATCCCGGCACCGAAAATGACCACTCGGCCCTTCTCGAGATGACGCCGTGCGCGTAACGGGAGGTACGGCTCCGCCACCTGCCCCATGGTGATCGCGGTCTGCACACGGGTCGCGACGCCCTGCTTCTCCAGGAAATCCTGCAGTGCGAGGCAGTTCATGACCGTACCCAGCATGCCCATGTAATCGGAGCGCGAACGATCCATACCGCGTACCTGAAGCTCTGCTCCGCGGAAGAAGTTTCCACCGCCGATGACGACGGCTACCTGGACGCCCGTGGAGACCACTTCGGCAATCTGTTCGGCTACGTTGTTGACGACATCCGGGTCAAGGCCGACCTGGCCTCCTCCGAACATCTCACCACCCAGCTTCAGCATCACTCGCTTGAATCCGGGGCGGTCGGTGGCGGGATCGGTCATTGCTCTCCTCGGTTCTCGCCTTCTCGAATGCGCACGGTGAAAAAGGCACTTCGAAGCACCTACGGTCTCATCCTGCCCTATCGGCAGCGTCGCGGGCGACACCGCCCACGACGCGTCGGCACTCGGCCACGCCGGTCCCGACACGGACGATGCCGCCCGCTCGACGTGTGTCGAGCGGGCGGCATCGCAGGTGACCGATTTCGTCGACTCACGAGAAGTCGATCAGTTCGCCCCGACCTCGAAGCGTGCGAAACGCACCAGCGTCACGCCTGCCTCGTCGAGGATGGCCTTCACGGACTTCTTGGAATCCTGGACCGAGGACTGCTCGGTCAGCACGACGTCCTTGAAGAATCCGTTGACACGGCCTTCGATGATCTTCGGCAGAGCCTGCTCCGGCTTGCCTTCCTCGCGTGCGGTCTCCTCGGCGATACGACGCTCGGACGCGACGATCTCCTCGGGAACCTCGTCACGCGTGACGTACTTGGCCTTGAGTGCGGCAACCTGCATGGCTGCGCCGCGAGCGGCCTCGGCTGCGGCTTCGCCCTCGCCGGTGTACTCGACGAGAACGCCGACGGCGGGGGGAAGATCTGCGCTGCGCTTGTGCAGGTAGGTGGCCACGGGTCCGTCGAAGGACACGACGCGACGGATCTCGAGCTTCTCACCGATCTTGGCCGAGAGCTCCTGCAGGGCGGTGTCGACGGTCTTGCCGTCCAAGTCGAGTGCCTTCAGCGCGTCGACGTCGGCGGGCTTGCCTTCGGCGGCAACAGCGGCGACGGAATCCGCGAACGCCTGGAACTCCTCGTTCTTTGCGACGAAGTCCGTCTCGGAGTTGATCTCGACGAGGACGCCACCCTTGGCGACGACCAGGCCTTCGGCGGTGGATCGCTCGGCGCGCTTGCCGACGTCCTTCGCGCCCTTGATGCGCAGCTGCTCGACGGCCTTGTCGAAATCCCCGTCGGTCTCGGCGAGTGCGTTCTTGCAGTCCATCATTCCGGAGCCGGTGAGCTCACGGAGCCGCTTGACGTCAGCGGCGGTGTAGTTCGCCATGTTGAGCGAGCCTCCTCGAATGCTGTGGGTATGGGTCGTCACGCGCGAAGGGCCCTGGGCGGGGTGTATCCCCCGGCCCAGGACCCGTTCGATCAAGCCTGTGTTGCAGGTGCTTCCGCAGCAGGCGTCTCGGCCGGAGCCTCGGCAGCTGCTTCCTGCGTAGCCTCGGCAGCGGGCGAAGCCTGAGCGAGCTGCTCGAGCTCCCACTCGGCGAGGGGCTCGCCTGCGCCGACCTCGGGCTTCGCGTCGGTCGAGGTGTTCTGGCCCGCGCGAGCCTGGACACCCTCGGCCACTGCAGAGGCGACGACCTTGGTCAGCAGGGCTGCGGAACGAATTGCATCGTCGTTGCCCGGGATCGGGTAGTCGACGACGTCGGGATCGCAGTTGGTGTCGAGGATCGCGATGACCGGGATCTTCAGCTTGCGAGCCTCACCGACGGCGATGTGCTCTTTGTTGGTGTCGACGATCCAGATGGCCGAGGGAACCTTGGCCATGTCACGGATACCACCGAGGGTGCGGTCCAGTTTGGTCATCTCACGCGTGAGCATGAGGATTTCCTTCTTGGTGCGTCCCTCGAAGCCACCGGTCTGCTCCATCGCCTCGAGCTCCTTGAGGCGGAGAAGGCGCTTGTGGACCGTCTGGAAGTTGGTGAGCATGCCACCGAGCCAGCGCTGGTTCACGTAGGGCATTCCCACGCGGGTCGCCTCGGCGGCGATGGACTCCTGCGCCTGCTTCTTGGTGCCGACGAACAGAACCGTGCCACCGTGAGCGACGGTTTCCTTGACGAACTCGTACGCCTTGTCGATGAAGGTCAGAGTCTGCTGCAAGTCGATGATGTAGATGCCGTTGCGGTCGGTGAAGATGAATCGCTTCATCTTCGGGTTCCAGCGACGGGTCTGGTGTCCGAAGTGTGTGCCGCTGTCGAGCAGCTGCTTCATGGTTACTACAGCCATGGCTGAATAACTCTCTTTCGATTGCCGGTTGACGCAGAGTGCCGTGTGACCTCTGCCCTGGCGACCGCTGGCTGCCGGACCCGCTCGCATCGATGCGGGACCGCCGACAACCGGTTACGAAGTACGTGCCACCGAGGTGGATACTTGCGTTACGCGGACGCGCGAAGTCGACCCGTGCAGGCACAGGTCGCTCACACAGTGTACGACGTCCGCGCCCCTGGTCATAACCGGCCTCCGACGACAGTCGCATACAAGCCTGTGGATGAAGGATTTCGCTATCCACAGGCAGAGCCTCACGGCGTCGGTCGGCGCTGACCTGTCGTGCACGCTGAAGCGATGCGAAAACTCGTCGGTCGTTCAGCGACAACTCTTCTCGTCACCATCGCCCTCGTGGTCGCCGTCCTTCCACCGGTAGGCGCAACGCCGGCCCGTGCCGACGGCACCGGATTCACATGGCCGCTGGCACCCCGCCCGCACGTGCTCCGCGCGTTCGACCCACCCGAGCACGACTGGCTACCCGGTCACCGGGGTGTCGATCTCGCGGGCGTGGACGGACAGAACGTTCTGGCTGCAGGCGAAGGAACCGTCGTCTTCGCCGGAACCGTCGCGGGCAAGCCCGTGGTGTCGATCGATCACCCGAGTGGCTTGCGGACCACGTACGAGCCGGTACGTGCGGCGACGTCCGCGGGTACCCGGGTCGGACGCGGCAACGTGATCGGGGTTCTGGAAGCAGAACACCCCGGCTGCGATGGAGCATGCCTTCACTGGGGGGTGCGTCGCGGACGCGACTATCTGGATCCGACCGTCCTCGTCGAACGTGCACCCGTCCGACTCAAGCCGCTGACGTCCTAACGCCAGCTGGGTCCGGAATGACGGCCCGACGCAGCGGGGAAATCATCCGCGACCATCGCCGCGAGTTCGACGAAGGCAGCCCTGGTCTGAGGTCGCAACAGATCGAGGTCCACGACAGCGCCCTCGGCCAGGTGCTCGTCGAACGGCACGACGAGCACGGCACGACACCGTTCCAGAAAGTGCTGGGTCAACAAGTTCATGTCGACGGCGGACGAACCGGGACGAACCGAACTGATGACGACGACGGTGCGCTCGACGAGGTGGCCGTACCCGTGCAGCTGCAGCCAATCCAGGGTGGCGGCAGCGCTCCGAGCACCGTCCACGGCCGGTGAAGACACGAGCACGAGCGCGTTGGCGAGCTGCAGTACACCGTTCATCGCCGAGTGCATGATCCCGGTACCGCAATCCGTCAGAATCAGGTTGTAATACACCTGCAGCATCTCGATGACGGACCGGTAGTCCTGCTCGCCGAACATCTCCGACGCGGCAGGATCACGTTCTCCGGCAAGGACTTCCAACCGACTGGGAGCCTGCGACGTGTGGGCACGAATATCCGAGTACCGGCGGATGTTCGGCGCGTCCGCCAACAGATCGCGCACGGTGGACGACGTCTGCCTCGGAACCCTCTCCCCGAGCGTGCCGAAATCCGGATTAGCGTCCACGGCGATCACACAATCCCCGCGGAGCGATGCGAAGGTGGCACCGAGACCCAGCGTGGTGGTCGTCTTGCCGACGCCGCCCTTCAAGGAGAGGAAAGCGATGCGGTAGTCACCGAGCACGGGCTGCCGAATGCGTTCCACCTGGTTGCGGTAGCGCTCCTCGGCAGTCGACTCGCCTGGATTGATGACGCCGCCGGTGAGCCGATGAACGCCCCGGCGCCACCCGGAGGTGGACGCACGTTTGGGTCGGCGGAGCAAACTGTCCGGGGCGAGATCCTGACTGGTCGGCTGAAAGCGAGGGTCGTGCGGCTGGCCTCCGGGGAACCCACCGCGATCGCGGTCGTCGGAAGTACCGGCCGGGCCCGGCGCCCACGGCGGGGTCCATTCCTCCGGACGCGGGGTGCCCGCGGACGGTCTGTCAGCGGGCGGTCTGTCAGCGGGCGGTCTGTCAGCGGGCGGTCTGTCAGCGGGCGGCGCAGGTGCGTCGGGCTGGGACGGTGACGTGAACCTGGGCGGCGCGGGCTGCCGTTCCGAACCGCGCGGAGTCTGCCAGGGCGGAGCTTGACGCTCCCCGTTCATCGACGTCCCGGTGAACGGAGCCTGGTGAGCGGTGCGTACCGGCTCGACGGGCGTGGTGCTGGGTCGAGCTGCACCGTTCGAGCCGGTCTGGGCACGTATCGACCACGCCGCCGATGCGCCGTGCGTGTGCTCGCGGTCCACGGTCCCCCCGTCTCCACAATCATGGGCATGTTCTGTGTCACTCACGGCAGTGCCGGAAGGACACCGGATATCCGAACACGACATCTCTTCGAGCCCGGAATACTTCGCAAGCGGTCTGTTTCCTACGACGCTACCAAACACTTGCGAATCAGCATGTGGCAGCGCTCACGCGGCGAGCTGGTCACGCCCGGGGGTGCGCCCTGTCGTGGACCGCGCGCAGACGGTCGACCGACACGTGAGTGTAGATCTGAGTGGTGGCGAGTGACGAGTGCCCGAGAAGTTCCTGCACCACCCGCAGGTCGGCTCCCCCTTCGAGAAGATGGGTAGCTGCAGAATGCCTCAACCCGTGCGGGGCGAGGTCAGGTGCACCCGGCACGGAGGCCAGGACCTCGTGCACGGCCGTGCGGGCCTGACGCGGATCCAACCGTCCCCCACGACGTCCCAGCAGGAGCGCGCCGCCGGACCGCTCCGTGGCGAGCTCCGGGCGTCCGTGCGCGAGCCACTGGTTCAACGACTCCGCCGCCGGCCCACCGAACGGCGCGGACCGCTCCTTGTCCCCCTTTCCGATCACGCGGACCACCCGACGCTGATCGTCGACGTCACCGATGTCGAGTCCGCAGAGCTCGCTGACGCGGATTCCGGTGGCGTAGAGCAGCTCCACGACGAGCCGGTCCCGCACGGCGATCGGATCGAGTTCCTCGGCTCCGACCTTCGCCCACGACATCGCTTCGTCGGCTTGGTTCTGCTTCAGAACGGACGGAAGATGCCTCCCTGCCCGGGGGGCCGACAGTCGCAGCGCTGGATCCGTGTTCATTCGGCCTGTTCCGACGCACCAGGCCGTGAAGGATTTCGCCGACGACGTCCGTCGAGCCAACGACGTTCTGGCCGCCCCGCTTCGGGCCTGCGAGGCCAGCCAGGATCGAAGCACCTGCAGGTCGAGCCCACTCAGTTCACTCGTCTCGTTCACGCCGACGACGTAGTTCAGCAGCGATTCGGCGTCGCGCAGGTAAGCACGGACCGTGTGCGGCGAACGGTCTCGACCCAGTGTCAGATACTCCGCGTACTCGTCGAGATGGACTCTCAGAGTCGTCGGCAAGGCATCCATACCCGTAAGACTCTCCGCCGCGGCGCCCGTCGGCAAGCGGACGCGCGGGCGTCAGGCAGATGCGCCGGACTCGGCCTGAGCCAACTCGCGCTTCCACTCACGGAACTTCTCTTCGGTCCGTCCTCGACGCCAGTACCCGGAGATCGACGCCCAGTCGGCGGGCACTCCGCGTTCCTTGCGGACGTATCCACGCAGGTTGTGCATCACGGCCTGCGCCTCGCCGTGAATGAAAACCTGGGCGCGGCCCGGCAACCACTCCGTCGATTTCACGGCCTCGATCAGCGGAGCGTTGTCCCCTGCCTTGTCGTCCTCCACCTCGTTGGACGGGGCGCCCCGATGCACCCAGGTGACGTCGACGACGGCCAGCGTCTCGAAGTAGATCTCGTCCTTGCGGTCTGCGACCTCGACGAACACCTTGGCAATCGCGTCCTCGGGAAGCGATTCGACCGCCGCGGCGATCGCCGGGATCGCGGACTCGTCACCGGCGAGTAGGTGCCAGTCCGCCTCGGGCTTCGGACGGTAGGCCCCGTTCGGGCCGTACACACCGATCTGTTCCCCGGGCTGCACGCGTGCTGCCCATGGACCGGCAACACCCTCGTCACCGTGCACGACGAAGTCGATCGCGATCTCGCGCTTCCGAGTGTCGACCGATCTGACCGTGTAGGTCCTGAGCACCTCGTCGTCACCCTGAGCGAAGATCAGCTTGACGTAGGAATCGGTGAAGTCGGTCGGCGTGAATCCGTCGAAGCCCGGGTCGCCGAGGTAGACCCGATGCATGTGGGGCGTCAAGGCCTCGGTACGGAGGACGGTCAGAACAGTTTTCTCGCGTGCCACGTGGTTTCAGCCTTTCCGAGCTGTCTCGTGCGATCGGTGAGTAAGTATTACCTAAATAGGCTACCGGTCCCGATGTCGTCATGGCCGCACCAGCCGGAACCAGCCGGTGTCGTCACTGGAGACGAAACCCTCGAGTTCGAGCAGCGGCAACACCGATCGCACCTTCGCGACGGGCACGGACGATGCCTCCGACAACTCCTGCGGGGAGCGCGTTCCTGTTGCGGGCAGCGCTTCGTACACCAGCAAGGCGTTGTCGGACAACGCGTCGAGGTCACGAAACATCGAGGGACGACCTTCTCCGACTTCCCCGGACGGCCCGGCTTCGGCCACGACGTCGTGGGCGTCGGCCACGAGGCGCGCCTCACCTTCGCGAATCATCCGGTGGCACCCCTTGGACGACGCGGAGGTGACGGGTCCTGGCACCGCCAGCACCGGCTTTCCGAGTTTGCGCGCCCAGGCTGCGGTGTTGCGTGCACCGCTCCTCCACCCCGCTTCCACGACGACGACCGCGGATCCGAAAGCAGCGACGATCCGGTTGCGTGAGAGGAAGCGATGGCGAGCCGGGGTAGTACCGGGCCCGTACTCGCTGATGACCGCACCACTGTCGGCGATCCTCTGCAGCAACCTCGAATGCCCCGATGGATAGGCACGGTCGACGCCGCAGGCCAGTACGGCGACCGTTCTGCCGGACACGCCGAGGGCAGCACGATGCGCGGCTGCGTCGATTCCGAACGCGGCACCCGACACGATGGTCCACCCGTCGACGGCAAGATCGCCCGCGATCTCGGCGGTGACGTGTTCCCCGTATGCCGTCGCCGCTCGGGTGCCGACGATCGAGACGGCCCGCTCCACGAGTTCGTCGACGGGCGTGGCGCCGAGGACCCACAACGCGCACGGCCCGCACCGATCGGCACCCTCGCCGAGTCCGGCGCCGTCGAACGCCAGCAGTCGCCACATCGGCCATTCCGGATCGTCCGGAGTCACCAATCGTCCACCCAGTGTGTCCATCAGGTCCAGGTCGGCGGCTGCCGTGTCGACGTGCGACCGCACGGCGAGCCGCTCACCCAACGCGCCGCCGACGACCGCCGCTCGAGCCTCCTCGGGTCCGGCGGACAGCGCGAAGTCCAGCAGCGGACGGTGTGGGCCCTGCGCGGCCCGAGACAGGTACGCCCAGGCCAGTTTTCGCGGATCGTGCGTCCTCACGAGATACCCCTGTCCCTGAAATCCAATGCCGCTCCTACTTCTTCCAGGCCCGGCGCGTCGCTCCCCGCGAGATCGCTGAGCGTCCACGACACTCGAAGTGCTCTGTCGGCCCCTCGCGCCGTCAACGATCCGGTGCGCAGGGCGCGTTCGAGAGGTCGCAGCGCGGCGTTGCTCAACCTGAACTTCTGCCGCAGTGCGGGCCCGGGTACCTCGGCGTTGGTCGTCCATCCGAATTCACGCCATCGCTCCGCTGCGGCGTCTCGCGCACCCGTCACACGTGATCGAACCGCGTCGGTCGACTCGCCCACGTCGTCCACCAACGCACCCGTCGCCACCGCCTGCATCGCGATGCGTAGATCCACCCGATCCATCAGAGGCCCGGAAAGTTTTCCCAGATACTTTCGCCGAATCGTGGGTGCGCAGACACAGTCGGCACTTCGGGCGGGCGCACACGGACATGGGTTGGCCGCGAGAATCAGCTGGAACCGTGCAGGGTAACGAGCAACTCCGTCGCGTCGCGCGATCCGGATCTCCCCGTCTTCGAGCGGAGTTCGCAGCGCTTCCAACGTCTTCGCGCCCATCTCGGCGCATTCGTCCAGGAACAACACTCCCCTGTGTGCGCGGCTGACGGCGCCGGGTTTGGCCATTCCCGTGCCACCGCCGACCAGCGCACTCACGGTGGTCGAGTGGTGCGGTGCGATGAACGGCGGCGCCGTGATCAGCGGCCGATCCCCCGTCAACGTTCCTGCCACCGAGTGGATTGCCGTGACCTCCAGCGACTCCGCATCGGTCAGCGGAGGAAGGATGCCGGGAAGTCGTTGCGCCAGCATCGTTTTGCCGATACCCGGAGGACCGGTCAGCATGATGTGGTGCGCGCCTGCTGCGGCGACCTCCAGTGCCCACCGCGCCTCCTCCTGCCCCACGACCTCGCTCATGTCCGGGTACACGGCATCGTCGCTCGGCACCGACGGAACACCCCGATCGAGCACCGTCTCGCCGCGAAGCCACGCGACGACCTCGGTCAACGACGACGCGCCCAGAACCTCGATTCCCTCGACCAGACTGGCTTCGGCCAGTGCGGACGACGGTACGACCACCCGTTGCCACCCGGCCCGTTCGACGGCAATGACGGCGGGAAGTACTCCGCGCACGCCTCGTAGTCGACCGTCGAGCGCCAACTCCCCGAGAAAGACCGCACTTTCCGAGGATCGCCGTGGGATCTGCTTCGCCGCATCGAGAACCGCCAGAGACAGTGCCAGTGCACAGATTCACTTATCACTGTTCTAAATCAGAACGGCGCCGGAACGGGCTTCCCTCCCGTATCCGACGCCTAGGCCACACAACGGATTGGACCCGTCATGCAACGTTCCCGAAGTCTATCCAGCGCCACCGACACAGCTATTTCCGCGTTCGTCGCCCTAGCCGTTCTGTTCCTCGCGTATCGGGTGACCGTCGCGGTATGCCGCCTCGTCCTCGTCCTGGGTTGGTACGTCTCGTGAACTCCGAAGCCACCCACGCCGCGCTGGCGGCCGTCGAACCACTGTCACGCGCCGAACTGTGGGCCGCACTGAAGTTCCTGTCCTACGCCGATCCCGACGCCGTACTAACCGCCGTCGGCCAGACGATCGCAATAGCGGGACCGCGCCACGCCTGACCCTTCCGCTTCACCGTCGTTTTCTGTGGCCGTTCGACGTAAACCAACGCCGCCCAGTTGCTTGTGCTGACAATCCGGTGGACCTGGCCACCGGAGCCGTCGCCTCGTCCGATCACCGACGCCACGGTCACCTGACAGCCGGTCACGCCCACATGCGTGATCGGCTATCGGGCGTGGGATGGAACGGTCAGCGGGTCAACTGGGAGCGCTCTACTGGGAGCATCAAGACACAGGGCGAAGCTCCGTCCGGTGAAGCACAGCCGCCGTCAGGCGTCCGCTTCCGTCGGACGGTCGCGCCACTTCGGAACCACGATCACTTCGCAGCGTTCCTTCGGCGCAATGCCCATTCGTTCTTCGGTGCCGTCGGCCAACCTGACAGTGACGACGCCCGCCTCCGTGTCCATCCAGGTGATTCGACCCCATCTGTCCCGCACAGGATCGTGGACGTACTCGTGATCGAACCGAAGCCAATCGCCGCGGTGTTCGTGAAGCTCCGAACCCTGGACGTGGGTCCACAAGGATTCATCGGTGAAGTCAGGTGGCGTCATGGCGTGAACGTATCGAAATTCTCCGCGACACGCCGGGGGTTCGGCACGACAAACCGACCATTTCGGGTGAACACTTGTTCGAGGAAGGTCGCGGGGAAGCTGCCTTCCAGGAATGGAGAGTCAGCAATGGCATCAGCAGACGAATACGATTGGGTACGAATTCCCGCCGGTCAGGTCACCCCCGGTGACACGCTGGGACGAGTCGAGAACGGTCAGCCGTACATGATTCGGGTCAGATCGGTCGAGATGAGCTACGTGGGCGGCGTAACGAAGATCGTCGTGATGAGCGACCCGGAGAACGGCAAGGCGAAGCGCATCACGTTCGAAGACTGGCACGAGGCGATCAAGCTAGTCCGCCGCCGGGCAGCGTAGAACTTACTGCGCGTCGGTTCCGCAAACAGGGACCGACGCGCGGTACCGTCGTCGTGTAACGCCGCTGGCCGTGGGCCGGGCATCCGATCTTCGATCAGGAAGCCTTCCCATGAACGCACCCATTGCGGACGTCATCGCTCAATCCATCATCGACAACACGGTCCGGCTCGTCTTCGACGGCGTGGCCTTCGGCGTCGGATTCTGGATAGGCAAGTACCGACGACCACCGAACGGCCCAGGTCACAACCCGGATAGTGGGCCTATCCTGGGTGCATGACACTTCAGTCCGACCTGGCCAAACTCCGGCGCGAACAACGCGTGTTGGCCGACATGCAACGTCGCGTCTCCGGTCAGATCCGGGATCGTGTCCGCGCCGCACACGAGGCCGGGGCGTCGTGGGCCGAAATCGCTACCGCGGCCGGAGTCACGAAAGCCAGAATCGGCCAATTGCTGAAATCGTAATCTGTTGCGCCACAGCGGATTACGTCATAACGGTACCCTATGGGGGTATCTGGGCGCCCCGCGTGTATATATTCGGACGGTACCGCTGAGGGTGTCCGCTAGGGGGGTCGCGATAATTCCCCGGCGATCCCGACCGGCCAGCGTCCACACACAGCGACGAACACAGTCGCGGTTACCGTCCGACCTGCGCAGATAAGCACAGGGCACAGGAACGGCCCCGGCACCCTGTAGCGGAGGGGAATCAATCGGCCGCTAAGAGGCCGGGGCCGTCTGTCGGACTGACCCGCGTCGATCGACGAAGACGGTTGCGGGTCAGTCCGTGGACCGGCGTTCGTGTTGTTCCACCAACGCGTCGGCCGGTCCTGGGTGTGCCGCGGGTACGCGGGGGCACTCCGAGTCCCAAACCGCGGCACAACTGTCGGCGAAGTCTCCCGGCCCCGCCGACAGCAGTTCTAAGGGGTCACCACACGTAGTCGGACGGTGACGGTGACTGCCCGTCGTCCTCCGGGTTGCAGTGACCCAGCTCGTCGAGCGGGATCACGTTCGGCATGGACGCCAACACCTTCGCCATGGTCGGATCGGCTTCCAGGACGGTCATCCAGTGCGCCTTGCGGGCCGGAGGAATCGCACCCTTCGACACGGCAGCGTTCACGGCCTGTTCGCGTTCACGCGTTGCCGCGGCGGCGGCCACTGCCCGGCCTCGTTCGGCTTCGGACCTGAGCGTCTCGTACACCGTCGGATCGATGACGAGGCCGCCCGTCTTCGCTGCCACGGCGGCGGCGTCGACCGGCGCGGTGGCCAGATCCTCCACCGCCAGGACGACGGTTTCGGCGTCGGTCACGTCCGTCGTCAGACCGACGGCTTCCAGCAGTCGGGTGATCTGTTCGGGTGTGAATTCCATTGTCTCCCTAGCCTTCCAGTCCGATGATCTTCACCACGGCGTCCGGCTTCTCCGGTGCGAAGTACGGATTCGCATAGCCCTGGACGTAGTGCTGACGCTTGCGGCGGTCCGGGATCGTCTCCACCGTCAGAGGAGTCTCGAAACCGACCTTGCCCAGGCCGCCCTTCTCCACGACGAACGCAGTTCCGGCGGTGACCCGCGGTGTGCTGAACAGTTCGACGTCGGCGGACTTCAGCATGGCGTCCAACTGTTCGCCGTACGAGGCGCGGAGTTGGTGGGCCTGATTCGGGTGGACGACCAGCAGATCGAACACCGTCCCCAGTTCCTTCAGCTCCGCGTGCAGACGCGCCGCCGAAATGTCCGCCGACGGCCGAAGGGCCGCCGGGGTGATCGCATCGGCCGGGCCGACGATCACCAGGTTTTCCCAGGTCTGCCCGGCGATCGTCTGTTCGGCACCGATCACGGCCTCCACCGCGTCCATGGCCGATTTGTTCAGCTTGCGCACGATCGAATTCGTGAGCTGTTGCACCTGGGCGTTCAGGTAGGACGTCAGGTTCCGCTTCTCTTGTGCGTCCGTGACCGGGAAGGCGCCGCCGAAGTCCTCGACCAATGCCTGGCGGACGTCGGGGTCCACACCGTCCACGATCGGGTATTCGCTGCCTTCGGTGCGCGCCTCGACGTCAGCGCCGTCAGCCAGGAACTTGTCGGCAGCCTTGGCCTGAACGAACAGGTACGAGCCACCGACCGGAGCCGGGCCGGGGGTGAAGAATTTGTCCAGGACCAGTTCCGGTTCGGCCAGCTCCGCCACGCGGAAGGCGATCAGCTCCGGGCGCTGAAGGGCCATGGGAACGGTGATCGACTGATTCTGTCCGGTGCCGTTCAGTGTCGGCTGAAGAATGCTAGGCATGTCGCCAAATCCTTTCTAGTACAAAGAAACTTCGACGGCGGACCCGGACGCGGCGGCGGACAACGCGTAGCCGACAGCCTTACCGGAGGACAACGCCACGGCCTGACCGTCAGCGCCCACCTGGATTTCGGTGAACGCCGCGATGGCGCCGGACGCCTTCACCTTCACCACACGGCTGTTACCGCGGGCCAGGCTGACCGCGCCGCCCGTTGCGGCGTCGTACTTCACGACTCCGGCGGTACGTCCGCCCGCGTCGGCGTGGGCAACGGGAATCATGCCGTTACCCGTCCGGTTGCCGGTGATCTTCGCGAACCGGCCAGCGACGACCGGAGCCGACGCCACGGCGGATAGGTCCGATCCTGGCGCGTACTTGTCGACAGTGAGGTTTCCCATGTCGGTTACTTCCCTTCCAACGTGTCGAGAACGGATTGAGCACGACGAGCACGACGCCGGGAAGCGGCGACACGAACGGCCGTGCGCTGTGCAGGTGTAGGGGCGGCGCGGCCGATCGACGCCCGGACCAACTGGCCGCGAGCCGCGGCGTGACGGCCTCCGCTGTAGAGCTGAACCACGTCGTCCAGCCCGCGCAGCGTCGGGATACCGGCGGCCGTGGCGCCCAGTAGTGCCACACCGTCCAGCACGAGGGCATGGCGGCTACCGTCGGCGGCCTCGTAGTTCGTGAAGGCTTCGACGCTCCGCTGTGGCCAGGCTGTCCGCATCGCCGCGGCGATCGCCGCCGGAACGTTCACGAGGTCACCGACGAGAGTCTGTCCGTTGTCCACGATCCGCAGGTTCGCGATGGTGCCCAGGGCCGGTTCGCCGTCGTACCGCGGATCTGTGTGACCCACCTTCACCACGGGAGTACGGCCCACGCCAGCCGCACGAGCGGCGACCGCGGCGTGAAGGTCAGCCGGAGTCACGACCCACACGCCGGTACTGATTTCCCACCGACCCACACGGATCAGTTCGACCCCGCGGACCGTGCGCAGATCCGGCCTAGGCACGAGGGCCGCCGATCGCGCTACCGATCGCGCTGAGAAGCGCGTGCAATGACGGACCGGCTGTCGTAGAACCACCGTCCGCCGCGCCGTTGGCCTCGCAACTTCCCACGCGTGCGGAGGTCACGGACGTTGGCAGGAGTGCATCCCAGCAACTCCGCAACATCGTTCGTGGTGAACTCGTGTTCATCCACCGATGCTGACACAGATTCGATGGAAACACGTTGCGCCGCTTGCGTTCTTGCGTTTGAACTTGCGTCAACATCAGACGCCGGGTCCATCATGGCCGCTTCCAACTGATTACGGAGTCCGTAGAACTCCGGGTGCAGTTGCCGCGGCGCCACCTTGTCCGCCAGCTTGTCGATCGCCAGAAGCGTCAGCCCGGCATCGTGGCGGGAAATAATGATCGCCCCGTCATCGATCCGAAGGACGGTCACTTCTGTTCCTGCCCGTCACGAAGGCACCGGTCACTGTCGAAATCGATGTACTTGGCTTCTCCGGCCGCCAGCCGTGTCATCTCCTGAAGATGATCTTCGATCTGCCCCGCACGCATCCATGACAACGTCTGTTCGATCCGCCCGTACAAGTTTTGGACAGCGCGCCGCGCGGCCACAGGACCGTCGCCGAGCACCGAAGCCACACCCAAAACCACTGGATCCGTCCACGGTTGTACCTCGTCCTTCCCCGGCATTCGAGTACCAACCAATCCCGTGAAACCTCCCGGAGTGACCCGACCCACCGGGTAGTCGTCCACTGTCCACGTCGGATGGACGTCCAGAAACCACCGGTCCACCGACACCATGAGGGCGTAACGTAACCGCTCACGCTGACGCGGTAGCGGACCAAGCATTCTCGAATGACGTTGGTCTAGAACACTGGTCAGCGAAGCGGCTACGGCGTCGTCAACCTGGGCGACCCATGCCGCGGTCAGGGCTTCCCAGGCCGCCGCCTCCGCCTCCCGTGCGGCGCGTCGTTCCCGTGCCGGACGGGTCCGTTCCCGGATCGCCGCCACACGCTCCGACGCTTCACCGTAGGCCGACGGGTCCGCGGCCGATGCCGTCAGCTCGAACAGTGGTTCGTCAGTCATCGTTCTCGTCCTGTTCCTTCGAAGTGGTGAAGAAGTACTCGTGTCCGGCGACGACGCCCTGGCGGTACCGACGCGGGGACGACCGAATCCAGGCGCGGCATTCCGTGAGGACCGGACACAGCCCGCATATCCGGATCGCCTGTTCATGGCGGGCCACGACCGAAGCGCGGACCTCGTTGTCCCCGGCCGGGTCGAAGATCGCATGGCGACCGTGACACGCCGCCCGTGAACGCCAGTCCTCGTTCAGTGAGTAATCGGCGGTGCGGCTGATCGCCGGGTCCGGTGCGGAGCCGGGTTGGTCCTGTCCCCCAGGCCGCTGTGAGGACCTACCTCGTCCCCTCGTCCCTACCTCGTCCCTGCCTCGTCCCGGACGCGGTAAGTAGGCTCGTCCCCCTCGTCCCTGGTCCTTTAACAGGGACGAGGGACGAGGCGTTACGACCTGCTGTTTTATACCAATCAATTTCCTACCTCGTCCCTTGTCGATTTCGGCTACCTCGTCCCTGCTCATTTCGCGGCCTGGGCATCGTCGGCGTACGGGTCACCGGCTGGCAGTGCCGACCGAACTTCCATGTCGTCCGCTTCGCGATACGGCCGGACGAACGTCAGACGGTTGTTGATCGGATCGTTCGCCAGGTAGCCCTCTGTCACGAGAGCTTTCACATTGGCCCGAATCCGGGCGCCCTGGCCCGTCACCCGGCGTTCGACAGCCGCGGCCGACCACTCCGTTTCGCCGTCGTCCATCGCGGATTCGATCGACCGGCTGATCGATTCCATGAGCTTCGGTCGCCGGGCCGTGGCGACCGACGCGTCCACTTGCTTACCGGCGCCCGAAACGAGCGATAGCGACAACGTGTCCCCGGTGGAATCCACGATCACGTCACCGACCAAATGGGAGTGATCCCCGGCGCGGTAGTCGGTGCAGTGTCGGCGGACTTCCGACGGCCGGTCCTTCCCGATACGAAGCCGGATCTTCCCGACGGTCCCCTTACCCACCGGGGCGTCACGATCAGGTTCGACCATGTACGCCGCCCCGGTGATATCGGCCATCTTCGCCTGGGCGCCGATCGCGTACCGTCCCCGCGAATCCTTGTCCTTCGTGACGTGATCGACCATCGCCACGGCCGCTCCGGTCCTCGTGGCCAACGCACGCGGTAGCTTGCGCGTCCACAGGTTCACGTCGTCGTTGCTCTGAGACGAGGCGCCGAACGTGCCGATCGACGCCGTCACACCGTCGATCACCGCCAGCGAATACTTCCCCGGCGTCAACAGTCCCAGGAACGCCGCACGGTCCCCAGGCGTCGAATCCGGGGCCGCTTCGGGTAGGCGGTAGTCGAAGTACGTTTCGATCTGTTCCACAGTCGCGCCCATGTCCACCAACCGACGCGTGACCGACACAGGGTCGGACTCGTAGTCCAAATACAGAACGTGGTGACCCGATCCCATTTCGAGGACACAAACCCATTGCAACACAAGCGATTTACCGGATTCGCTTTCACCATGGAACGAGTGGGTCAGACCTGGATACAACAGGAATCGGCCGTCCGAACGAGGAAAGATCGTCGGCTGTTGCGCCTCGTTGTTACCGCGGGCGATCGCGCCAAGATCGATCCGTTTCCACGTCGATTCCGCCGGGGCCGGGGCGTCACCGATCGCGAAATCTTCGGCGGCGTGCTCCGGTGGCAGTTGGGCGATCCCCCAGCTTGCGCACGCGTCCCCGATTCGGCCGGCGAATTTCGTCCACGCCTCGTACTGGATCTTCGACAGGGTTTGTGTCCGGAACTGTCGTACATAGTCCGCCAGCCCGTCCGGTGGATTGTCGGTCCACAGGTGCAGGTTCGGCGAGAAGTACGCCTCGTGGGTGCATCCGTCCTCGTGCGCTACCGCCGACTTCGGGTTGTCGTGCGGTCCCGGCGCTGTCCACGTCGGGCACCCGCACGAGTCCGTATGTCCGGTTGCTGTCCAGCCGTCCGGTTCCAGCAACGCGTCCCAGGGTGTCGCCGCGGACCAGTCGTCGATCGGACCGGCCACGCGTTCACGTGCGAGACGTTCGGCCCTCACCTGTCCCCATGCTTCGATATCGGCCCGGAGGAACTCCGGTAGCGGACGGACTGCGCCCTGCCACCGATACGGCCCTTCGGCGCGCTTCGACGGCGGCGCCAGTACGAGCCGGTTCACCCAGTACGCCGTCCAGCCGTCGCGGCTGACCGAACCCGAGTCGGGCCGGTCCATCCCTGCGGGGACCGTGAAGTAGTAGTGGCCGCCGTCGCGGTGAACCCATTCGTTCGTCGCCTCGTCGAACTTGCCCGGCGACAGCACGGTGGCCGAAATCGCGTGGCCCGTGCGTTCGAGGTATTCCGCCTCGAACTTTTCCCTGTCGGCGGCGTTGTCCGCGTCCACGACGACGAGGCCGGATCGTCCGACTTCGATGCCGAAGTTCACTACGCCGTGTTGCTTTTCTGCCCGTGCGAAGTACTTCACTGCACGGTCGGTGTCGGTGGTCGCGACGTGGACGCCGGACTTCGAGCGTGCCTTCTGATAGGCCACGACGCCGCGACCCTTCGCCGCTTCCTGGGCGTCGGCGTCGTCGGCCCGCTTCTGGACCGCGGTGCGCATGTCCAGCGGCATCTTGTCCGTCGGCGATACGGGTACGACAGCCAGCCCGGCCCGGACAGCGGCGCGGACGTACGGGCCCAGGTCCGCGTTCTGGCCCTCCGGCCTCGAACCCAGGACGGATTCGATCGCGTCAGATCCGATCATTTCGCGGTATCCTTGCTGTGGTTTGGTAGCCAGTTCTGTTGTTTCGGGGATCCGTCACGAGTCGCGCCGTGGCGGATTTTCCGTTTCACGAGTCACCAACTGACACAGTGCGATTCGGCACAGATCCGGTCCGCAGTAGTGACGTGATTCGGTCCCGCTGAGCGTCGGTCAGCGGCGGCGCCGAAGCCAGGACACGAGCGACGTGATCGGCTACGTCATCGGTTGTTTCCACCGCTTTGGGTTCGGTGCTGAACATGGCTTCGACGTCGGCCGGTTTGATTCGATACCGGCCACGGGGACCGACGCGGTACGCCTTCAGGCGGCCTTCTTCGATGTAGCCGCGGATCGTGCGTTCGTGCTTACCGACACGTTCGGCGACTTCTTGAATGCTGAAATATTCGGATCCGGCGCTACTAGACCGGCTTCGAGTGGTGGGCATGGCGTGTCTCCACGGATGGAAGATCGATACCGTCGCCTCTCCGTACAAGGGTTCGCACGTAGCGCCCTACAGGGACTGTCGAAACGCGTCTTCCGCTTCGCCGGTATTTACAGTTCTACCCGACGCAGGCCGCGTTTAATAGTCCCCTCAAACAGCGAATTATGTTGCAGCACAACCGGTATAGGTCAGATATACCGATCGGCGCCTGTTACTCGCGCCAGTCGATCCGCACGAACTCCGGATCGAAGTAGCCGCCGCCGGGGCGTCGTCCACGAGGCGCAGGCAGCAACGTAACCACCATCAACTGATCGATGATCTTGCCGCGAACGTCGGCGGACAGCGCCGTCCAGGCTTCGGCTATGTCATCGCTTCCCAGGACGAGGTTCGCCAGCACGGACGAACGACGCGCCGCCGCCATTTCCGCTTCGATCGCGTCCAGGTCCAGCCGCATCTTCGCGGTACCGGCGCGCAGTTGTGACGCGTCTATATCGCCAGCGGAGAACAGTTCGGCCAGCTCGTCCATGCGAGCTTGTAGCCCGACCCGCTTCGACTTCAGTCCTTCGACGTCGATACTGGCGTCGTCGCCACCCCGGAGTATGGCGGCATCCGGGGCCGACAACCGACCGATGACGAGGGTGCTGACGTAGTCGTCCAGCGGACCAGCAACGCGGCCCAGGTGGGCACCGCCTCGACATTTGTACGTCTTCGCCCGGCCAGCACGCCCACCGGTCTGGGTAGCGGTCAGCATCGTTTCCCCGCACTTACCGCAGACGTAGACGCCGGATCCCTGGTACTTCCGTTCGAACGAGTCGGCGTTACGGCGGGCCGGGTCGGTCAGTAACGAGTCCAGCGCCGCCAGTGTGTCGGGATCGAAGATCGTTTCCCACTTGCCGAAGCCGACGCGCTGGCCCTCGTGCAGGACGTGACCGGCGTTCCGGGGCCGAAGGACGACCTTCTTCACGTCGCGGCTCGTGAATTCTTTTCCGAAGAACGCGGTACGTAGCCCGGCCTCGTTCCATTCCCTGGCGATCTGGGACAGCGACACTCCCGCCAGTAACCGTGTGGCGGCTTCACGGATCGCCGCGGCCTCGCCCGTTCGGAGCGTCATCCCGTCCGGCTCGTAACCGAACGATCGCCGTCCGCCGCGGAACTTGCCTTCCACGGCCGCCTGTTGCTTCGCCCGCTTCTGTCGTTCGATCGAATGTTCCACTTCGTGCCGGGCGGCGGCGCCCAACATGCGCGCAAGCATCTTCCCGGAGGCCGTGGACAGGTCCATGGTCCCGGCGTGGACCGTCCGAATATCGACGTGGAACTGTTCGCACACGTCGATGAAAGATTCAAGTTCGATCGGCCGACGGTGCAACCTGTCCGGGTGCCACGCGACGATCGCCTGAGCCTGGCCGGAACGCACGGCGTCCAGCATGGCTTCGTATCCCGGACGCCGACGGCCGGAGTATGCGGAAATGTCGTTGTCGGTGAACTCCGCGACGACGGTCCAGCCCAGTTTCCGGACCAGTTCCCGGCAGTCGGCGCGTTGTCGTTCCACTCCCAAACCGGCGCCGGTACGGTCCTTCGATATCCGGGAGTAGACGACTACCTGCATGTATATAAGGGTACTACTTGACATTGTGCCAGGTCGTACACGGATCCGACTTTCGGCAGCGTCGCCGGCGACAACGCCAACACGACTCGCGTGTCCGGCCAGGTGGCACCGGAGTTGCTGACCGCGGCCTTCACACGGTCCCTGGATTCGTTCAGCGCCGTATCCGGCAGCCCGACGAGGTGAATTCCCGGCAAGCCGCGTCCGATGTCTGCTTCGATCTCGACCACTTGACCGTCCACGCCGCTGACGGCCACCGAGAATGCGCGCCCCAACGCCATCAGAACACCCCGCGCAGATGCGAGACCGCGGGATCACCGTCGTTGCTCATCACGATCGCGACCACATCGAACCGGATACGCACCCATGGGCCGCCGCGTTCGTCGAGCCATGCGAGAGCCAACCGTCTGATTCGCTGCTGTTTGGTGTAGGTCACCGACTCTGCGGGAGTCCCGAATCCGGTACCCGACCTCGTCTTCACCTCGACGAAGACCGTGACGTCCCCGTCACGGGCGACGATGTCGAGTTCACCGTGTCTGCACCGCCAGTTTCGGTCGATCAGCTCCATCCCGTTGTCGACCAAATGCAGCGCGGCCAAGGCCTCACCGCGCGCCCCCAATTCCTGATTCGACACTCGTCCCCCTCGCGGTCGTCGGTTCGCCGAGTGGGCAGAACCTGATGGAACGATGCACGAAGGGACGATCGACGGAACGGTGAATTCCCACGTCGAATTCTGCCCTGTGGAATTCACGAGAACTGTGGATGACGGACGTGCCCGAGACCGAGATACTCGGGATAGTGTCGGTCTCGAATGGTAAGGCCGAACGCGACGCGGAATAGTGCCCGGACACGACGATGCCCCCGCTGTTGCACAGCGGGGGCATCCGAAAGACACCAGGTGGTGACGCTAGTGCGCGGCCTCGTACGCAGCCTGAACGTCCTGGCTGATTCGTCCGCGAGCACTCACTTCGTGACCGTTCTCCCGCGCCCAGGCTCGGATGTCCTGAAGATCGGTCTTGGCGCGGGAAGCGGACCCGGATCCCTTACGAGGTTTACGACCGGACACCTTTTCTGCGTGCTCGATCCAGAACGCAAGTTGTTCGTGAAGTTCGTTTGCGTGCTTCAGGTTCAAATCGATCCGGTACTGGTTGCCACCGATTCCGAATTCGATGGTTTCCCCTTGCCCCTCTTTGATGACCGATCCGTCGACATCATCGATCATTTGGACGAGAGTCTTGCGCGCCATGTCCGAACCTCTAACCGTCAAAGGAATATGCTGATCGATTCTTTTTACCACCGTGTATCGCCGGTTTCAAAAGAATGAGGGCGATTCACAGCACGGTGTCAGGAAAGGAGAAATCGAGATCGTCACGCGTTTTACGCATAGAATTCTTCGATCTGTTGCACCACAACGCAATCCGACATCGAACGAAACTGCACGCGATCTAGGGATCGAGTAACTGCCAAGCGACCTGACCGACCACCAAGCACACCGCACTGACGCCGATCAACTGCGCAACGACCATTACGTTCCGTCGGCGCCGACGGCGGCCGAAGAGGTACACGATCGCCGCGAGCACCAACAACCAGACGGTGACCGACACCGAATGGCCCCGCTACTCGGGCAGCCGGAGGTCCGGCTTTTCGAGTTCCTCGATGTTGACGTCCTTGAACGTGATCACCCGGACGTGCTTGACGAAACGGGCCGGGCGGTACATATCCCACACCCAGGCGTCGGACATACGAAGTTCGAAATAGATCTCACCGTCCGCGTTGTGCGGAATCAGCTCCACCGAATTGGCGAGATAAAAGCGTCGCTCGGTTTCCACGACGTAGTTGAACTGCCCGACGATGTCCCGGTACTCCCGGTACAACGAGAGCTCCATCTCGGTTTCGTACTTTTCGAGATCTTCGGCACTCATCGGTTTTCTCTCATCCTCGTTCTTGCTCGACATCGAAGGTTCATCATCGCGCACTCCGCTCGTCCAGGTCCATTCGGCCCAGCACGGATGCAACCGCGTCGGCGCCCCTCTTCGCTGCGGACACGTTCGCGTACGACATTCGATGCTCGGCGCACGGGCCGAGCTCGGTCATCGCTGCCGCATGAACCTTCGTGCTGTATCCCTTGTGCACCGCGAAACCATATCCGGGAAACCGCGAGTCCATGTCGACCATGACCCGATCCCTGGACACCTTGGCCAGGACGCTTGCCGCGGCGATGCAGGCGGCAGTCGCGTCTCCGCCGATCACCGGAAGCGATGGAGCCGGCAGGCCCGGCACCCGGAACCCGTCGGTCAACACGTAACCGGGAGTCGTTCCCAGACCTGCCACGGCGCGACGCATCCCCTCGATGTTGGCGACGTGGACGCCGATCCGATCGATTTCCTCGGCCTCGATGAACACGACACTCCAGGCGAGGGCCAACCGGGTGATCTTGGGGAACAGTTCCTCGCGGCGTTTCTCGGTCAGCTTCTTCGAATCGTTCAGGTCGGCCAGCGACGCGTACGGTTTGGGGCCCAGGATGCAGGCTGCCACGGTCAGCGGACCCGCACACGCGCCTCGACCCGCCTCGTCGACGCCCGCTACCGGTCCCAGACCGCCTCGATCGAGGGCCGACTCCATCGTCCGTAGGCCCGAGGACCTACGAATGACAGGGCGGGGTGGCCACGGCGGGCGGCCACGCGATCGACTGGTACTGACCATCGGTGCTGTCGGCTCACTGCCCCTGGATGTCCGGGGAGTCCAGGGTCCCCCAGCGCGAGGGCGGAAGTGCGATCAAGAACGCCTTGCCGATGACGTTGTCGACGGGAACCGTGCCCATCAGTTCGTCGGACACGTGAAACCTGGAGTCGGCGGAGTTGCTTCGGTTGTCTCCCATGACCCACAGGTTGCCTTCGGGGACCGTCACCGCGGGGAAACAGCGTCCGGATTTCAATTCGGTGTCACAAGTCAACGTCCCTGGCGTGAACGGGAAATCCATTTGTACATACGGCTCGTCCAACGGTTTGCCGTCGACGAGAACCCGTCCCTGATCATCGCAGCACTCGACCGTTTGGCCACCGGTCGCGATGACTCGCTTGACCAGATCGTTCTCGTCCGGAGCCACTATGCCGATGAGCGAACCCACTTCCTGGGCCCCGCGGACGATCGTGTTGTCCGATCGCGTGGACACGAAGTCGCTGTTCCACGAATCCGGCCCACGGAAGACGACGACATCTCCTGGTTTCGGATCGCCGAAGCGGTAGCCGATCTTCTCCACGACGATCCGGTCCCCGGTGCATCCGGCACAACCGTGCAGCGTCGGCTCCATCGACTCGGACGGAATCAGATACACGCGTGCGATGAATGTCTGCAGCAGAAAACTCAGGACCAGAGCGACCAGAACGAGGATCGGCAGTTCACGCCAGAACGAACGCTGCTTCTTCTTTTCCTTACGGGGTGCAGTCGGCTCCTCGGAGCGCGACTCGGATCGATCGTGTGGATCCTGCGGGGCATCTGACACCGCACCAGATTAGCTGCACCCGGTTTCCGCGATCGACCGGTACACCGAAAGCACGACAGCCGCACCACCCCTGACGGGGCGATGCGGCTGTCGTGTGAATACGGCCGGACGCACTTACTTCAGCGCTTTTCCTTGATCTTGGCGGCCTTGCCACGCAGATCGCGGAGGTAGTACAGCTTGGCGCGACGAACGTCACCGCGGGTGAGGACGTCGATCTGCGCGATGTTGGGGCTGTGGACCGGGAAGGTGCGCTCGACACCGACGCCGAACGACACCTTACGAACGGTGAACGTCTCACGAACGCCACCACCCTGGCGGCGAATCACGACGCCCTTGAAGATCTGCACGCGCTCTTTCGAGCCTTCGATAACCTTGACGTGCACGTTGAGCGTGTCGCCGGGGCGGAAGTCAGGAATGTCGCTGCGCAGCGACTGCTTGTCCAAGAAATCCAGAGTGTTCATCGGTGTGGCCATCCTTGCGTTCTTCGCACGAGTAGAGGAACCGAGCGGTACCGCACGTTCGGAAAGAAATCCGACTACACGGAACTCGGCTGGTTCGTACTCCGATTAGGTCTGTGCCTGGTACAGGCAACCCGACCATTGTGCCAGACCACCGAGGGTAACGCGAAATCGCCTCGGCGACCGCCGGCGGGCGTTCCGGTGTCACTCGGTCGGGGCAGGCGCCGCCTGAACTGTCCGGTCCAGTTCGTCCTCCGTCGCCGCGAGCGCGTGGTCGATGCTGGGCTTTCCTGCCACCAGATCCTGCAGGTAGATCTTCGCGCGAATCGCGGGACGACGAATGGTGCGTTCTCGCCGCAACGAGCGTTCCATCTTCCGGGGTCGGCGGGTGTAACGCCACCGCGCCCACGGCGAGCCCGGCCTGCCCAGACGAAGGGCGCCGACGAACAGGATGGGAGCGAAGAACAACCCGATCAATCCGGTCCAGATCTTCCCCTTCGCCAGCACGACAGCGCACAGTGCGAGATGGGCCAACGCCAGTGCAACGAACCCCGCCCGGATCACCGGGTCGGCGTCCGCGCGGATATCGGCGATGTTCAGCAGCGCAAGCGGGTGAAAACCGAGCAGCAGCAACCCCGTCCCGGCGACGGCGACGAACACGGCGTCGACGGATGCTCGGCCCTGCTCGGACCAGTAGACGTCCTTCAGATAGAACACCAGTGCGAACTCGTCGAGAACGAGTGCAGCGCCCACGCCGAACAGGGCTGCGAGGACGGCTCCCGTCTCCCGAGTGCCGTCCTCGAACACCGCAACGAGCGAGATGCCGGACACGAGCATGAGCACGATCCCGAAGACGACGTGGTGGATGTGCTGGCCCCCGGGAGTGATGTTGCCCGGCCACCACTTCACCTGAGCCCGAATCATCCTGACGCTGAGCCTGATCAGCAGAAACCCGGCGAGGAAGCCGAGAAGGAAGCAGAGCAACGGCAGTCGTCCGTGCGCGACGATCTCGCGATCCAACCAACTCACCGCTGCATCGTGCTCCTCGTGGACGGGCGTGCCACCCGTCGCATGCTACTTACCGAATCCGGCCTTGCGCAGCGCATCGGCCATCGACCCACCGGCAGGCGCGGCGGCCTGCCGTCCACCGCGGTTCTCCCGCCGGGGCTGCTGACGCCGGTCCTGGCCGTCACCACCGCGTGGAGCGCCCGCGCCGCGGGAACCACCACCGCGGGGACCACCGGTGCTGCGCGGCTTGTCCTTCGCGGACGCACCCGGCTCGTCGTCGAGGCGCAGACTCAGCCCGATGCGCTGGCGCGGAATGTCGATCTCCATGACCTTGACCTTCACGACGTCGCCGCTCTTGACGACTTCCCTGGGGTCCTTGACGAAGTTGTGCGACATCGCGGAGACGTGAACGAGCCCGTCCTGGTGCACACCGACGTCGACGAATGCGCCGAACGCCGCGACGTTGGTGACCACGCCCTCCAGAGTCATCCCGGGCCGAAGATCCGCGACCTTCTCGATTCCGGCCGCGAAAGTGGCCGTCTTGAATTCGGGGCGCGGGTCACGGCCGGGCTTCTCGAGTTCGGTGATGATGTCGCTGACGGTCGGGATTCCGAACCGGTCGTCGGCGAAGGTCCGTGGGTCGAGTCCGCGGAGCAGCGACGTGTTGCCGATGACCTCGCGTACGCCGACTCCTGCCGAATCGACGATCTTGCGCACCACGGGGTATGCCTCGGGGTGGACACTCGAACGGTCGAGCGGATCGTCCCCGCCGGAGATACGGAGGAAGCCCGCGCACTGCTCGAATGCCTTGGGGCCCAGGCGCGCAACATCCTTCAGTTTGGATCGGCTGGCGAACGGACCGTGTTGATCGCGGTGCGCCACGATACTTTCCGCCAAGGACCCGGCGATGCCGGACACACGGGACAACAGCGGCACCGAAGCCGTGTTGACATCCACACCCACCGCGTTCACCGCGTCTTCGACGACGGCACCGAGCGAGCGCGCGAGAAGGGACTCGGAGATGTCGTGCTGATACTGGCCGACACCGATGGATTTGGGATCGATCTTGACCAGCTCGGCCAGCGGATCCTGGAGACGACGCGCGATCGACACCGCACCGCGGATGGACACGTCGAGCTCGGGAAGCTCGCTCGATGCGTAGGCCGAAGCGGAATAGACCGACGCGCCTGCCTCGGACACGACGATCTTGGTCAGACCTGCCGCCGGGTACTTCGCGATCAGCTCCGCCGCCAACGAATCGGTCTCGCGTGACGCAGTGCCGTTGCCGATGGCGATGAGCTGCACGGAATGTTTGGCCGCCAACGCTGCCAGGGTGGCCAGAGCCTGATCCCACTTGCCCTGCGGCTTGTGCGGATAGATCGTGTCGTAGTCCACGACCTTTCCGGTGGAATCCACGACGGCGACCTTGGTTCCGGTGCGGAACCCCGGGTCGAGCCCCATCGTCGCGCGGTTGCCTGCCGGTGCCGCGAGCAACAGGTCCTTCAGGTTGGAGGCGAACACGTCGACGGCGTCCTTCTCCGCGGACTGACGCAGTCGCATGCGAACGTCGATCGCGAGCGTCACCACGAGCTTGGTTCGCCACGCCCACCGGACGGTGTCGAGCAACCAGCGGTCCGCGAGACGACCACGATCCGCGATGCCGAACTTCGCGGCGATTCGACCTTCGTACACCGTCGGGACGCCGGGGGCCTGCTCCTCCTGCTCGGGTTCGAGGCCGAGCGAGAGCACCTCCTCCTTCTCTCCACGCAGTGCAGCGAGAATGCGGTGCGACGGCAGGGTCGTGAACGGCTCGGAGAATTCGAAGTAATCGGCGAACTTCGCGCCCTCGTCTTCTTTGCCCTTGCGCACCGTGGAGGTCAACTGACCACGGGTCCACATGAGTTCACGAAGCTCACCGACGAGATCGGCGTCCTCGGCGAACCGCTCGACCAGAATGGCCCGCGCACCGTCGAGTTGCTCGGTGTCGAACGACGCAGGATCGGTGTCGGGGTTCGTGATGAGTGCGTCGGCGACCGGTTCGTGGCCGGCTTCGCGAGCGATCTGAGCCTTGGTGCGCCGCTTCGGCTTGAACGGCAGGTAGATGTCTTCGACACGGGCTTTGGTCTCGGCGAGCATCAACGACTGTTCGAGCGCCTCGTCCAGCTTTCCCTGCGAGCGAATGGACTCGATGACTGCGTCACGACGCTCGTCGAGCTCACGCAGGTAGCGTAGGCGCTCTTCGAGTTGCCGCAGTTGCGCGTCGTCGAGCATGCCGGTGACTTCCTTGCGGTACCGGGCGATGAACGGGACCGTCGATCCGCCGTCGAGAAGGTCCACCGCTGCGGCGACCTGATCCTCGCGGACGTCGAGTTCCTCGGCTATGCGCTTGTTCACAGTTTTCAGAGCAATCGTCACGGCGCACGACCCTACAGCTAGTGTGGGACATGTTGTTCGACGGACCAGTGTGGGAGAACTCGAGATGTCCAGGCCGATGCAAGTCCTGGCAGTTTCCTGCGCCGCACTCCTCGCCGCGATAACGGTTCTCTTCTCTGGCTGCAGCGTCCCCGAGGACTCGGCCGTCAGCGGCACTCCGAGCACGAGCGAATCACCATTTCCCGATACCGAGGTCGTCGACGACCTCGACCTCGACTCCCGCATCCCCGAAGCACTCCGTTCCTCCGCCGAACGTGGCGCCGACGTGGACTTCGCGTTGTTGGATCGCGTGACCGGAGATTATTTCGCCGCGGGTGACACCGAACAGATCGAGACGGCGTCGGTGTCGAAGCTCTTCATCGCGGACGACGTGCTGAAGGGCGCGGAACTGGCAGGCGTACCGGTCGACGCCGACGACCTGGAGGCGATGACGACGATGCTCGAGTCGTCGGACGACAACGCCGCGAACACCCTCTGGTACAAGTACGGCGCGGGTGACATCGTCACGCGCATCGCGCAGCGATACGAGCTGACCGCAACGGCGCGGCAGTGGGACGGCCAGTGGTGGAACACGACGACGACGGCCGCCGAACTCGTGCGCTACTACTCTGCGGTGCTCGACGGGTCCGGTGGGCTGTCCCCCGCGTCGACCTCGCTCATGATCGGCCTTCTCCGCGAGTCGACTCCCGTGGCCACCGACGGTTATCACCAGCATTTCGGCATCGTGGACGGACTTCCCGGTGAGCCGGTGCACGCCATCAAGCAGGGGTGGATGTGTTGCATCGCGGATCGCTGGCTGCATCTGTCCACCGGCACCGTGGGCGTCGACAACCGATTCGTGGTGGCCTTGATCTCGCGGGAAGAGATCCACTACGAGGACGACATGGATCACTACCCCGATACCGCCGTGGTGGACGTGACCGACGACAGCAGCGCTCAGCATGCGCGTGACACACTCACCGGGTTCGTGACGATGTTGTTCCCGGACGGGAAGGTCGACTGACCGGGCTTTTACGGGTCGGACTGCCCGTCCGAATCGGCAAGCAGGTCCGGTCGTCGTTCCCGCGTCCGGGCAAGGGACTGCTCGCGCCGCCACGCCGCGATTCTGGCGTGGTCACCGGAGAGCAGAACGTCGGGGACGTCGTGCCCTCTCCACGTCACCGGTCGCGTGTAGCTCGGCCCTTCCAACAACCCGTCGGAGAACGAATCCTCCTGATGGGATTGTTGGTTTCCGAGTACGCCCGGCATCAGTCTCACGACGGCTTCGCTCATGACGAGCACGGCGGCTTCACCGCCGATGAGCACGTAATCGCCGATGCTCACTTCCTCGACGCGTACACGCGTCGAGGCTTCGTCGAACACCCGTTGGTCGATACCCTCGTAACGTCCGCACGCGAACACCAGATGCTGTTCCCGAGACCATCTTTCGGCTGTGAGCTGCGTGAACGGCACCCCGGCAGGGGTGGGAACGACCAGAAGAGACTCCGGCGTCAGAACGTCGTCGAGCGCATCACCCCACACCGTGGGCTTCATGACCATTCCCGGTCCACCGCCGTACGGAGAATCGTCGACGGCCTTGTGCACGTCGTGGGTCCAGGCGCGCAGATCGTGCACATCGACGGACACGAGACCCTTGTCGATTGCTTTGCCCAGCAACGCTGTTCGAAGCGGCTCCAGATACTCCGGGAAGATGGTCACCACGGAGAGGCGCATCACGGCTCCGGATCCAGCAAACCCTCGGGTGGATCGATCACGACACCGTCGGTCAGTGATACGGACGTGACGATCGCCGCGACGAACGGGACCAGAATCTCGGCGCGGGATCCGTCGGCCGGTGAGATCGACAGCAGCTCTCCCGCGGCGGAGTGGAGCACTTCCTTCACCGTCCCGACCTCGGTGCCGTCGACGTGGCGGACCGACAGGCCTTCCAGTTCGTGGTCGTAGAATTCGTCCGGATCGTCGGACGGGGGCAGGTCGTCCGACTCGACGAAGAACAGGGTGCCGCGAAGGGCATCGGCCGCCGTCCGGTCCGCGATGCCCTTCAAGCGCAGCAGAAGCCGCCCGGAGTGTTCCCGGGCGGCTTGCACTGTGTAGGACATCGTGTCGGTTCGGTTACGTGGTGCACGTCCGCGAAGCTCCGAGCCGACGGCGAAGCGGGCATCGGGATCGTCGGTGCGAACCTCGACGACCAGCTCCCCTTTGACGCCGTGCGACTTCGCCACACGACCGACTACGAGTTCCATCGTCGGTTCTTATTGATCGGTGTCGACGACGTCGACGCGGATTCCGCGTCCGCCGATACCGGAGACGAGCGTGCGCAGCGCGGTGGCCGTGCGGCCGCCGCGTCCGATCACCTTGCCGAGATCGTCGGGATGCACGTGCACCTCGACGGTGCGCCCGCGGCGTCCGGTGATCAGCTCGACGCGTACGTCGTCAGGATTGGCGACGATGCCGCGAACGAGATGTTCGACGGCATCGGCGACAACTGCACTCACTTCTCAGCAGCCTCGGCGGCCGGCGCGTCTGCCGTCTCGGTGGCAGCGGCGTCGTCGGCCTTTGCAGCGTCGTCGGCCTTGGGGGCCTTCTTCTTCTTTGCCGTGGTTGCGTCACCGAGCGGCTCGGCGTCGGCCTGAGCGAGTGCTGCGTTGAACAGGTCCAGCTTGGACGGCTTGGGCTCTGCGACGCGCAGGGTGCCCTCGGCGCCGGGGAGGCCCTTGAACTTCTGCCAGTCACCGGTGATCTTCAGCAGAGCCTCGACGGGCTCGGTCGGCAGAGCACCGACGCCCAGCCAGTACTGTGCGCGCTCGGAGTCGATGTCGATGATGCTGGGGTCCTGCTTGGGCTCGTACTTGCCGATGGTCTCGATCGCACGGCCGTTACGGCGGGTGCGAGAGTCGGCGATGACGACGCGGTAGTGCGGGGTGCGGATCTTGCCGATACGCATGAGCTTGATCTTGACAGCCATGAAGGTGAAGCCTCTTTCGTTGTGGTCACGGCGCAATTCAGCGGTGCGCACGGACTGCGCACCCGGTTTTGCGTTGATTGGGGTGTTGTGACCGCCGTACGGTACGTAACCGGTGACGGGCGAACAGCGTCTTATTGTGCCAGACGCACCCCGATGTCGGTTAATCGGTGTCAAGCGACGAGCAGAATCGCCAGCGCAGGGAGCGCATTGTTGGTCGAGTGGGCGATCGTCGACGACATCACCGAGCCGGATCTCATGCGTGCGATACCGATGGCCAGGCCTCCCCACACGAGAATCACGAGCCGCCATCCCTCCCGGTGCCAGAGCGCGAACGCAACAGCGGTGACGACGAGAATCACCCACTTGTTTCCCAGCCACGCACCCCGCATCGGGGGTACACGCCGTTCGAGAGCGCCCCAGGCCATGCCGCGAAACATCACCTCCTCACAGAACGGTGCACCGAGCCAGATCCACAGAGCCAGAACGATTTTCCACGTCGGCGACAACACCCCGAGCCCGGCGAGGGGCACCTGGTCCCCCAGGTCCGTCTGCGACAGTACGACCAAGGCCAGCACGATCGCGCCCGCCAACGCTGCAAGACCCCAGATCAGACCCGTTCTGAGTTGGTTGCCGAACTCCGTCGCGGAGGTGGGAAGGCCGAAGTCGACGACGGGCCCGTTGCCGCGCCTCCAGCTGATCGCGAGCGACAACGTCAGGGCAGCCAGGCTCGGAAGCATGATCGCCAACACGTAGACGCCCGGCACGTCGGTGTCGAACACCAGGGGCGCGAGAAGGAAGCCCGCGAGGTTGACGAGCAGTACCGTCGACGCCGCCGGGATTCCCCACCGACCACGCGGCCGTCGGCGCGCGGCGGCCTCCTCGGCTCGCCAGTACGAGGCAGAACCGGAACTGTCGTGGTGCACCGCATTCATCGGTGCCATTCCCGTCCAGCTGGGCTCGCCGGACCGGTCGGGGCCGGTGCGCGGGTCGGGTCCGAAGGGTGATGTCACGCTGGGCGCTTGGTCGGAATTCCGCGCAATACGATCACATCGGGCGAGGACAGTACATCCGGCCCGGTTCGTGGGTCCTCGGAGTACACGAGCAGATCGGCCGGCGCCCCGTGCTCGAGACCGGGGTGGCCGAGCCAGGTCCGCGCGTTCCAACTGGCAGCGCCGAGTGCGTCGGTGGGTGACATCCCGATACGGGTGAGTGCATGGACCTCGTCGGCGATCCGGCCGTGCCGAATCGATCCGCCTGCGTCGGTGCCCGCGAATATGGGCACACCCGCGTCGTGCGCGCGACCCACCGTGTCCGCGACGCGAGAATGCAGGTCGCGCATGTGGCGTGCGTACACCGGATACTTCGTCGCGGAATCGGCGATCGACGGAAAGGTCTCGATGTTGACGAGTGTCGGTACCAGCGCGGTCCCGTGCTCGACCATCATGTCCACGGTCTCGTCGGTCAGCCCGGTCCCGTGCTCGATGCAGTCGATGCCCGCACCGATCAACCCGGGCAGCGCATCCTCACCGAACACGTGCGCGGTGACGCGTGCACCCTCCTCGTGGGCGGCGTCGATCGCTGCCTTCAAGATCTGTTCGTCCCACAGCGGGCGCAGATCCCCGACACTGCGGTCGATCCAGTCCCCCACGAGCTTGACCCAACCGTCCCCGAATCGGGCTTGCTGACGGACGGCGTCCGGTAACTGCGATTCGTCCTCGATGTCCACCGCCAGACCGGGGATGTACCGCTTCGGCGACGCTATGTGCCGTCCCGCCCGGATAATTCGCGGCAGGTCCTCGTAGTCGTCGAGGACACGCGTGTCCACCGGTGATCCGGCGTCGCGCAACAGCAGAGCCCCCACGTCACGTTCGGTGCGGGCCTGCTCGATCGACCCCGCCAGATCCTCGTGGCCGCCGCCGTACTTGATGCCGACGTGGCAGTGCGCGTCGACCAGCCCGGGAAGGATCCAACCGTCGTCGGCAAGCGTGTCGGCTCCCGCGACGGGCTCCGACGACACCGCGCCGTCGACTATCCAGATCTCGACGAGGCTTTCGGACGGAAGTGCCCGTCCTCGTACCCGATACGCGGCCACGGCCGATCTACTTCTTCGGCAGCTTCAGCTGTGACAGGTCGATGCCTTCGAGTCCCGGAGGAAGCTGGTCGAGCCCTTTGGGCATGGACGACAGGTCCGGCATGCCCGCAGGCATACCTCCGGGCATGCCCGGGAAGCCACCGCGGATCTTGGGCTGAGTCGGCCCCCGACCGCCCTTCTTGCCTTTCTTGCCCTTCTTGTTCCTGACCTGCTTGCGCGCGCCCGGCATGCCCATCCGGCCTGCCATAGCGGACATCATCTTTCGAGCTTCGAAGAAACGATCGACGAGTTGGTTGACGTCGGAGACCTTCACGCCCGAGCCGTTGGCGATACGCAGACGACGCGACGCGTTGATGATCTTGGGGTCGGTGCGCTCCTGCGGAGTCATGCCGCGAATGATCGCCTGCACTCGATCCAACTGCTTCTCGTCGACGTTGGCCAGTTCTTTCATCTGGCCGGCGCCGGGCAGCATGCCCAGGAGGTTGCCGATGGGGCCCATCTTGCGAACGGCCATCATCTGTTCGAGGAAGTCGTCGAGCGTGAGCTGGCCGGAGCCGATCTTGTTGGCCGTGGCCTCGGCCTGCTCGGCGTCGAAGTGCTGCTCGGCTTGCTCGATCAGGCTGAGTACGTCACCCATACCGAGGATGCGGCTGGCCATGCGGTCGGGGTGGAAGACGTCGAAGTCCTCGAGCTTCTCACCGGTCGACGCGAACATGATGGGCTCGCCGGTCACCTCGCGGACGCTCAGTGCCGCGCCGCCGCGTGCGTCGCCGTCGAGCTTGGTCAGTACGACACCGGTGAATCCGACGCCGTCCCGGAAGGCCTGTGCGGTGCTGACCGCGTCCTGGCCGACCATCGCGTCGAGGACGAACAGTGTTTCGTCCGGCTGAACCGCGTCGCGAATACCCGCGGCCTGGTTCATCAGTTCGGTGTCGATACCGAGGCGGCCTGCGGTGTCGACGATGACGATGTCGAATTGTTTGGCGCGAGCCTCGGCGACGCCTGCGCGTGCGACCTCGACGGGATCGGCTGCCGAAATGCCGAGCGCGTTCTCCCCGCCGCCGATGGACGTTCCCGGGTGGGGCGCGAACACCGTTGCGCCTGCCCGTTCACCGACGATCTGCAGCTGGCTGACCGCGCCCGGGCGCTGGAGGTCACACGCGACGAGCAAGGGTGTGTGCCCCTGGTCCTTCAGCCACCTGGCCAGCTTGCCGGCCAGCGTGGTCTTACCCGATCCCTGAAGACCGGCGAGCATGATCACCGTCGGCGGGGTCTTCGCGAACTGCAGGCGGCGGGTCTCGCCTCCGAGGATCCCGACGAGTTCCTCGTTGACGATCTTGACGACCTGCTGCGCGGGGTTGAGAGCACCCGAGACCTCCGCGCCCTTGGCGCGCGTCTTGATGCGGGTGATGAACTCGCGGACGACGGGCAAAGCCACGTCGGCCTCGAGCAACGCGAGCCGGATCTCACGGGCCGTGGCGTCGATGTCGGCACCGGAGAGCCGCCCCTTGCCCCGCAGGTCCTTGAGGGTTCCGGTCAACCTGTCGGAAAGGGATTCGAACACCGATTGCACTCCTGAGCCGATAGCGAGTATTAGCCGACAGCGGGTCGAGCCTGCCGCCCCGCCACGTACGTCGCACCCAGCCTAGCGCCCGCGGCGCTGAGGCGTGGACAGCGCGTGCTCGGTCAAGCGTTGCGCGCGGTGTCGTTCCACGTCACGGACACTCCCCGCGTGGCCAGCCAGACGGACGGATCGGTCTTGATCCCGGACGCGTCGTGCACCTCGAAGTGAAGGTGCGGGCCGGTGGACTGGCCGCGATTTCCGACCGTCGCGATCTGCTGACCTGCGGCGACCTGCTGCCCTTCGGCGACCTCGTAGGTGTCCACGTGGCCGTAGACCGTCTCGGTCCCGTCGGCGTGCAGCACTTTGACCCACAGACCGAAACCGGACGCAGGTCCCGCGGCCGTCACCACTCCGTCGGCGGCTGCGAGTACCGGCGTGCCGATCGGGGCAGCGATGTCGATCCCGCCGTGGTGCGTACCCCAGCGCTGACCGAACGTGGAGGTCAACACTCCGGACACCGGCTGCACTGCTTTGTCCTTGAGAGGTGCAAGCCCCTGCAGCAGATCCTGCGCCGCGGCACCGACATCGGGAAGACCCAGTGCGGGCAGATCAGAGGTGTCCGGGATCTCGACACCCGGCGGCAACTGGAAGCCCTCCGGAATCAGGTTCTCCGGCAATTGAACTCCGGCGGGCAACTCGAAGCCCGCGGGAAGCAGATTCTGCGGAATCCCGAAGGCTTGACTCGCCGCGGGGGCGTCGGGCAGCGGAGCCGGAGCCGCCGTGGCGGTCCCGGTTCCCAGTTGCGCCGCACCGGCGACGATCGCACCTGTTGCGGCGACGATGGTCGCCGTCTTGATTCCCGAATCCTTCGAATCGTCCTGAGCTCTGTGACGCCCGCGTGGTGTCGTCGAATCTGTCGTGGTCGGAACATAAATGTTCGACCGCCGGTGGGCTCCCACAGTCAGTACCTCATCAGTCGTCGGCGAGGCATGGAAAAACGCCCCGAGCAGGGCTGTTTCGCATGCATTGCGCTCTCGTTCACAAGTTGTTCCTGTGGCGAGAAACGTAACAAAACGATCTCGCCCGCAGACACCGTAACCGAATCTTTATGAAAACTCACAAGCGCAGTCGGAACGGCGCGTCGATCGGTACGCCGGGTCAGGTTCCTTCCGGCTTTTCCGGAGGTTTCGGTGGTTCCGGAGCGGGGACCACCGCGAGCAGCGCTCGCTCGATGTCCTCCCTCGTCGCCCGCGTGTCGGTTCCCGACAGATCGATGCAGAACGCATCGACGACGGACGTACCGAGCGTGGCCACCCGCGCCCATCTCACGTCCGCGCCCAGCTTCTCCAACGCAGTCGCAAGACGGCACAGCAGCCCGAGCCTGTCCTCGGCTCTGAGCTCGAGCACCACCTGCCCCGAGTCCGACCCGTCGAACCACAGCACCCGCGGAGGCGCTTGCGCGTACACGACAGGAACTGCCGAGTCGTCCTCCGGCTCGGTCGACTCCCCGGCCCGATCGTCCAGCGGAATCGGCTGAGCGTCCCGTTCCTTGGCATCGAGCAACGCGATCAGGTCCAGTTCACCCGCCTGGGCACGAATGATCTCCTGACGCAGCAGCCCAGCTTGAGGCGGCGTCCCGAACAGCGGCGCGACGGCGAACGAATTGACCGCCGAACCGTCGTGACTGCCCAGCGACGCCGACAGCACGCGCAACGAGTGCAGCGCGAGCACACCGGCAGCGTCGGACAGCAGACCCGGTGTGTCCGGAGCGACGACGGTCACGACATAGGTGTGCATACCGTCGGTCGGCTGCAGATCGACGTGTACGCCGCCCTTCTCCGCCCGAGCGATGTGCGCGGGATCGAGCGGGTCGGGCGTCGGCAGGCTTTCGCCCGCCATCACCATGCGGCATCGGCGCACGAGTTCCCGGATCAACGACGCCTTCCAGTCACCCCATACTCCGGGCCCGGTCGCGAGGGAATCGGCTTCGGCGAGTGCATGCAGCAGTTCCAGCAGAACCGTGTCCGCACCGAGAGTGTTCACGACGGTCTCCACCGTCGCCGGGTCGTCGAGGTCGCGGCGGGTCGCGGTCTCCGGAAGGAGAAGGTGATAGCGAACCATTGCACTGAGCAATGCGACGTCCGACGGCCACAGTCCCAGCCTGTTTCCGATCTGCGTGGCGAGTTCCGCGCCGACCACACTGTGGTCTCCCCCGCGTCCCTTTCCGATGTCGTGGATCAAAGCGCCGAGCACCAGAAGATCCGGGCGAGCCACCCGTGTCGTCAGAGCACTTGCGTACGCGGCGGTTTCGACGAGGTGCCGATCCACCGTCCAGGTGTGCACGGCGTCGCGGGGCGGAAGATCCCGCACCGCACCCCATTCGGGAATCAACCGACCCCACAACCCTGTTCGGTCAAGCGCTTCGATCGCGGCAATGGCGCGACGTCCGGAACCGAGCAGAACGAGCAAGTCGTTGAACGCTTCCTTCGGCCACGGCTCGCGCAGTTCGGGGGCGCTGTCGGACAATCGATTGAGCGTCGACGCCGACATCGGCATCCCCGTCTGCGCCGACGCGGCGGCCACTCGCGTGATCAGTCCGGGATCCTTCCCCGGACGTGCATCGCGCGCGAGCACCACTTCACCTGCATGCTCGACGACTCCCTCGTCCAGCGGGCGACGGACCGGTGCGCGGCGCAGCCGCGAGAGCCCGCGTCGTGGAAGGGAGTTCCCCGCAGTACGCAAACCCACGTCCACGGAATAGCTGATGGTTCGGGCCGAGTCGCTGAGAACGCGCGCGAGATCGAATCGATCGCCGATACGCAACGCGGCACCGATCTCGTCGGCGTCCTGTGCCCGCAGTTGATCGCGCGCTCGACCGGCGACACGGTGAAGTTCGGTGCGGACATCGAGAAGTCGACCGTGCGCGAAGGCCAGTCCGCCGCCGGGAGACGACGGGCCGAGACCGGGCATACCGTCGGTCAGTTGCGCGATGGCGAGGGCGTCGAGGAGCTGGACGTCGCGGAGCCCGCCCCGGCCACTCTTGAGATCAGGTTCGGCGCGGTGGGCGATTTCACCGCTTCTGGACCACCGCGAGGAGGTCTGGGTGATGAGTTCGTCGAAGCGCGACCGTATTCCGGTACGCCACTCCCTACGTACCCCGCCGATCAGCAAATTGCTCAGTTCCACGTCACCGGCGATGTGACGAGCTTCGAGCATCCCGAGCGCCGCGGTCATGTCCGTCGCGGCGACCTGCAGTGCCTGCGGCACCGTCCGCACGCTGTGGTCGAGCTTGATGTGCGCGTCCCACAACGGATACCAGAGTTTGTCGGCGACCGCGGCGACGATCTCGGGGCTCATGTCGTCGTGCAGCAGAATCAGGTCGAGATCGGAGTACGGAAGCAGTTCGCGCCGCGCGAGGCCACCGACAGCCACGATCGCGAATCCCGAATCGGGTTTGATTCCCAGCTCGGATCCCTTGGTGGTGAGCCAGAACTCGTGTAGATCGACGAGGGCTTGCCGCAGCGAGGGCGCATCGAGTCGACGGTTGCGTGCCCCGCCGTCGAGCAGCTGTTTCCTGGCGCGCGCGAGGTCGGCGGCCGCGCCGGACCTGTCGTTCGACGCCGAGCCCTTCGGTGTGGAGCCCTTCGAGACCGACGGCCCCGATCCCCCGGCGTGAGCCGAGGAATCGAGGCCGCCTGTCCGAGACCCGTGTGGGTCAGAGCGCATCGGCGCCACGTTCTCCGGTACGCACTCGGATGACCGAGTCGACCGGCGAGACCCATACCTTGCCGTCGCCGATCTTGCCGGTGCGAGCGGCTTCGACGATGACCTCGACGACCTTCTCGACCGCCGCGTCGTCGACGACGACCTCGACGCGCACCTTCGGAACGAAGTCCACGGAGTACTCGGCGCCGCGGTAGACCTCGGTGTGGCCCTTCTGGCGCCCGTATCCCTGAACTTCACTGACCGTCATGCCAAGCACGCCGGCCTGTTCGAGGCCCGTCTTGACGTCCTCCAGCGTGAACGGTTTGACGATTGCCGTGATCAGCTTCATTGTTCTGCTTCCCTTCACAAGCTCTTGATGTGCCCGGTTGCATGCGGAGCGAGAGTTCTCGCTCTTATCTCTACCTTGTCAGGCGAAGTCGTACGCGGTCTCGGCGTGTTCTGCCTCGTCGATTCCGTTGGCTTCTTCCTCGTCGGACACACGCCACCCGAGCGGCTTGAGAGCAAAGGCGATGACCGCGGTGACGATGGCGGTGAAGATGAGTGCGAACAGCGCGATCACGATCTGCACGACGAGCTGCTTGTAGTCACCACCGTAGAACAGGCCGGTCTCGGAACCGAGGAAGCCGATCGCGATGGTGCCCCAGAGGCCGGCGACGAGGTGCACGCCGACGACGTCGAGCGAGTCGTCGTAACCGAACTTGAACTTCAGGCCGACAGCAAGTGCGGAGAGGACACCTGCGATGACGCCGAGGATCATCGAGCCGACAGGCGTGAGTGCTCCCGCGGCGGGGGTGATGGCCACGAGGCCTGCGACGATGCCCGACGCGGCACCGAGGCTGGTGGCGTGTCCGTCGCGGATGCGCTCGGTGATGAGCCAGCCTGCGATGGCGGCCGCGGTGGCGGCAGTGGTGTTGACCCAGGCGAGTCCGGCTGCGCCGTCGGCAGCGAAGGCGGAACCGGCGTTGAAGCCGAACCAACCGAACCACAGGAGTGCCGCACCGAGCATGACGAACGGGAGGTTGTGTGGCCGGAAGGCGATCTTGCCGAAGCCGATGCGCTTGCCGATGATGAGGGCCAGGACGAGGCCTGCGATGCCGGCGTTGATGTGAACGACCGTGCCTCCGGCGAAGTCGATCGGCGCGACCGAGGCGACCAGTCCGCCTTCTCCGTCGTCGGTGGTGCCGAAGATCTTCGCGGCGAGCCCGTCCTCGGAGCCCGAGAGCAGTCCGCCACCCCACACCATGTGTGCGAGCGGGAAGTACGCGAGGGTGACCCAGATACCTGCGAATGCGAGCCACGTTCCGTACTTGACGCGGCCTGCGATGGAGCCGGAGATCAGGGCGACGGTGATGATCGCGAAGGTGACCTGGAATGCAACATCGATGATGTTGGCGTATCCCCACGCTCCGGCGATGAAGTTACCGTCGGCGTCGGTGATGGAATCCTTGAGACCGAAGAACTCGAAGGGGTTGGCGAACAGGCCGCCGATGTCCTCGGTTCCGTACGACATCGACCATCCCCACAGGAAGTAGATGATCGCGACGACGGTCATCGACCCGAACGACATCATCATCATGTTCAGGACGGATTTCTGCTGCGACATTCCGCCGTAGAAGAACGCCAGGCCCGGCGTCATCAGCAGCACCAGTGATGCTGCGATCAGCATCCAAGCGGCGTTGCCGGAGTTGGCCAATACATCCTCGGGACTCACGTACACCCTCCATTTCTCCTGCGCTACCGGTCGGTGCGCCGTCAAGAACAAAGAGTGGTTTTAAGAAGTTTCATCGATGACACTCTGGTGTTTCGCTCATGTGAACGCATGGGCGAAATCTGTTGCCAATACGTTTCGTCCAGGCCATTCGTATTTTTCGCAATCCCGCGCTCACCCGATTTCGGACGGCGTGAGCCCTCACGCGGTCCGAAATCAGGGGGCGGAATCAGCCGAGTAACGCGTCGACGAATGCCTCCGGCTCGAAGGGCGCGAGATCGTCCGCACCCTCGCCGAGACCGACGAGTTTCACGGGCACACCGAGCTCACGTTGCACCTGGAAAACGATGCCGCCCTTCGCCGTACCGTCGAGCTTGGTGAGCGCGACGCCGGTGATGTTCACCACTTCTGCGAACACCCGGGCCTGGGTCAACCCGTTCTGGCCGACGGTGGCGTCGAGCACGAGGAGCACGTCGTCGACCCGCGCGCGCTTCTCGATCACACGCTTCACCTTGCCGAGCTCGTCCATCAACCCGGACTTGGTGTGCAACCGACCCGCCGTGTCGACCACGACGACGTCCACGCCCTGCTCGATACCCTTGGTCACGGCATCGAACGCGACTGCGGCCGGATCAGCGCCTTCCTTGCCCCGCACGACGTCGGCACCGACTCGCTCGGCCCAAGTCTGCAACTGGTCCGCAGCGGCAGCACGGAACGTGTCCGCCGCGCCGAGCAGAACTCGACGACCGTCCGCCACCAGCACGCGCGCAAGCTTGCCCGTCGTGGTCGTCTTACCGGTGCCGTTCACTCCGACCACCAACAGAACCGCAGGAGTTCCTTCGTGTGGCAGGGCCTTGATGGAGCGATCGAGCTCGGGGCGCAGCTGAGACACCAGAATCTCCTTCAGCAACGCCCGCGCGTCGGCCTCGGTTCTGATGCTCCTCGCTGCCATCTGCTGCCGCAGTGCCGCCATGATTTCCTGCGTCGTGGTCGATCCGAGGTCCGCGATCAGCAGCGTGTCCTCGACCTCTTCCCACGAGTCCTCGTCCAGGTCTCCACCGCCGAGCAGGCCCAACAGGCTCTTGCCCACGGCGGACTGCGACCGTGACAACCGGCCGCGAAGTCGATCGAGCCGCCCGTCGGTGGGCGCGATGTCGTCGAGGACTCGGCCGGCCGGCTCGGGCTCCGGTGTCGGCTGGGTCTCCGGTGACGGCTCAGGCTCGGGAGTCGGCTCAGGCTCGGGAGTCGGCTCCGGCGTCGGCAGTGGCTCGGGTGACGGCTCGACGACTGGTTCGGGCCTGACGACGGGCTCGGGTCTGACGACGGGCTCGGGCTCGGCGGTTGCGGTGCCCTGGCTGAAGGAGAATCCACCGCCCGCCTTGTACCCACCGGAACGGTCTTTCTGCTCCTCGATCGTCGGGGTGTCGGACGACTTCAACGAGACACGGCGCCGACGGGACAGCACCAGCCCGGTGACGAGTGCGACGACAAGGACGGCCAGAACGGCCGCGAGGATGATCCACGCTTGGCTACTCACGTGTCCATCTTGTCAGGGCGGCGGGCTCTTCGAGTGCGCGGGCGTGCGCTGCGCCACTCCGTCAGGAGGTGGGCGCGGCCGCTGTTTCCTCGTCCGGCGCGGTCACGCTGCCGATCGTCTCCACACGGTCGCGGTTGAGCCGCTGCGAAATGACGGTCGTGATGCCGTCGCCCCGCATCGACACTCCGTAGAGAGCGTCGGCCACCTCCATCGTCGGCTTCTGGTGGGTGATCACGATCAGCTGAGACTTCTCCCGCAGTTGTTCGAACAAGCCGATCAAGCGCCGAAGGTTGGTGTCGTCGAGTGCGGCCTCCACCTCGTCCATGACGTAGAACGGGGACGGTCGGGCGCGGAAGATCGCCACCAGCATGGCCACGGCAGTCAGGGACTTCTCGCCACCCGAGAGCAGCGACAACCTCTTGACCTTCTTGCCAGGCGGACGTGCCTCGACCTCGATTCCGGTCGTGAGCATGTCTCCGGGCTCGGTCAGGATCAAACGTCCCTCGCCTCCCGGAAACAGCTTTGCAAAGACCTGCGTGAACTCCCGCTCGACGTCGAGCCAGGCATCGGTGAAGACCTGCAGGATGCGCTCGTCGACGTCCGCGACGACGTCCAGCAGATCCTTCCGAGCCGATTTCACGTCCTCCAACTGGGTGGACAGGAAGTTGTAGCGCTCCTCCAGTGCGGCGAACTCCTCCAGTGCGAGGGGGTTCACCTTGCCGAGAGTCGCCAGGTCACGTTCGGCTCGCTTCGCTCGCTTCTCCTGAGTGAGGCGGTCGAACGGCATCGGGGCCGGTGCGACCACTTGCTCACCGCGTTCCTTCGCGGCTTCGTACTCGGACATCTCCAGCTCGGTCGGCGCGAGCGCGACATCGGGTCCGTACTCGGCGACCAGATCGTCCAGGCCGATTCCGTGCTGCTCGAGAATCGTCGACTCCAGCTGTTCGATGCGAAGCGCCGCCTGCGCACGCGCCACCTCGTCACGGTGAACGGCGTCCGTGATGGACGCCAACTGGCCCTGCAGTGCACGGACCTGTTCTTTGACGCGTTCGAGTTCTGCCGTGGTGTTGGCGCGCTGTTCGGCCAGTTCGTCCCGGCGGGCTGCGGCGGCTGAGACGACATCGGCGAGTCGGGTCGCCACCCGCTCCCCTGCCGTGGCAACCGATTCCGCGACGGCAGCGGCGTGACGTCGAGCGATCATCTCCCGTTCCGCACGGGCCCGAGTCTCGCGCTCGGCCCGCGCCGCGCGACGCAAGGAATCGGCCTTTCCGCGTAGTGACTGAGCTCGTTCCTCGGCGGTGCGTACGTTCAGCCGTGCCTCCACCTCGACCGATCGCACCTCGGCCAGCGCTGCAGCTGCTGCCTCGCGCGCGTAGGTGGAGTCCTCCGAGTCGGGAGCGTCGGACGATTCCGACTGCTCGTCCTCGGCAAGACGGAGACGTTCCTCGAGCTCGGCGAGTGCCTGCAGCGCGTCCTCGCGACCGCTCTCGGCCTTGGCTCGCTGATCGGACAACCGCGCGGACTCCGCGTGCGCCGATCTCGCCAGCTGGCCCAACCGGCCGAGTTGTTCGTAGACCGCGGACATCGCCGCGTCGGATTCGTTCAACGCCGCCAGTGCCTGCTCGGCGGACTCACGCCGATCGGACTGCTCTGCCAGTGCACCCGACAGCGCTGCTTCCAGTTCGGCGGATCGACGTTCCGCTGCGGCGAGTTCGACGGTCGACGTGTCGATCGCTGCCTGCACTTCCAGCGTGCTCGGTCTGCGGTCGGATCCGCCCGACACCCAGCCGGAGTCGATGTAATCGCCCGCAGTGGTCACGGCGCGGACACCGGACACGGTGCCCATGACCGACTGCGCGTCGTCGAACGACGAGACGATCACGACGTCCCCGAGCAGCGACTGCATGGCCGACGCCAGCGGCTCGGGGTAGTCGACCACGTCCAGTGCCCACCGCGCACCGTCGGGCAGGACCCCCGGCTTCGGGCGCTCGGCCGAACCCGATTCGAAGACCAGCACGGCGCGACCGCCGTCGGCTTCGTGCAATGCACGGACCGCGTCGCGAGCGACCTCGTACGAGTCGGCGAACACTGCGTCGGCGGCGGGCCCCATCGCCACGGCGACGGCCACGTCGAACCCGTCTTCGACGGTGATGCGCTCGGCCAGTAGCCCTGCAACGCCGGCCTGGCCGCGAGAGGTGAGCCAGCCCGCGCCGTCCTTGCGCTCGAGCCCCATGGTCAGAGCTTCGATGCGAGCCTGGTACGACGCCACTTTCTTGCCTGCGACACGGTCCTCGTTCTGCAATTCCGTGACACGAGCGTCTGCGCTGCGCAGCGCGGCGACGGCGCGCTCGTAGTGCGTGTCGAGGCTCAGCTCACTCGCGTCGAGACCGGAGATCTGGTCCTGGACGCTTTCGAATTCTTCCTGTGCCCGGTCACCTCGTTCGCGTGCCTCGTCGATCGCGACGGAGAGCCGGGCGACTTCGGCGTCGATGGATTCCGCCTTCGTTCGGAAAGTGTCGACCTGGCCCGACAACCGCGCGAACCCCTCACGACGGTCGGCGACGGCACGAACGGCCGCCATGTGTGCTCGTTCGGCCTCCGCGGCGGCGGACTCGCGCTCGGCCAGTTGATCGCGTGCCACTTCGAGATTTTCACGAGCGATCTCGACGGCCTCGACGAGCTCGAGCTCCTCCTCCGCCACGCGGTCGGCCTGTTGCTCGAGTTCGTCGGGATCCTGACCGCGGCCTCCTGACGGAGCCGAGTCGAGATGGCGGGCGCGCTCCTTCGCGATCCTGATGGTCGCGTTGACGCGCTCGGACAGCGCAGACAGCTGAAACCAGGTCTGCCCGGCAGCCTCGGCGCTCGGCGTGAGTCTCGCTACCGACTGTTCCAGTTCACCGAGCGCGACGTTGCCTGCTTCCAGGGTGTCCTGGACGGCTGCGTACTGTTCCCGCGCGGCGGCTTCGTCCTGCGTCTGGTTGGCGAATTCCTCACGGCGGGCGACCAGATCGTCCGCCGCGAGCCGCAGCCGCGCGTCGCGCAGGTCGGCTTGCACGGTCTGGGCTCGTCGGGCGACCTCGGCTTGTCTGCCGAGCGGTTTGAGCTGACGCCGCAGCTCGGCCGTCAGGTCCGTCAACCGCGCGAGGTTGGCCTGCATGGCATCGAGTTTGCGTACGGCCTTTTCCTTGCGCTTTCGATGCTTGAGGACACCAGCGGCTTCCTCGATGAACGCACGTCGGTCCTCGGGACGCGATTCCAGGATCGCCGCCAGACGACCCTGTCCGACGATGACGTGCATTTCACGTCCGATACCCGAGTCGCTCAGCAGCTCCTGTACGTCCATGAGGCGGCACGAGTTGCCGTTGATCTCGTACTCACCGGCACCGTCGCGGAACATGCGCCGCGTGATGGAGACCTCGGTGTAGTCGATGGGAAGTGCGCCGTCGGAATTGTCGATGGTCAACGTCACCTCGGCACGACCGAGCGGTGCGCGCCCGGATGTGCCGGCGAAGATGACGTCTTCCATCTTTCCGCCGCGTAGTGCTTTGGCGCCCTGCTCGCCCATGACCCAGGTCAACGCGTCGACGACGTTGGACTTACCCGACCCGTTGGGTCCGACCACGCAGGTGATTCCCGGTTCGAATCGAAGAGTCGTCGCCGAAGCGAAGGACTTGAAGCCCTTCAGCGTCAGACTCTTGAGATGCATGGCGTTTGACAGTACCGGGTCGCACCGACGCGCGGGCACACGCACATCACGTCACACGCGCGTCGGATCACCCCGGCGCGTCAGCGTTCGACGAAACCGATGATTCCGCCCCGGGGCGGGTCCCAGCTCTCGACGACGAGCGAGACCGACCCGGGCGTCGCGCCGCCGCGGAGAAGTGCCAGCAAGCTCTCCAGCCGGTCTCTCGGGCCTTGCGCGACCACCAGGACGCGGCCGTCGGACTGGTTGGTCGCCGATCCGATCAATCCCAGCTCGAGTGCGCGAGATCGCGTCCACCATCGAAATCCGACGCCTTGCACGTGTCCATGTACCCAAGCCGTCAATCGCTGGTCCGTCACGGCGTCAGCTTTCGCACGGATCCGTCGAAGCTCGTTGCGTACAAAGAATTGTCGTCCCAGCCCGGTCCACCGAACTCCACCGAGGACGTGAGCGGCACACCTGTGCCGACCACGCACGACGAACCCGTGGCGGGATCGACACGCAGAACGCGTCCGGCGAGATTCTGAGCCAGGTAGATCATGCCGTCGGGCCCGACGGTCATGTCGTCCGATGCAGTGAACGGACCGAACCCGTCGACGGGCAGGATTCTCGCCGGGCCGGCTGGATCGTCGACGTCGAGTGCGGTGATGCGCAACGACGGTTCGAACGTGTCGGCCACGTACAGCGCGTCTGCGTCCACCGCGATGCCGTTGGCGGTGCCGAGGTCGGTGCGGACGACCGACGGCACGTGCGGTGAGGCCGACGGAACGACGGTCAGACCTGTCGTGAGTCCGAGGTTGCGCGTGGTGAACAAAGTTCCGTCGTCCGTCCGTGCGAGACCGTTGGGCATCACGAGACCGGCGGCGTACGTGGAACGGACCCCCGACGACAGGTCCAGCATGTCCACGGTGCCGTCCGGCGTGTCGAAAAGACCTGCTGCGGTGCCGTTTCCGGCCGTGAAGTACAGCACCGAGCCATCGACGACCAATCCCCCGGGCGACGTCACGTCGTCCACGGCGACGGACCTGAGGCCGTCCTGCGAGAGCGCCTGGATCCGCCCGGGACCGAGAGGGGACGTCTCGGACAGGTACATCGTGCCGTTCTCGCCGAACGCGAGGTTCTCGAGCATGCCGTAGCCGGTGGCCACGGTACTGACCGACCACTCCGTGCACGCAGGCGCTGCGCTCGCGGCGGGAGCGGTCACCAGCAGTCCTGCGGCCAGCGTGCCTGCTACTACCGCAGCCCCGACCGTCGTGTCAGGCGTCCACACGTCAGTGGTCGATCTCGATGGCGAGACCGACCGTGGTGCCGGCCTTCAGGGTGCGACCGACGGTGCACACCTTGTCGATTGCGCGTTCGACGACGGTCAGGAGGCGTTGCTGAGCCTCCGGATCCAGTTCGCTCAGGTCGACCTTCAGGATCTCGTTCAGCTCCGGATACAGCTCGTTCTCGCGGTCGGCGGCACCGGATACTTCGACGGTGGCGTCGTAATTGTCGCCCAGTCTGCGGGACAGCGGCAGATCCGAGCTCATTCCGGTGCAGGCCGCGAGTGCAATTTTGAGCAGTTCGCCGGGCGTGAACACGCCGTCGACCGACTCCGATCCGATCAGAACCTCGGCACCGCGTGAACTCTTGCCGGTGTATCGGCGGGTTCCGGTGCGTTCGACCCAGAGTGAAGTAGGAGTGCTCGTCTCAGCCATGAGAGCCGATTGTAGGGGCCTAGCTCACCAGTCGGGTCGTGCGCGGTCGAGGTTGGCACTTGGGGCAGCTGTACGAGCTGCGGTTCATGAACTTCTCACGACGGATGGGGCTTCCGCACCGTGAGCACGGCAAGCCTTCCTGCCCGTACGCGTCGAGGGAGCGATCGAAGTATCCCGATTCGCCGTTGACGTTCACGTACAGGGCGTCGAACGACGTTCCGCCCTGCGCCAACGCTTCGCCCATCACGGCGTGCGCTGCAGTCAACAACCGACGCAACGCCGGCCTGCTCAAGGTCTCGGCGATACGGTTTCCGTGAATCTTGGCCCGCCACAATGCTTCGTCCGCGTAGATGTTTCCGACACCGGACAGAACGGTCTGATCGAGGAGCGCTCGCTTGATCTCGGTGTGTTTGCCTCGCAGGACGTTCACGACCGACTCCGCGTCGAACAGCGGATCGACCGGATCCCGGGCGATGTGCGCGACCGGTTCGGGAACGATGGTCCCGTCGACATCCGTCAGTGGTGCAATTGCCCAACCCCCGAACGTGCGCTGGTCGACGAAACGGAGATCTGCCCCGTTGTCCAGGCGTGCGCGGATGCGAAGGTGCTTCTCGTCCGGCACCGTCGGTGGCTGTACGAGCATCTGACCGCTCATTCCGAGGTGCACGACGACGGCGATGTCGCATGGTTCGAGAGGAAGCCACAGATACTTGCCACGACGCTCGGCGGCCGCGATGCGACGTCCGCGCAGCTGTCCGACGAAATCCCGTGACCCGGGGAGGTGCCTGCGAATCGCGCGTGGGTGCAGCACGTCGACCGATTCGATCGTGGAGCCGACCACGTGCGCGGCCAATCCGAGTCGGACTACCTCGACCTCGGGAAGCTCAGGCATTCACGTCGGGGTCGGTGTCGGTGTCGGTGTCGGTGTCGACGGACAGTGCATTCCAGGCAGTGCTGGCCGCCTTCTGCTCCGCTTCTTTCTTGTTGCGGCCGACACCGACACCGAGTGCACGGCCACCGACCAGAACGGTGGCGGTGAATTCCTTGTCGTGATCGGGGCCGGTCGACGAGATCTCGTACGCAGGTACCCCGAGAGACTGTTCTGCCGTCAGCTCCTGCAGGCTCGTCTTCCAGTCGAGTCCGGCACCCAGTCGCGGTGCCCGCTCGAGCAACTCCGCAAAGAGTCGGAGAACGACTTCCCGCGCGGTGTCGATACCGTGCTGAAGGTGAATAGCACCCAATAGCGATTCCATGCCGTCGGCCAGAATGCTCGCCTTGTCTCGGCCGCCGGTCTGCTCCTCGCCCTTGCCGAGCAGGAGGTGTGCGCCGAGACCGCCGTCGCCGAGGCCGCGCGCGACCTCGGCGAGTGCATGCATGTTGACCACGCTCGCTCGGATCTTCGCGAGCTCACCTTCGGACTTCGCCGGGTGAGCCAGGTACAGCCGCTCGGTGATGGTCAGGCCGAGGACGGAATCTCCGAGGAATTCGAGTCGTTCGTTGGTGGGCAGACCTCCCCGCTCGTACGCATACGAACGGTGTGTCAGTGCCAAGGTGAGGAGTGATTCCTCCAGAACAACGCCGAGAGCGGCGAGGAGTGACCCATGGTCGTCCTCGCCGCTACCGGCTGTTGCACTCTTCTTCGTAGCTGAGCTACGTACAGCTGGGCTGCTTTTGTCGATCACAGCGCGTCCGATCCCGAGAAAGATCAGACTGCTGCTGCGACCTGGCGGCCCTTGTAGGTGCCGCAGGACGGGCACGCAATGTGGGGCAGGGTCTTCTCGCCGCAACCACGGTTGGGGCAGGTGACGAGGGTAGGCGCAGTGGTCTTCCACTGTGCACGACGCGACCTCGTGTTGGAACGCGACATCTTGCGCTTCGGGACAGCCACTTACTTCTCCTCGACTTCGTTGTTCACAAGTTCTGTGCTCGGTTCTGAATCCACGCCAAATTTGGCTGCAAGACCAGCCCAGCGAGGATCAAGTATGTCATGACTGTGGCCGGATTCCGCAATCGCCAGGCGAACGCCGCATTCGGGGCACAATCCCTCGCAGTCCTCGCGGCAGACGGGGTGCAGCGGAAGCTCCAGCCCGACGGAATCCACGATGACCGGTTCGAGGTCGATCCGATCGTCGAGAACGCGGTGAATCTCGTCCTCGTCGGTCGTTTCTTCCGTGACGCTGTCCGGATAGGCGAACAGCTCGGTGAGGTACAGATCCACCGAACCGGTGACCGGCTCCAGACAGCGGGTGCATTCGCCTGCAGTGTCGGCGCGGACGGTGCCGGTCACCAGCACGCCCTCGGACACTGCTTCGAGCCTCAGATCGAGTTCGACGGGAGTATCGGCTTCGATTGCGATTGCATCGAGTCCGATTCGGGTCGGCGCGGCCACCGTGCGCTGGATCTCCTTCATCGACCCCGGCCGACGGCCGAGGTTGTCGATATCCAGAGCGAAACCCGAGCCCGCGGAGGAACTGGGGGTACTGCGACGGGTAGACACAACGATTCTTTCTTCTCGAAAACATGGGAACGACATCACGACAAGTCGTCACCTACTACCGTCGAGACGGGAGCGGGCAACCACTCAACGATACGCACGCACGCATATGTGGGCAAACTCGGGGGCGATCACGCCCCGACCGAAGTCCGATTCAGGCCCGATTCAGGCCCGATTCAGGCCCGATTCAGCGGCGTGGTCGACGAAAGTCGTCCGCCGTATCGGATCCGTAATCGGGGACCCCGGATCCGGTACGCAGTTGCTGACGACCGCGCCCGACGGATCGGATGGTGCCGGTGAGGAACTCCTCGAATTCCGCCAGCTTCGTGTCGACGTACACGTCGCATTCGCTGCGCATGCGGTCGGACTCGGCGTGGGCGCTGTCTATCACCCGTGCGGACTCGGCGTGCGCAGCCTGCACCACCTCTGTCTGTGCGACGAGTCGTGCCTGCTCCTCGGTCCCGTCGGCGACGGACCGATCGTAGGAGGCCTGGCCGGCCTCGATCATGCGGTCAGCCTCCGACCGTGCCCTGCTCGTGAGGGCGTCGTATTCCTGCTGTCCCTGCTCGACGGTACGTTCGGCAGAGTCGGTGGCGTCGTCGACGAGCTGTTCCGCGTGCGCCTTCGCTTCGGCGACCATGCGATCGGCCTGAGCTTTGGCGTCGGCGAGAATGCGGTCGGCAGAGTCGCGGGCATTCTCGACCGTGTCCTGCGCCTCGTTGTTCGCGGACGTGACGGTCTTCTCCGCCGTCGCCCGCGCGTCGCCGACCAACTTGTCCTTGTGGTCGAGAACATCCTGGGCGTCGTCGAGTTCTCCGGGAATGGAGTCGCGAACGTCGTCGAGAAGTTCCAGCACATCGCCACGAGGTACGACGCAGCCGGCAGTCATGGGAACTCCGCGCGCCTCCTCGACGATGGCAACGAGTTCGTCGAGTGCCTCGAATACGCGGTACACCGCCCACCCCAATCGTCTAGGTACTTCTAGGTACTGGCCGTGGTCGGTCCAGTGACTGCCAGTTTGCCTGGTGATCGCCACGTCTGCGAAACACCGACGTCGGTGTGTCGCTCGATGTGGGCGGCGCGGCCGCACGTGGCGGCCGCCGTGCTCACTCGGCCGCGCGCTCCGCGATCCTGGCCAGCAATCGTGTGTGCACGTGCTCGGGCACCATGTCCGCGACGTCACCGCCGAACGTCGCCACCTCCTTGACCAACGAGCTCGACAGGAAGCTGTACGTCGGGTTGGCCGGGATGAACAGCGTGTCGACACCCGAGAGCTTCTGGTTCATCTGAGCCATCTGCAGTTCGTAGTCGAAATCGTTCGCTCCGCGCAGTCCTTTCACGATCGCGGTGTACCCCCGCTCCTTGGCGTAGTCCACCAGCAATCCGTACCACGACGCGATCCGTACGTTGTCCAGATGCGCTGTCGCTTCGGCGATCATCTCGATGCGCTCGTCCACCGTGAAGAGTCCACGCTTGCTCTTGTTGATCATCACGGTCACCACGATCTCGTCGAACTGCGCTGCAGCTCTTGTGATGACGTCGAGGTGACCGTTGGTCACCGGGTCGAAGGATCCAGGGCACACCGCTCCAGTCATGGCTGCACGCTATCACCGGCGGGTTCGTCGTCCGTGGTGGCGATCTCGATGCGCGTCTCGCCGTATTTCTTGACCTTCTCCGGCAGCAACCCAGGGGGCCACACGGTTTCGGCCGAGCGACTCGATCGCTCGAGGACGACGACGGCGTCGTGTGCCAGCCATCCTCCCTCCACGAGGGCTTCGAGCATGTGTCCGACGGCGGCGTCGGTCACCGCGTAGGGCGGGTCGGCCAGCACCAGATCGAACGCGGTGTCCGCCGAGCCTGCCAACACCGACGCGACCGGCGCACAGCGGACCGATGCCCCGGCGATTCCCACCGCTGCGGCGTTCTCACGGGCCACTGCCGCGGCACGCGCGTCGGACTCGACCAGCACCACTTTGTCGGCCCCGCGGGAGAGCGCTTCGAGTCCGAGCGCTCCGGATCCGGCGAACAGGTCGAGCACCGAGGCGCCCTCGAGATCCATTCGGGCACCCAGTGAACTGAACACCGCCTCGCGCACTCGCTCCGATGTGGGGCGAGTGCCGCGAGGCGGCACCTTCAGCTTCCGGCCTCCCGCGATGCCTGCGACGATCCGAGTCATCCACGGGAGTTTACTCATCCGGCGTTCACGGCTAGTCCGCCGAATCACCGCCGATGACGATGAGTAGGTCGCCGCCTTCGACCTGCTGGACACCACCGATCGCGAGCCGCGAGACGACACCGGCCTTGGGAGCGGTGATCGCCGCTTCCATCTTCATGGCCTCGATCGTGGCGACGACGTCGCCTGCTGAAACGTTGTCGCCCTCGGACACCGACAGCGTCACCACTCCGGCGAACGGTGCGGGCACGTGACCCGAGTTGGCTTTGTCCGCCTTCTCGACCGACGGAACGTCCGAGCTGATCGAGCGGTCGCGGACCGACACGGGCCGCAACTGTCCGTTCAGAATGCACATCACCGTGCGCATTCCGCGCTCGTCGGCGTCGGATATCGCTTCGAGACCGATGAGCAGCTCCACGCCCTTCTCGAGCTTGACTCGGTGCTCCTCGCCCTGGCGCAGACCGTAGAAGAACTGATTGGCGGACAATCTGGAAGTGTCGCCGTACTTCTCGCGGTGCGCAGCAAGCTCGGCGGTCGGACCGGGAAACAGCAAGCGGTTGAGCGTGTCTCGGCGCTGCGCCGAGGTTCCGTCCAACGCCTTCTCGTCCTCGGCCGAGACGGGGGTTTCCTCCTTGGGCTCCGACCGTCCCTCCAATGCCTTGGTCCGCAAGGGCTCCGGCCAACCACCGGCAGGTGTGCCGAGCTCGCCGCGCAGGAAGCCGACGACCGAGTCGGGGACGTCGTACTTGCGCGGATTCTCCGCGAACTCCTCCGCCGAAGCGCCCGCGCCGACCAGAGCGAGCGCCAGGTCGCCGACGACCTTCGACGACGGGGTGACCTTGACCAGACGGCCCAGCATCCGGTCCGCCGCAGCGTAATTCGCCTCGACGGTCTCGAACCGGTCGCCGAGACCCAGCGCGATCGCCTGCTGACGGAGGTTGGACAGCTGGCCTCCTGGGATCTCGTGGGTGTACACACGGCCGGTGGGCGCCGGGAGTCCGGACTCGAACGGCGCGTAGACCTTTCGCAGCGCTTCCCAGTAGGGTTCGAGATCGCACACTGCTTGCAGATCGAGGCCGGTGTCGTACTCGGAATGTGCCGCGGCAGCGACGATCGCGGACAGCGCGGGCTGACTCGTCGTACCTGCCATCGCGGCGCTGGCACCGTCGACCGCGTCGGCTCCTGCTTCCCACGCCGCGAGATACGTCGCCAGCTGACCACCAGGGGTGTCGTGCGTGTGCACGTGCACCGGCAGATCGAAGTTGGACCGCAGCGCCGTCACCAGAGTCTTCGCTGCCGGGGCTCGCAGCAGACCAGCCATGTCCTTGATGGCGAGCACGTGCGCACCGGCGTCGACGATCTGCTCCGCGAGCTTCAGGTAGTAGTCCAGCGTGTAGAGCGACTCGTTCGGATTCGACAGATCACCGGTGTAGCTCAGCGCCACTTCCGCTACGGCCGTTCCGGTTTCACGGACGGCGTCGATGGCGGGACGCATCTGATCGACGTTGTTGAGCGCGTCGAAGATCCGGAAGATGTCGATACCGGTGTCGGTGGCCTCGGCCACGAACGAACGCGTCACCTTCTCCGGGTACGGGGTGTACCCGACGGTGTTCCGCCCGCGTAGCAACATCTGCAGCGCGATGTTCGGTACCGCTTCGCGCAGCGCTGCGAGCCGCTCCCACGGATCCTCGTGCAGGAACCGCAGCGCCACATCGTATGTCGCTCCGCCCCACGCCTCGATGGACAGCAGTTCCGGGGTGGTGCGTGCCACGTAGGGCGCCACCATCAACAGACCCGACGTGCGCACGCGAGTGGCGAGCAGCGACTGGTGCGCGTCACGGAACGTCGTGTCGGTGACGCCGACGGCCTTGCGGTTACGCAGGTCCCGGGCGAAGCCCTCGGGCCCGAGCTCGAGGAGCCGCTGGCGGCTGCCGTCGGGAATCGGTGCCGAGAAATCGACCTCGGGCAGCTTGTCCTGGGGGTAGACCGTGGAGGGCCGCTCGCCGTGCGGCTTGTTGACCGTCACGTCGGCGAGGTACGTCAGGATCTTGGTACCGCGGTCACCGGATGTGCGGGCGGTCAACAGCTCCGGGCGTTCCTCGATGAACGAGGTCGTCACCCGTCCGACCGTGAAGTCCGGGTCGACGAGCACGGCCTGCAGGAACGGGATGTTGGTCGCGACGCCGCGGATACGGAATTCGGCGACGGCCCGACGCGCACGCGCGACGGCAGTGTCGAAATCGCGTCCTCGACAGGTGAGCTTGACGAGCATCGAGTCGAAGTAGGCACCTACCTCGGCACCGAGGGTGGTTCCGCCGTCCAACCGAACACCCGCGCCGCCCGGTGTGCGGTAGGCGGTGATGCGGCCGGTGTCGGGGCGGAATCCGTTGGCCGGGTCTTCGGTGGTGATGCGGCACTGCAGCGCGGCGCCGCGCAACACGATGTTGTCCTGGCTCAGGCCCAGATCGGCCAGGGTCTCCCCCGACGCGATTCGGAGCTGGGACTGCACGAGGTCGACGTCGGTCACTTCTTCGGTGACCGTGTGCTCGACCTGGATTCGCGGGTTCATCTCGATGAAGACGTGGTTACCGCGGGTGTCGAGCAGGAACTCCACCGTGCCCGCGCAGGAGTACCCGATCTCTTTCGCGAAGGCGACGGCGTCCGCGCAGATCTTCTCTCGAACACCGTCGGGCAGGTTGGGCGCGGGAGCGAGCTCGATGACTTTCTGGTGACGACGCTGCAGGCTGCAGTCGCGCTCGAAGAGGTGGACCACGTTGCCCTGGCCGTCGGCGAGGATTTGCACCTCGATGTGGCGCGGATCGATGACGGCCTGCTCGAGGAAGACAGTGGGGTCGCCGAAGGCGGATTCGGCCTCACGAGCAGCGGCCTCGATCGACTCACGCAACTGAGCAGGCTCGGCGACGCGGCGCATTCCGCGGCCACCACCACCGGCGACTGCCTTGACGAACACCGGAAACGTCATCGATTCCGACGCCGCGACCAACTCGTCGACGTCGCTCGACGGCTCCGACGACGCCAGCACCGGCAGGCCTGCACGTTTGGCGGCCGCGATGGCCCGGGCCTTGTTGCCCGTCAGCTCCAGCACCTCGGACGACGGACCGACGAACGTGATGCCCGCCTCGGCACATGCGGCCGCCAGATCCGGATTCTCCGAGAGAAAGCCGTAGCCGGGGTACACCGCGTCGGCGCCGGAGCGTTTGGCGGCAGCGACGATTTCGTCGACGGACAGGTACGCGCGAACGGGGTGGCCCTTCTCGCCTATCTCGTATGCCTCGTCGGCCTTCGTCCGATGAACCGAGTTACGGTCCTCGAACGGGAAGACGGCCACGGTAGCGGCACCCAACTCGTACGACGCGCGGAACGCACGGATGGCGATCTCACCGCGATTGGCAACCAACACTTTGGAGAACATTGGCCAAACCTACCGCCGAAGATCACCGCCGATGGGCAACCCGTCTCGGAATGTGGGATGAAAAGCCCAACTGCAGCATCTGAAACGGTGCAGTCCCGAAGATGCCGGAGCTCGTACCCCTCCGATCCGGCTCCGTTTCAGGATTTGTCGAGATACTCCGCTCGGTCCGATCGCCACGCGGACTTCATCATCGACGCGATCCCGGGATGGCGTTCCAGGTCGGGATCGCCGTCGAAGATGGTGCGCGCGCAGGAGTGCGCGTCGTCGATGACGTCCTCGTCCTCGATCAGCGACAGCAAACGCATGCTGCTGACGGTTCCGGACTGTGCCGCACCCAGGACGTCGCCTTCCTTACGAGTCGCGAGGTCGAGATTGGCCAGTTCGAATCCGTCGTTGGTCGAGGCCACGGATTGAAGACGGGAGAAGGACTGCCCGTGCGGACTGAGCTGGCTGATCATGATGCACAGACCTTGGTGGCCGCCACGCCCGATTCGGCCGCGGAGCTGATGCAACTGGCTGATCCCGAAACGGTCCGCGTCCTCGATGACCATGACCGTCGCGTTGGGGACGTCGACGCCGACTTCGACGACCGTGGTGCACACGAGAACGTCGATCTCGCCCGCATTGAACGCGGACATGGCTGCGTCCTTGTCATCCGGGTGCATACGCCCGTGCAGAAGACCTACTCGGAGATCGGCCAGGGGCCCGGTGCTCAGCAGCTCGTACATCTGAAGCGCCGATTTGGTCTCCGGGAGGTTCGGACCGTCCGTCATCGCGCTCCTGGTCCGTCTCTTCTCCATCTGCTTTTCCTCGTCGTCGCCGATTCGCGAGCACACGACGTAGGCCTGCCTGCCCTGGGCGACCTCCTCACCGATGCGTTGCCATGCCCGATCGACCCACGCAGGTTTCTCTGCGGAGGAGACGACACTGCTGACGATGGGGGAACGTCCGCGCGGCAATTCGTCGAGGATCGAGGTCTCCAGGTCGCCGAGGGACGCGAGCGCGATGGTGCGCGGAATCGGCGTCGCCGTCATGACGAGCAGATGCGGACTGATGCCGTCCTTCGCCTTACCGCGCAGCGCGTCGCGTTGCTCGACGCCGAAGCGGTGCTGCTCGTCGACGACGACCATGCCGAGATCCATGAACGACACCCGGTCCTGGATCAAGGCGTGGGTTCCGATGACGATGCCCGCGTCACCGGTCACGACGTCGAGCAGCGCCTTCTTCTTCGCCGCCGTTCCCATCGACCCGGTCAGCAACGTGACCCGGGTGGCGAGGTCGTCCGCACCCAGTTCACCGGCGCCCGCGAGGGTGCCGAGCATCGAGTTGATCGAGCGCGCGTGCTGAGACGCGAGAACTTCGGTCGGAGCCAGCAGTGCGCACTGATGGCCTGCGTCGACCACCTGCAACATCGCCCGCAGCGCGACGATCGTCTTTCCCGAGCCGACTTCACCTTGCAGCAGCCGCGACATGGGGTGCCCACCGGACAGGTCGGCGGAGATCTCGCCGGCGACCTTGCGTTGACCCTCGGTGAGGGTGAAGGGCAGCCGACGCTCGAACTCGGCTGCGATCCCGTCCTCGCGTGCGACACATACCGGGGCGGTCCGGGTCGACACGTCGCGCCGCCTGGCGGCGAGTACCAATTGCACCGCCAGTGCTTCGTCGAACTTGAGGCGATCCCTGGCGTGCTTCTTCTCTTCGACCGAATCCGGAAAGTGAATCCAACGGAGCGCGGTGTCCAGGGAGACCAGACCTCGCTCGGCCAGCACGACGTCGGGAACCGGGTCCTCGACCGGGGCAAGTCTGTCGAGAACCCACCGGACGCCCCGCATGAACGTCCAACTCTCGACGTCCTTGGATGCCGCGTACAGCGGTACGAAACTGCGCTCGAAGATCGTCATGTCGACACTGCCGGAGTCGTCGACGGCGCCCCGCGCCACGCCTGCCAGCGCGCCGCCGCCGACGATGCGACCGGAGGGAACGACGGCTCCGTCCTCGTCGTCGCCGCCGAGGATCACGTAACCGGGGTGCGTGAGGTTCCACTTGCGGCCGAAATACTTGACCTTTCCCGAGAACATGCCTTTTTTGCCGGGCAGCAGCACGTGCTTCAGCTTGTGCGGGCTGAAGAACGTCGCGTCGATGACCTGCCCTTCGGCGGCCAAGGACACCGCGAGGAATTGGCCTTTTCTCGCTTTCATGTCCTTCAGAACCGCGGAGGTGATGGTCGCGACGATGGTGATGTGCTCACCCTCGGGCGGCTCTTTCTCGGTGAGCTCGGCGCCCTGGGTCATGTACCGGATCGGGTAGTACCTCAGCAGATCTTCGACGGTGTGCAGGTCGAAGTGCTGGGCGAAAGGTTCGGCGACCTTCGTGCCGAGGACCGCGTCGAGGCGATCTGCCATGTCCACCATCGTCGTTACCTACCCGACCCTCTCTCGTTCACTCCACGCCCAACTGGACCACGTCGCCGGGTTGCCCTCCCGTGTAGAGCATCACCTCGACCCCGGGGTGCCGATCCGCGACATGGCGAGCGAGCACATCCACGACGTCGTGTTCTTCGTCGCCGGTGCCGGGCGCACCGCGCAGCATCGTCACCATCTCACCTCCCACCGACAGAAGTTGGTCCAGCAGTACTCGTCCGGCAGAGATCACATCTGCGCCGATCACGACGACGTCGTGTCCGACCAGACCGAGGCCGTCACCGGGCTCGCACGTCCCCACCCAGGTCAGAGACCGTTCTTCGGCAATCCTGAGCGAAGCCCACCGAGTGCCCGCTGCAGCCTCGGACATCGCGTAGGCATCGTCGACGGCCGCGCGGGCTGGATTGTGCACGGCGAGCGCGGCCAACCCCTGCACCATCGACGACGACGGCAGCATCAGGACCTCCTTCCCTGCCGTGCGGGATGCGATGGACACCGACACCAGTTCCTGGGCGGACAACGCGCCGTTCGGCAGAACCAGCACCTCGGTGTGCGGGGCTCCGACGATTGCGGCACACAGTTCCGCCGGACCCACCTCGGCGGTGTCGCAGCGCAGTACCGCGGCTCCTTCGACGCTGTACAACTCTTCCGCTCCGTCGCCTGCGACGACCGCGAGAATGTCGCGTCCGCGGACGCCTCCCGGGTGGTCACCGTCGGTTCCGTGGCTGTCGGCGTGGGAACCCCCTGCGTCGAGTACCTCGATTCGAACGTTCTGCAGTTGCCCGAACTGCAGTCCTGCCTCGACTGCGAGGCCTGCATTCGCCGTGTGCACGTGCGCGGTCCACGATCCCGCGCCGTCGCCTGCGACCACGACCGAATCGCCGAGTTCGCCGAGGGCGGTGCGCAATCTCGGCACATCGTGATCGTCCATACCGCGGATGGAATAGAGCACTTCGAAACCCAGGGCGGGCCGTGCGAGGCGATGTACGGGGACGACCGTGGCGTCGACAGCAGGTCGCACGGTTCCGAGCTCGGTTCGGTGGTATCGCCGACGCGTCACCTCGGTGCCGGTCACGATCGACGCCAGCGCGTCGAGCATCACGACGAGACCGAGTGCACCCGCGTCGACGACTCCGGCGACGTCCAGGGCAGGCAGTTGGGTGCGGGTTGCCTCCAGAGCCGACGCCGCGGCCTCCGATGCGCTCGACGCGACCGCCTCCAAGTCGCCGGGCGGGCGGGACTGCGCTGCCGTCGACGCAGCCGCGAGGACGGTCACGATGGTGCCTTCCATCGGAACGCTCACCGCTTCGAGAACCAGGTCTCCCGCACGGGCCAACGCAGCCTGCACTCCTGCGCCGTCGAGGGCACCTGCGGCGCACTGCTCGGCGACCGCCCTCAGCACCTGGGACACGATGACACCGGAGTTTCCGCGCGCCCCGGACACGGCTCCGCGGGCGAGAGCCGCGGCCGCCTCGGACAGCGTGGCGTCGGCTCCGACGGTGCGCATGCACTCGACGGCCGAGCGGACGGTGAAGACCAGGTTGGTCCCGGTGTCCGAATCGGGGATCGGGAAGACGTTGAGTTCGTTCATCTCGTCACATCGATCGCTCAGTCCGTCGACGCACCGATAGGCCCACTGCTTGATCAGGTCGACGGTGAGCTCGGTGTGCGGTCGACGAATCCGGCCGCCGGACTGCTCACCCATCTGCGCCGCTCCCCCGATTTCGCCTGCTTCGTCCCGAGCAACAGTAGACTCGAACTACCCGCGAGTGCCGGTCAGGCACCGACGGTGGGCTGGCGGTTTGGTTAATCTGCACCGCGCCGCTATTCTTGCAGGGTTGCCCGATGAGGAGCGGCGTGTTCCTGCACGTCGAGGTTCGTCGGGCGTACGTCCCACTGTTAACGATCAATCATCTATCAAGGAGTTCGCGACTATGGCTGCCGTCTGCGACGTATGCGCCAAAGGGCCCGGCTTCGGTAAGTCGGTCTCGCACTCGCACCGACGGACCAACCGTCGTTGGAACCCGAACATCCAGACCGTTCACGCCCAGGTTGCCCCCGGTAACTCGAAGCGTATGAACGTCTGCACCTCGTGCCTGAAGGCCGGCAAGGTGGTTCGCGGCTGATTTCAGCCCCCGAGCAACGAGAGAGCCCCCGCCACCGAAATCGGTGGTGGGGGCTTTCTCGTGCGGTGAGAACTTGCGCCGAGAACGTGCACCGAGAGGACGTGGACCAACAAGTGCGGATCCACCCACCGCGATGTATGTGGACGAGCACGGCCGCGTTACAGTGCGAAGCGTGATCGAAACCGAAAGTACCGGCCACGTGGAACTACTCGACGGTGTACTGCACATCACCGTGGCGACAGACGCTGCAGGTACCTCGCTGGACGGCAACGCCATGGTTGCCGGTGCGGACGCACTGCATGCTCTCAACTCCGGTGAGCTTGCTGCGGGAAGCGTCCTTCTCGTCGGCTCCGGGAAGAATTTCTGCGCGGGTGGAAACGTCCGTGCATTCGCTTCCGCGCCCGAACGCGGCGCGTACGTGCGCACCGTCGCCGACGCGTTCCACCGCTTCGTGCTCGAGCTCGCCGCTGCCACCGTGCCAGTCGTGGCCGGAGTCCAAGGCTGGGCAGCAGGCGCGGGTATGAGTCTGGTGTGTCACGCCGACGTGGCCATCGGCGGCCGCGCCACCAAACTTCGTCCCGCCTACCCCGGCATCGGGTTCACTCCCGACGGCGGACTGACGTGGACACTTCCTCGCATCGTCGGCCCGGCACGAGCACGCGACATTCTGCTGAACGATTCGATCCTGAACGGAGAGGAGGCAGTTCGCCTCGGCATCCTCAGCAGGCTCGTGGGTGACGACATCATCGGAAGCGAAGCCGAACGTCTTGCACGAACCCTCGCGGCCGGGCCTACCCAGGCGTTCCGCGGAACCAAGGCATTGCTTCAGAACTCGGAAACCAACACTCTCGCAGAGCAACTGGAAGCCGAAGCCGCATCGATCTCGGCTGCTGCCGACGGACCGACGGGACGAGAAGGAGTGGACGCGTTCGTGGAGAAGCGCCGCCCCGACTTCAGCTGAGGCAGAGCACCGTCACGGCAGCGCCCAGTCGATCGGCTCGTGTCCGGCTGCGTCGAGTATGTCGTTCACTCGGCTGAACGGCTTGGAGCCGAAGAAACCGCGGGAAGCGGACAGCGGAGACGGATGCACCGATTCGACGACGGGTGTGCGGCCGAGCATCGGCTTCAACGTAGCCGCATCTCGGCCCCACAGGACTGCGACCAGTCCGGCCGAGTCCTTCTTCTCCTCCCGTTCCACCAGCGCTCGTATTGCCTGCTCCGTCACAGGTTCCCAGCCCTTGCGGCGATGCGACGCCGCGGCACCCGGCTCGACCGTGAGCACACGGTTGAGCAACAACACTCCCTGATCTGCCCAGGGGGACAGATCACCACTGGTGGGAGTCGGCAGACCCAGATCTTCCGAGTACTCCTTGAAGATGTTGGCGAGACTTCGCGGTACCGGCCGAACATCCGGCGCCACCGAGAAGCTGAGCCCGACGGCATGTCCGGGCGTCGGGTACGGATCCTGGCCGACGATCAACACTCGAACGTGGTCGAAGGGTCGAGTGAAGGCCCGTAGAACGTTCTCACCGGACGGCAAGTACGAGCGGCCGGCGTCCATTTCGTCTCGGAGCCACTGTCCCATGCGGGCGATGTCGTCCCGCACCGGATCGAGCGCTGCGGCCCATCCGGGGTCGACGAGGTCCTCGAGTGGCCGTGCTGTCATCGACATCTCCTGTTCTCGTGTGTCCCGCTGTGTCCTCCGTCGACGGGGGTCAGGCACCGAAGCTCGACCACCCGGCGGTGCCGGCGAACGGTACCCCGTCGACGGTGACGCGCTGAGTGGCCGAGCCGTCGGACCGTGCTGCACCGACGCGGCCGATCACCGTCCAGCCCGCCGGCACGGTAGCGGCGTCGGAGAACGTGGCCGCGAACGCGTGATCCTCACCGCCGCCGAGCACCCACGCCAATGCCGACGCTCCCAGTTCTTGTGCGGCGGAACGAAGATCGGCGCCGATGTCGAACGCGTGCGCATCCAGATCCATGGTGACCGACGACGCCACGGCGACATGCCCGAGGTCCGCGACGAGTCCGTCGGAGATGTCGGTGAGCGACGTGGCGCCGGCGAGTGCGGCCGTCCGACCCTGCTCGTAGTCGGGACTCGGCACCCGGTGTGACGACACGAGACCGTCGTGCCCCGATATCCCGGCGCGGATCACGTCCAGTCCGGCTGCCGACCGACCGAGATCGCCGACGACGGCGACGACGTCGCCGACGGATGCGCCGGACCGCAGCACAGCCGACCGACCTTCCAGATCTCCGAGCGCCGTGATGGATATCACCACATCGTTCGTTCGCACGAGATCGCCACCGATGATCGATGCACCCGCGCGCTGCGCCTCGCCCCACAAGCCACGGTAGAGGCCGTCCAACACAGCCACATCGGTGTCGGACGGGCATCCGAGGGCAACGAGAAAGCCTGTGCATCGTGCGCCCATCGCTGCGATGTCGGCAGCATTCTGGGCGATGGCCTTACGTCCGACGTGCTCCGGCGAGGACCAGTCGAGCCGAAAGTGCCTGCCCTCGACCAACATGTCCGTCGCCGCGACGACTCGGCCGTCGCTCGCGGTGACGATAGCGGCATCGTCGCCCGGTCCGAGGACGGTGTATGAGGACTGCGTCCACCCGGAGGTGATGCGGTCGATGACGCCGAATTCGCCGACGTCGGCAACAGTCGAACCGGGAGCGCCGGGTTCGGTACGGGATCCGATCGTCTTCCTCTTTTCCGTCTGCGCGGAGCACGGTTCGACACTGCGGTACCTTCTTACCGACCGGTGAGCGTCCAGAACAGGACGACATGCCCCGGCCGGACAGCACGCAATGTGATTCAACCGACCTTACCTTCGGGTGCGGCGGGGACGAAAGGAAAGGGCCGACCATGGTGCACGCCTTCATCCTGGTACAGACCGAAGTGGGACGTTCGGCTCTTGTGGCGGCTGCGCTTCGCGACGTCCGCGGGGTCGAGTCCGCGGAGGCCGTTCTCGGCCCGTACGACGTCGTGGTCCGTGTCGCAGCCGAGAACGACAGCACACTCGCAGTCGTCGTCGGCGAGATCCAGAAGGCCGACGCGATCACGCGGACGCTGACCTGCCAGATCGCGGACACCCCCGCCTGAGCGCGGGCACCGCCAGGAAGTCACACTCGAAACGATGACCAGCGAACCGAATTCGATCGAACCCGCTTCCACGGACACCGATACGCCCGAGCAGCGACGCCACCCGGCCGTGATCGCGACCGCCGTCGCGCTACCGGTCGCGCTGCTGATCGGCGTGATAGTCGCGGCCGTGACCGTCTCCGGCTCGTCGACTCGTCCGCCGGAAGCATTGGGGCCGGTCGACGCCCCGTCCGCCGAGAGCGCCGACTGCACCGCGGTGCTCGATGCTCTCCCCGATTCGCTGGGCGATTACGCCCGCGCCGAGCTGGTCGATCCGGCACCGGTCGGCGCCAGGGCATGGGCACCGGACGATGACGTGTCCGAGCCGATCGTGTTGCGCTGCGGACTCCCCCGCCCGCTCGGGTTCGACGTCGCGTCGTCGTTGCAGGTGATCAACGGGGTGCAGTGGTTCGAGGTCTCCGGCGCGGACTCCGGTCTCGATGCGAGCACCTGGTACACCGTCGACCGTCCGGTGTACGTGGCGCTGACGGTTCCCGGCGGCTCCGGACCGACGCCGCTCCAGGACGCGTCGGACGCGATTTCCTCGGCCTTGCCCCAAACGCCGCTGGACCCGGCGCCCCTCGAGTGACGCGTCGGATCTCGATCGTCAGCGCAGGCCCGTTCCTCGGGCCTGCGCGGTCTCGATGAGGGTGTCGATCAACGCCGTGTAGTCCAGCCCGGTGGCGCCCCACATCTTGGGGAACATCGATATCGACGTGAATCCGGGCATGGTGTTGATCTCGTTGATGACCGGTCCGTCGTCGGTGACGAAGAGGTCGACGCGCGCGAGTCCTTGGCAGTCGAGCGCACGGAACGAATCCACGGCGATCCGGCGGATCTCGTTACTCGTCTCCTCGGAAAGCACTGCGGGGACGTCGAATTCGCACACATCGTCGAGGTATTTGCTGTCGAAGTCGTAGAACGAGTGATCGTCGGCCGGTGCGTCCGGCAACCGGATCTCGGCGACCACACTCGCGCGCACAGTGCCGTCGGGGAATTCGAGAACTCCACATTCGACCTCGCGACCGGTGATGGCGCCTTCCACGATCACCTTCGGGTCGTGGGAGCGGGCGTGAGCGATCGCGTCGGCGAGTTGATCCCAAGAGGTGATCCGCGTGATGCCGATCGACGAGCCTCCGCGGGCGGGCTTCACGAACGCAGGCAACCCGATGTAGTCGCGCTGCTCGGGAGTCGCGGTGTCGTCGCCGCGCCGCAGCACGATCTGCCGTCCGACGGGCAATCCGTCGGCCGCCAGTAGTTTCTTGGTGAATTCCTTGTCCATCCCGGCCGCACTCGCGAGCACGCCCGGGCCGACGTAGGGAACTCCGGCGAGTTCGAGGAGGCCCTGGATGGTGCCGTCCTCGCCGTAGGCGCCGTGGAGAAGTGGGAACACCACGTCGACCGACGACAGCACGGCTCCGGCGTCGTCGGCGTCGAGGGAGAGCAGGTCGCCCGCGCGCGACGGGTCCGTCGACAGAGCGAGCGCGCGGGAATTCCGGTCCACGCTCGGCAGAACCCGGCCGTGAATGGCCAGTTCTTCGAGGTCGGACGGACCGAGAACCCAGGCGCCCTCCGACGTGATCCCGACGGGCACCACGTCGTAGCGCTCCCGATCGATGTGCCGGAGGACACTTCCTGCGGAGACGCAGGACACCGCGTGCTCGTTGCTTCGTCCGCCGAACACCACGGCGACTCTGGTACGCGTTTGACTCACGGTCATCCACCGTACCGTCCGCGCATTTCAGTGCGTGGACCCTCACATGCTTTGCGCGCTATTCGGGCTTGATACGACGTCCGAGCAGATGACCGACGGCGTCGGGAACGGACAGTCCCGCATGGCAGACGCGGTGAACGGCATCGGTCAGCGGCATCTCGACGTCGTAGCTCTCGGCGAGGGCGCGCACCGACGTACACGATTTCACGCCCTCGGCTACCTGACCGTGTGCCGCCTCCTGAGCACTCTCCATCGACCCGCCCGCACCGAGCCGCTCACCGAAGGTGCGGTTCCGCGACAGAGTCGACGAGCACGTCGCGACGAGATCGCCGACGCCCGCGAGCCCGGCGAGGGTTGCGGGTTTCGCGCCCAGCGCGGTTCCGAGTCTGATGATCTCCGCAAGGCCCCTCGTCATGATCGACGCGAGCGTGTTCTCGCCGTACCCGACTCCGCTGGCCATGCCACAGGCGAGTGCGATGACGTTCTTGCATGCCCCACCGATTTCGCATCCGATCACGTCGGTATTGGTGTAAGGGCGGAAATAACCTGTGGCACATGCCTTCTGAACTTCGAGGGCGCGGCGCGAATCGGAGCATGCGATGACGGTTGCCGCGGGTTGACCCTCCGCGATGGGGCGCGCGAGGTTCGGCCCGGACAGCGATGCGATACGGCTCGGATCCGCTCCCGTGACCTGAGCGATGACCTGGCTCATCCGCAGGAGAGTGCCGGTCTCGATCCCCTTGGCCAACGAGAGCAACGTGGCCTGCGCGGGTATCGCGTCCGTCCAGTCCTGGAGATTGGCGCGCAACGACTGCGACGGAACTGCGAGAACGACGATGTCGGCGCCGTCGAGTGCACGCGCGGGATCACTGGTGGCAGTGATGTTCTCGGGAAGCCTGATGTCGGGGAGGTAGTCGGAGTTGACGTGTTCGGACGCGATCGTGTCCGCGAGTTCGGACCGCCTCGCCCACATCGTCACGTCGGTTCCGGCGTCCGCCAGCACCTTCGCGTATGCGGTCCCCCAAGACCCTGAACCGAGTACCGCTGCTCTCGTCATCGCTGGCCACCTTCTTGATCCGTTTCGGAACGTCTCGATCACACTCGTGCGGCCCGCGCGCGCCGCCGCCTCACACTAACGTCCGGTCGTTGCCCGCGTAGTTCGATCGCGCCGGAGAGGTCGAACGGCCTCGCTGCCGGTGACGCTGGCAGGATCGAGGTCATGAGTAGCGCGCACGTGGTGATTGCAGTCAAGGATCTGGCCGCAGCCAAGACCCGCTTGGCCGATGCATTCGCCGACGCCGACCGCGCCCGTCTGGTCGTTGCGATGTTTCGAGACACCGTCGTCGCAGCCCGGGCAGTCGATCAGGTCGCTGCCGTCACCGTGGTCACTCCCGATCCATCCATCGCCGACGCCGCCCGGAGTCTCGGCGCACGGGTCGTCGGTGAACCGTGCGATCAGGATCCGCTCGATTCGGTGGCACGACTCAACTCCGCGTTCGAGGCAGCCGCTTCCCTGGTGCGTCAGGAGGGGAAGGACGACATCATCGCGCTGCAGGCCGATCTGCCTGCCTTGCGCACGTCCGAACTCGCCGAGGCGTACATGATGTCCTCGGGTCATTCCCGGTCGGTGGTCAGCGACCACCACGGCACGGGAACCGCCGCGTTGATCGTCGACGGTGCCGCGACCGATTTCAGTCCGCTCTTCGGCCCGGCGTCCGCGAAGCGACATCTGGAATCGGGTGCTTTCGATCTGACCGGGGTGTGGCCGGGGCTTCGACTCGATGTCGACACGATCGACGACGTCCGGGCCGCGCACCGACTCGGTGTCGGTCCTGCGACCGGTGAGGTACTGCGTTCGCTCGGCTGGAACTAGATTCGTCGGCCGCTCGTTCCTTCCACGAGATTCGCCGATCCGAGTTTCACCCGACACCGCAATAGGGGATGATCGAGCCGTGAGCAACAGCGAAACCGAGACCGACGCAGCCTCCCCGTCAGGGCAACCATCCGGTACCGAGGAGCGCCCGGTGGTTCCACCGCCGGCGACCTCGCCCTCGGGCAGCCCGGCGGCGTTGCCCGCAGCCACCGAGCCGCATGCCCCGAACGCCAAGGATTCGCTTCCCGAGAACCGTTACCTGAACCGCGAATTGAGTTGGCTGGACTTCAATTCGCGTGTTCTCGCTCTCGCCGAGGATTCGTCGCTCCCGTTGCTGGAACGCGCGAAGTTCCTGGCGATCTTCGCATCGAATCTGGACGAGTTCTACATGGTTCGTGTTGCGGGGCTCAAGCGTCGCGACGAGACGGGCTTGTCCGTCCGTTCCGCCGACGGCCTCACTCCTCGCGAGCAACTGGCTCTCATCGGCGAACGCACTCAGGAGTTGGCGCGCCGACACGCGCGTGTCCTTCTCGATTCGATCCTGCCGGAGCTCACATCGGTGGGGATCGAGATCATCCGCTGGTCCGACCTCGACGCGGACGAGCGTGAACGCCTGTCCACATACTTCCACGAGCAGGTCTTCCCCGTCCTCACACCGCTGGCCGTCGACCCGGCGCACCCGTTCCCCTACATCAGCGGGCTCAGCCTCAATCTGGCTGTCACGGTGAAGGATTACGCAACGTCGGGTGAACACTTCGCGCGCGTCAAGGTCCCCGACAACGTGGACCGCTTCGTTCGCGTCCGACGCGGTGACGGCGGCCAGAGCGTGGACGCCTTCCTGTCCATGGAAGAGGTCATCTCCGCTCACCTCGACGTTCTCTTCCCGGGCATGGACGTGGTGGAGAGTCACGCGTTCCGCATCACGCGCAACGCGGATTTCGAGGTCGAGGAAGATCGCGACGAGGATCTGCTCCAAGCATTGGAACGCGAGCTGGCTCGTCGTCGGTTCGGCTCACCGGTGCGCCTCGAGATCGCCGACGACATGACCGAGCACATGCTCGAACTTCTGCTGCGTGAACTCGACGTCGACCCCGGCGACGTGATTCAGGTGCCGGGCCTGCTCGACCTGTCCTGCCTGTGGCAGGTGTACGGCGTGGATCGGCCCAACCTGAAGGACGCACCGTTCGTTCCGGCGACGCACCCCGCCTTCGGCGAGCGCGAGACTCCGAAGAGCGTGTTCTCCACGCTGCGCGACGGCGACGTGCTGGTGCATCACCCGTACGATTCGTTCTCCACGAGCGTTCAGCGCTTCATCGAGCAGGCCGCGGCCGACCCTCAGGTCCTGGCGATCAAGCAGACTCTGTATCGCACGTCCGGTGATTCACCGATCGTCAACGCTCTGGTCGACGCCGCGGGTGCGGGCAAGCAGGTCGTCGCGCTGGTGGAGATCAAGGCCCGATTCGACGAGCAGGCGAACATCGAATGGGCACGCAAGCTCGAGAAAGCGGGCGTCCATGTCGTCTACGGTCTCGTCGGCCTGAAGACACACTGCAAGACGTGCCTCGTGGTGCGGCGCGAAGGCTCGGTCATTCGTCGCTACTGCCACATCGGAACCGGAAATTACAATCCGAAGACTGCCCGGATCTACGAGGACGTCGGCTTGTTGACCTCTTCCCCGGAGATCGGCGCCGACCTGACGGATCTGTTCAATTCGTTGACCGGCTACTCGCGGAAGACCAGTTACCGCAACCTTCTCGTCGCACCGTACGGGGTTCGCCGTGGAATCATCGAGCGAATCGAAGCGGAGGTGGAGCACCACCGCAACGGACGTGACTCCGGAATCAGGCTGAAGGCCAACGCCTTGGTCGACGAGCAGGTGATCGACGCGTTGTATCGAGCATCGGCAGCCGGTGTCCCCGTGCACGTCGTCGTCCGAGGGATCTGCGCGTTGAAGCCGGGAGTACCGGGGCTCAGCGAGAACATCGAGGTCCGTTCCATTCTCGGTCGATTCCTCGAACACTCGCGTGTCCTGCATTTCCGGGGTTCCGACGAATTCTGGATCGGCAGTGCGGACATGATGCACCGCAATCTCGATCGACGGGTGGAAGTGATGGCTCAGGTGAAGGATCCACGCCTCACCGCTCAGCTGAACGAGATCTTCGAATCCGCTCTCGACCCGACCACACGATGCTGGATCCTCCGCCCCGACGGCGGATGGGCAGCGTCACCGGCACAGGGCGAGACCGTCCGCGAGCACCAGGTGGAATCCATGCGACGCCGGCGGAATCAAGGCTCCTGATGTCGGGTTCCGACAACTCGTTGCGCGCCAACATCTTCGCTGCGGGCGCGATTCTGTGGCGTCACACACCCAACCGCGCCGGCGAGATCTCCGTCGCACTGGTCCACCGTCCCAAGTACGACGACTGGTCGTTCCCCAAGGGCAAGCTCGACCCGGGTGAGACGACGGTCGGCGCGGCGGTGCGAGAAGTGGCGGAGGAGACCGGATTCGACGTACGCCTCGGTCGCTACCTCTCGAAGGTCACCTACCCGATTCCCGGTCACCGCAAGTTGAAGAAGGTGGACTACTGGGCGGCCGAGGCCATTGGAGGCGAGTTCGAACCGAACTCCGAGGTCGACGAACTTCGCTGGGTCACCCCGTCCGACGCGGCGGACCAGTTGTCGTATCCGATGGATCACAAGGTCCTTCGTCGTTTCCTCAAGCAGCCGGCGGACACCGACACCGTGCTGCTGGTTCGTCATGCCAAGGCCGGTCGACGATCACGATATCGAGGAGACGATGCACTTCGCCCGCTCGATGCCGTCGGAGAGACACAGGCTGCGGCGCTCGTGCCGTTGTTGTCCGCGTTCGGGGCTGACAAGTTCCACGCGGCGAATCGTCGGCGCTGTGTATCGACGATTCAAGCCTCGGCGGACGAGAAGGGAGAGCAGATAACCCTCGAACCGCTGCTGTCCGAGGAGGGCTACTGGGCCGAGTTGCACGATGCTCGTCGCCGCGCGGTCGCCATCTCCGCTCTCGGTGGCGTCCGCACCATCTGCAGCCAAGGGAAAGTCATCCCGGATCTGCTGCAGTGGTGGGCGGACAGGGACGGTGTCGCACTACCGCCCAATCGTAATCGCAAGGGCAGTGTGTGGGTTCTGTCGTTCCACGACGGCACGATGATCGCCGCGGATCACCTTGCGAGTCCGCTGCCGGTCATTCCCGCGGACGGTTGATGTTCGCCGACAGTTGATGTTCGCCGACGGTTGATGTTCGCCGACGGTCGACAGAGTGCACGACGAGGGCCCCGGACGTGTCGTACGTCCGGGGCCCTCACCGATCCGCGAGAGTACTGCTGTGCGAGATCTCTGCTGTGCGAGATTACTTGCGTGCGGTGCGCTTTGCCGGAGCCTTCTTGGCCGCGGTCTTCTTTGCTGCAGTCTTGGCCGGAGCCTTCTTGGCTGCTGCAGCGGTGGTCTTCTTCGCTGCAGTCTTGGCCGGAGCCTTCTTGGCTGCTGCCGCAGTGGTGGTCTTCTTCGCTGCGGTCTTGGCCGGAGCCTTCTTGGCCGCAGCAGCGGTCTTGCGAGCAGTCGTCTTCGCCGGAGCTGCCTTCTTGGCGGGAGCTGCTGCCTTGCGCGCAGTCGTCTTGGCCGGAGCAGCCTTCTTGGCGGCGGCGGTCGTCTTACGAGCGGTGGTCTTGACGGCCGCCTTCTTGGCTGCGGTCTTCTTTGCTGCCGCAGTCTTCTTGGCGGGCGCGGACGCCGAGCCGCGCTTGACGGCAGGTCCGGTGGCGGGGAGCTTCTGTCCACCGGCGATGACTGCCTTGAACTGAGCACCCGGGCGGAATGCCGGGACGTTCGTCGGCTTCACGCGGACGGTCTCGCCGGTACGCGGGTTACGAGCCACGCGGGCTGCGCGACGCCGCTGTTCGAACACACCGAATCCGGTGATGGTCACGCTCTCGCCACGGTGAACCGCGCGCACGATGGTGTCGACGATGTTCTCGACAGCCTCTGTGGCGCTCCTCCTGTCAGACCCCAACTTCTCGGTCAGGGCGTCAATCAGCTCTGCCTTGTTCATGGATTTCCTCCGCAATATTGTGGCCCATCGTCGGACCGACTACTACAACGGTAAACCCCAAGGCGTCAAGAGTCTATGAGCCACGCCAATTCTCATCCGGCGTGGCGGAAAGATTCACGGGCTCAATGCGTGTCGAAGGCCGTTTTCGCTACCCCTCGGACGGCTCCTCGATGCGCGCCGGGAGGGTTGTCGGTTTCCATGAAGGCCTTGACTTTTCATACTCGGCAATGGCCTCTACCTGGCGTAATGTCAATCCGATGTCGTCGAGACCCTCGAGCAGACGCCATCTCGTGTAGTCGTCAATGGCGAAGCGCACCACCAAGGTTCCAGCGGTCACCGTCTTCGATTCCAGGTCGACGAGAATTTCCAATCCCGGCTGCTCTTCGAGCGCTTTCCAGATCAATTCGACGTCACTTTGGTCGACTTCGGCGGCGAGCAGACCGGCCTTGCCCGCGTTGCCGCGGAAGATATCGGCGAACCGAGACGCGATCACGACCCGAAAACCGAAGTCCGATAGCGCCCACACCGCGTGCTCGCGGGACGACCCCGTTCCGAAGTCGGGTCCGGCAACGAGAACCGAGCCCTTGTCGTACGGGGCGACGTTGAGCACGAAGTCCGGATCGTTGCGCCATGCCGAGAACAGACCGTCCTCGAACCCGGTGCGAGTCACACGTTTCAGGTACACGGCAGGAATGATCTGATCCGTGTCCACGTTCGAGCGACGCAGCGGGACGCCGATTCCTTTGTGGCGGGTGAAGGGTTCCATCGAAAAATCTCCTAAGAAGTACAGGTTTCGGAAAGACTTGATCGGGCGACGCCGGTTCAGGCTCCGGAGCTAGGGGCTGCTGGGCGCGTCCACGAGATCGGCGGGCGACGACAGAGTTCCGCGCACCGCGGTGGCAGCGGCCACCAACGGTGAGACGAGGTGCGTCCGGCTTCCCTTGCCCTGACGGCCTTCGAAGTTTCGGTTCGAGGTCGATGCCGACCGCTCCCCCACAGCAAGCTGATCCGGGTTCATTCCCAGACACATCGAGCACCCGGCCTGACGCCACTCCGCTCCCGCTGCCGTGAAAATGTCGCCCAGTCCCTCTTTCTCGGCCTGCGCACGAACGCGCATCGACCCGGGGACGATCAGCATCCGAACACTGTCGGCGACCTTCCGGCCTTCCAGAACCTCGGCCACGGCGCGCAGGTCCTCGATACGCCCGTTGGTGCACGAGCCGACGAACACCGTATCCACCGCTACCTCACGCAACGGCGTACCCGCGTCGAGTCCCATGTACTGCAAGGCTTTCTCGGCAGCGACCTTCTCGCTCTCGTCGACGATGTCGGCGGGATCGGGCACCCGCTCGCCGAGAGGGGCACCCTGACCGGGGTTGGTTCCCCACGTGACGAACGGCGTGAGCGTCGAGGCGTCGATGTGCACTTCGTTGTCGAACACGGCGTCGGGGTCGGTCTTCAGCTCCTCCCATGCTGCAACCGCGGCATCCCAGTCCTCGCCCTGCGGCGCATGGGGGCGTCCCTTGATGTACTCGTAGGTGATCTCGTCGGGGGCGATCATTCCGGCGCGCGCCCCCGCCTCGATCGACATGTTGCAGATGGTCATTCGAGCCTCCATCGACAACTTCCTGATGGCTTCGCCGCGGTACTCGAGCACGTACCCCTGGCCGCCACCGGTTCCGATCTTTGCGATGACCGCGAGGATGAGGTCCTTGCTCGTCACTCCGGGCGCCAGGTCACCGTCGACCGTGATGGCCATCGTCTTGAACGGACGAAGCGACAGCGTCTGCGTCGCCATCACGTGTTCGACCTCGCTGGTGCCGATTCCCATCGCGATGGATCCGAACGCACCGTGCGTGGAAGTGTGACTGTCTCCGCACACCACCGTCATTCCCGGCTGCGTCAATCCCAACTGGGGGCCGATGATGTGGACGATGCCCTGATCCAGGTCGCCCATGGGGTACAGGCGAACACCGAACTCCTCGCAGTTCCGCCGCAGCGTGTCCACCTGAGTGCGCGACACGACGTCCGCGATCGGAGCGAAGATGTCCGCCGTGGGGACATTGTGGTCCTCGGTGGCGATCGTCAGATCGGGCCGACGCAGTGGACGGTCGGCCAACCGCAGACCGTCGAATGCCTGAGGGCTGGTGACTTCGTGGATCAGGTGGAGATCGATGAAGATCAGATCGGGCTCGCGCGAGGCACCCTCGCCTCCGCCCCGAACCACTACGTGCTGATCCCACACCTTTTCCGCCAGGGTGCGTGCTGTGCCGGCCATAAGAACACCAACCATTCCTCGTGTGCGTCGCGCCGGTGGACTACGGGCTGGCCCACGTCGCGTGTACGGTGCCGAGACGTAGCGCGGCGACCCGAATCCCCGACGGACGGATCCGCGAGGCGACCCAGAATCGTGATCTCATGATGCGAGACGCTAGTATCGACCTATGGGACAGCATAGCGGCATCGGCGTTCTCGACAAAGCAATGGGTGTCTTGTACGCAGTCGCGGAGGAGCCGTGCACGTTGAACGATCTGTGCACCCGCACCGGCCTTCCGAGAGCGACAGCGCACCGTCTGGCTGTCGGCCTCGAGATCCATCGGTTGCTGGCGCGCGATTCCAACGGACTGTGGCGGCCGGGCCCAGGCCTCGCCGAACTCGCATCGACCGCGTCGGACACCCTGGTCGAGGCCGCGGCCTCGGTCCTGCCCCGGCTCCGCGAGATCACCGGAGAAAGCGTCCAGATCTTTCGCTGCGAGGGCACGGTTCGCGTATGCGTCGCGTCGATGGAACCCCCGACCGGGCTTCGAGACACCGTCCTCGTCGGTGCGCGTCTTCCGATGACGGCCGGCTCGGGCGCCAAAGTCCTACTGGCGTGGGCCGATACGAACACCCAACGAGCAATCCTTCCCGACGCCGAGTTCGGTGAACGAGTCCTCGCCGAGGTTCGGCGACGCGGGTGGGCCCAGAGCGCCGGGGAACGCGAGCCCGGCGTGGCCAGCGTGGCCGCACCCGTTCGCGATGCGATGGGCAATGTCGTTGCAGCAGTGTCGGTCTCGGGACCGATCGACAGAATCGGACGCCGCCCCGGTGTGCGGTGGGCCGCCGACCTCCTGGCCGCTGCCGAAGCCTTGCACAAGAGACTCTGAGCGCGCGCCTGCCCGGAAGCACCGCGGGCGCGGCACCGACTCTGATAGAGAAGACGGCGTGGGAATCAACCAGCGCGCACAGATAACGATGACCGACGACGAGATCGCGACATTTCTGGACAGAAGCCGAATCGCGAACCTTGCGACCATCGGCCGCGACGGAACGCCTCACCTCGTCGCGATGTGGTACGCCCTCGTCGACGGCGACATATGGTTCGAGACCAAAGCGAAATCGCAGAAGGCCGTCAACCTACGGCGAGATGCGCGGGTCACCGTACTGATCGAGGACGGCTTGACCTACGACGCGTTGCGCGGAGTCTCCATCGAGGGACGGGCGGAGATCGTCGACGACGCCGACGCGATCGCCAAGGTCGGAATCAGCGTGTGGGAGCGCTACACCGGCCCGTACAGCGACGAGGTCCGCCCCCTCGTCGACCAGATGATGAACAAACGCATCGCGGTCCGGGTGGTCGCCGACAGGACCAGGTCGTGGGACCACCGCAAGCTCGGCCTCCCGGCGATGCCTCCGGGTGGTACGACGGCGGAGTTCCTGTCGAAAATCGAGTGAAACGCGAGCGTCGGGTGCGGTACGTTGCCTTCACCCTGTGTGAGGAGCGATCATGACCGAACCGACCAACGACGATCTGAAGAAGAAATTCCGCGAAGCGCTCGACAAGAAGAACCACCGTGCGACGCAGTCCGTCGACCACAAGGACGGCACGTCCAAGGTGAACAACGCTCACGGACCCGCCGATCATCAGAAGATGTTCCGACGTAAGAGCGTGTAGATCGACCGAAAACGAAAATGGGCTCCCATCGCGAACGATGGGAGCCCATTTTCTACGTAGCCCCGACGGGATTCGAACCCGCGCTACCGCCTTGAGAGGGCGGCGTCCTAGGCCGCTAGACGACGGGGCCAGGAACTTGCACTGTACTTCTGGTAAATATTCTTGCTCTTCCGAAGAAGCTCGACAAGCTTAACCGGAAGGCGCTCGGCGACCAAATCGCTTCCGAACGCTTGCTGGGGTACCAGGACTCGAACCTAGAATGGCGGTACCAGAAACCGCTGTGTTGCCAATTACACCATACCCCAATGACCTTCACCGTGATCCACATCAGCTGCTGTGTGCACCGCGTTTCGAGCCGGGATAGAGACTATCAAAGGACACCGGTGTTTCTCCAAATCGCCAGGTCAAACGGTCCGCAAGCGCCGGGTGAACCCGTCGGACAACCCCGATGGAGCCGCCGACCGGCGGCTGGCGCAGACTTTCACTCGATGAGAACAACGAACCACAGCCGGTGAGGGTCGTCGTCGCCCCGACGGGCAATTCGACCGTGCTCGTCGAACTCGCCGACGACGGGACACCGGCGGGACCTCCCACCGAACTCGTCGACGCAGTCGACACCATCGCTCGGCTCGAGACCGACCGACATCCGCGATGGGTCTGGGAGAACACGGCCCGCACCTATCCCACGCTGCTGCGGGCAGGGGTTCGCGTCGACCGGTGTCACGATCTGTCTCTCACCGAGGCGCTGCTTCGAATGCGGCAGGGCGAGCTCTACGTTCCCCAGGCCGCAGTATCGGACGACGAGTCGACCCTGTTCGACGCATACCGTTATCCCACCGTCGATTCCGTCGTCGCCTGGTATCGAGACCACGAATCTCGAATCGGAGACTCACGTCAGCTACGCCTGCTGACGGCCGCCGAATCCGCGGGCGCACTCGCCGCGGCCGAGATGTCCTACACCGGACTGCCGTTCTCGAGCTCGATGCACGAGGCCCACCTCCGCCAAGCACTCGGTCCACGGCCGGCCGACGGCGACAGACCTGCCGAGATGCTCGCGCTGGAGGACGAGATCAGCGACGCGTTCGGCCGACGCGTGAACCCGAACTCGCCGCCCGAGGTCCTCGCCGCGTTCGCGCGAGCAGGTGTCGAGGTGACCTCGACGCGCGCCCATGTGCTCCGGACCGTCGACCATCCCGCGGTTGCTCTCCTGCTGCGACATCGAGACCTGGCCAAACTGTTCAGCACCAACGGATGGTCGTGGGCGGACACCTGGGTGCGCGACAACCGGTTTCGTCCGGTCTACGTACCGGGTGGCGTCGTGTCCGGGCGCTGGGCGAGCCGGGGCGGCGGAGCGCTCCAGATTCCCAAGCCGCTGCGCGGTAGCGTCGTTGCCGACCCTGGACACGTGCTCGTCATCGCCGACGCCGGGCAATTGGAGCCCCGGATTCTCGCGGCGCTGTCCGGAGACCCGAACATGATGGACGCAGCGGGAGCGGACGATCTGTACGCGCCGGTCGCCGCTGCGGCTTTCGCCGGGGATCGCGCCAAGGCCAAGGTAGCCGTTCTCGGAGTCCTGTACGGGGCGACAGCCGGCGAAGCCCGGTCGCTGCTCGCCATGCTGCGCAGGCGGTTCCCCGTCGCGGTGGAGTACGTGGAACGCGCCGCCCGGGCGGGTGAGCGCGGGGAAATCGTGCACTCGCACCTCGGACGCGCGTGCCCTCCCCCGACCCCGGAGTGGTACACCCACGGTGACGCACACGCGCGAGGACGATTCACGCGCAATTTCGTCGTGCAGGCCACCGCGTCGGAGTGGGCCCTGTGTCTGCTGGCCGATCTGCGCCGTCGGTTGGCGGACGACCCAGGGTCGGGCGAATTGGTGTTCTTCCAACACGACGAGGTGGTCGTGCACACACGGCACCCCGAGCGCGCGACGGATCACGTCGTGGCGGCCTCGGACACGGCAACCAGACTTCTGTTCGGAGACACGTCGGTTCGATTCCCTCTCGATCTCGCCGCCCGGGAATGCTACGCGGAGCCGGACTTCTCGTCACCCGCGTGATCGTTGCCCCGGGGGCCGTCGAACGTCACCTCGATCTCCTCGAACCCCTTGCTTCGCTGCGCCTCTGCCTGCCCGGTGTAGGTCAACCTGTCCCCCTCGGTCAGCTGGACGTCGTCGGTGAACGGTGTGAGAAGTGCACGGGGGTAGAGCTTGTCGACTCTGACCACGTTGATCTCGACGGCGATGACGACGAGAACCGCCGCGATGTACATGAACGCGAGCACACCCAGGACAACTGCGAACACACCGTTGGTGACCGACGCCCGCGACACGACGTACTTGATGTAGACGCCGCCGAACGTCTGCAGCAGCTGCCAGATCACCCCGGCGACGATCGCACCGGGCAGCACGTCGGTCAGTGACAACGAGCGCGCCGTGGCCAGACGGAATGCGACGACGAACACCCCGACATTGAGCACCAGCACGGCCCCGAGCACGACGACGCCGCTGATTCGGCCGAAGTATCCTGCCGAACTGGCGACGTTGACTGCCGTGATCGCCAGTACGGCAACGCCGACGGTACTCAGTAGCGCCAGACCACGCACTCGAGCGAAGATCGGATCGGGACGAAGGTTCTTCGGCACGGCCCAGGCCGTGTTCATGGCGTTCTGAACCGCGACGGCCACCCCCAGTCCGCCGTAGAGCGAGCCGAGCACACCCACCACCAAGCCGAGTGTTCCGCCACCGATCCGTTCTGGTTCACCGACGTCCTGTCCGATGATCGGAATCTGGCTGAGAGCGGAGTCGAGGATCTGCTGCTGCAACTCCGGATTGCCCGCCAGCACGATTCCCAGAATCGTCGACGCGAGCAGCAACAGCGGAAACAGCGACACGAACGCGTAGTACGCGATCAACGCAGCGAGGTAGCCGCCCTGATCGTCGACGAACTTGTAGATAACGGCAAGCGGGAAACCCAGGACCGGATGTCTGCGTTGCATCCGGTCCATCCGCGCGGTGACGCTCACCGGAGCATGTCGGTCAACCGACCGTTGCCCGCGCTGCAGCGAGCCTGGCCAGAGTTTTCTCGCGCCCGAGCAGTTCCATCGACTCGTACAGCGGAGGGCTGATGTGCGAGCCGGTCAGCGCGACGCGCACCGGAGCGAACGCCTTGCGCGGTTTCAGCTCCAGACCGTCGATGAGGGCAGATTTCAGCGACTCCTCGAGGTCGGCCGTCCGCCATTCCGGCAGGGCCGTCAACGCTGCGATCGTCGCATCGAGCACCGGACCGGCGTCGGCGGCGAGGTTCTTCGCGGCAGCCGCGGGGTCGATGTCGAAATCGGCGTCGGCAACGTAGAGGAACTTCAGCAATCCCCACGCATCCGACAACACGACGATTCGGGTCTGCACGAGGTCCGCCGCGACGGCGAACTGCGCCTCGTCGATCTCGGCGGGCAGGTGCCCCTGCTCGGTGAGGAACGCGCGGAGCCGCGCCGCGAAATCGGCAGGCTCCAACAGCCGAATGTGCTCGGCGTTGATCGCGTCGGCCTTCTTCTGGTCGAATCGGGCCGGGTTGGAATTGACCTTCGAGATGTCGAACGCGGCCACCATCTCGTCCAGCGAGAACACGTCGTGGTCGTCGGAGATGCCCCAACCGAGCAGGGCGAGGTAGTTGAGCAGGCCCTCGGGCAGGAATCCGCGGTCGCGATGAATGAACAGGTTCGACTCGGGATCGCGCTTGGACAGTTTCTTGTTGCCCTGCCCCATCACGAACGGTAGGTGACCGAACTCGGGCGCCTTCTCCGCTACCCCGATGCGGACCAACGCCTCGTACAACGCCAGCTGACGCGGCGTCGAGGACAGCAGATCCTCGCCGCGCAACACGTGGGTGATCTTCATCGACGCGTCGTCGACCGGATTGACCAAGGTGTACAAAGGGATTCCGTTTCCGCGCGTGAGCGCGAAGTCAGGCACGGTACCGGCCTTGAAGGTGGTTTCCCCGCGCACGAGGTCCACCCAGGACAGGTCGTGACTCGGCATCCGAAGCCGCACAACAGGTTTACGCCCCTCGTCGAGAAAAGCCTGCTTCTGCTCCGCGGTGAGGTCTCGGTCGAAGTTGTCGTACCCCAGCTTCGGATCCCGGCCCGCCGCCTTGTGCCGCGCCTCGACTTCCTCGGGCGTGGAGAAGCTCTCGTACGCCTCGCCGGCGTCGAGCAACTGTTGCACGACGCCGAGATGCAGATCCCTGCGCTGCGACTGACGGTACGGCTCGTACGGACCGCCCACCTCGGGGCCCTCGTCCCAGCTCAGACCGAGCCAGCGCAGTGCGTCGAGGATTGCCGCGTAGGACTCCTCGGAATCGCGGGCCGCGTCGGTGTCTTCGATCCGGAAGACGAACTTCCCACCGTGATGACGTGCGTACGCCCAGTTGAACAGCGCGGTTCGAATCAGGCCGACGTGGGGCGTGCCCGTCGGCGACGGGCAGAATCGGACGCGTACTTCGGTGGAGGTCATGTTCTCGCTCACGTTCGATCGGTGGTGTGGTTCTCTAGTTCTTCGCTGCGACGGGGTTGGTCAGAGTTCCGATGCCCTCGACCGTGATCGACACGGACTGGCCGGCCGTGATCGGCCCGACGCCCTCCGGAGTGCCGGTGAGGATCACGTCACCCGGCAACAACGTCATGACTGCCGAGACCCATTCGATGATCTTCGGAATGTCGTGCAGCAGCAGCGACGTCCGGCTGCGCTGTTTCACCTCGCCGTCGACCTCGGTCTTGATCTCCACGTCCGACGCGTCGAGCGACGTCTCGATCCACGGGCCGAGCGGGCAGAACGTGTCGTGGCCCTTGGCCCTCGTCCACTGACCGTCCTGGCGCTGGTGATCGCGCGCCGACACGTCGTTCGCGACGGTGTATCCGAGCACCACATCGAGAGCCTTCGCCGCCGGCACGTCCTTGCACGGCCGACCGATGACCACCGCGAGCTCGCCCTCGTAGTGCACCTCGTCGGATGTCGGAGGCAGGACGATCGGCGCGCCGGGCCCGACGATGGAGGTGTTGGGCTTGATGAAGATGACCGGAGACTCCGGAGCCTGGCCACCCATCTCGGCTGCGTGGGCAGCGTAGTTCTTGCCGATGGCGATGACCTTGCTCGCCAGAATCGGCGCCAGGAGACGAACATCGGCCAGGGGCCACGAACGACCGGTGAAGGTCGGTGTGCCGAAAGGATGTTCGGCGATTTCCTTCGCCGTCTGCTGGTCACCTTCCCCTTCGATACTCACGAATGCCACACCATCAGGACTTGCAATTCGACCGAGACGCATGTCGAAAGTCTATCGACCCACCTTCGAGCCCTCGGCACGCCCGTCCGATCCCGACCGGACAGCAGGTGTAGCATCGTCTTTCGAGTTCACGATGCAAGACAAAAATTCCACATGATGGGATTTACCACAGTGAGACGGCTACGCGAATGACGACTACCGAAGACACGACACACACCGCCGGTGCCCGCAAATGGGTCATGCTCGCACTTGGAATGCTCGCTCAGACCTCCGGTGCTGTATTCATCAACGGCGCAGCATTTCTCATCCCGTCGCTCCACGAAGATCGCGGGTTGAGCCTCGCCGCAGCCGGACTCGTCGTGGCCATGCCGACGGTCGGAATCATGCTGACACTCATCGCCTGGGGTGTTCTCGTGGACAGGATCGGCGAAAAGCTGGTGCTCGCCATCGGGCTTGCCCTCACCGCGGCGGCCAGCTTCGCCGCCGTGTTCACGACGTCGGTAGTCGTTCTCGGTCTGTGCCTGCTCCTGGGTGGAATGGCTGCCGCGAGCGCCAACAGCGCCTCGGGGCGCGTCGTCGTCGGTTGGTTCCCGCCGGCACGGCGCGGACTGGCAATGGGAATCCGGCAGATGTCCGTTCCACTGGGCGTCGCCATCGGTGCACTGCTCATCCCACCGATCGCACGCGATCACGGCGTCGGTGCTGCTCTCCTCGTACCCGCGATCATCTGCGCCGTCACGGCAATCGCCTGCGTAGGCATCATCGACCCACCGCGGCCCGACCGCGCAGCCGCGGAACGAGCAGGTCTGCTGGCCAACCCGTACCGCACCAGCAGCCAACTGTGGCGCATCCACTCGACGTCGGTTCTACTCGTCGTCCCTCAGTACGTCGTGTGGACCTACGCTCTGGTGTGGTTGATGTCGGACCGAGGGTGGTCCGCCGCATCCGCGGGCATCCTCGTCACCCTGACGCAGATTCTCGGCGCCTTCGGACGCATCGGCGTCGGCGCACTGTCGGACACACTCGGGAGCCGCATGCGACCGCTCCGGTGGGTCGCCGTGTCCACGACGGTGACCATGGTGGTCCTGGCGGTCACCGACTGGTTCGACTCCCCGGTGTCAATCGCGGTGATGGTGATCGCGTCGGTCGTCACCGTCGCGCCGAACGGCCTGGCGTTCACGGCAGTCGCCGAAGTCTCCGGCCCGTACTGGAGCGGACGCGCTCTCGGCGCTCAGAACACCGGACAATTCATCGCCGCGTCCATGGTTCCGCCCGCATTCGGCGCACTCGCGGCCATCAGCTTCCCCCTGGCGTTCGCCGTGTCCTCGGTATTCCCCGCCCTCGCCGTTCCGGTCATCCCCGACGACCAGCAATCGCCGGACACCTAGAACCGAACGTGCCGTCCCCCCCATTTTCGGAGCGAAAGTGCCGTTCGGTCAGTCTGGGCGGGCTCAACCGGTGGATGCGCCACCGCTCCTGATCAGGGAGTAGGTGGTGTGTCGTGGGTGGACGACCACGCAAGTCAGAGGAAGTACGCGATAG
>NZ_NPFZ01000027.1:0-195034 GCF_002259425.1 Rhodococcus sp. 14-2470-1a
CAACCACCGATAACCAGACCTGCGGCCCACGCCATGTGCAGCGCTCGCCCTCGATACCGACACCCCAGAGTCGACCATGGCATAGAAGCTATCGCGTACCTCCTCTGACTTGCGTGGTCGTCCACCCACGACACACCACCTACTCCCTGATCAGGAGCTGTGGCGCATCCACCGGTTGAGCCCGCCCCAAGTGACCGAACGCCACGTTCGGTTCACGAACAGGGGCCACGTTCGGTTCACGGTGCGGCGTCGAGTACTCCGATCCAATGGTGTCCGGGGTGGACGAGTCGAAGCCAGGACTGCAGACGTGCGCGCATTGCCTGGTCGAGATGGGGGAGGACGCGACGGAAGTCCAGTTCGTCCTTTGCCCGACAGTGTTTGGCTTTGAACAGCAACACCACTTCGGGTGTGGAATAGGGGACGCCGTCCGTGGTGCGCCGGATCATGACGTCGTACGGCAGGGAGATCGCCGAGTTACGTCGGTACACCCAGTGGTCCCCGGCGTGTGGTTCGCGAAAGACGTCCAGCCGATAGGTGCCGGCGTCGTCGCGCAGCCACGTCTGGAAGTGCCTGTCCAAATGGTCGGGATACGGCCACAACCGCCCGTCCCCGACGACATCCCACTCGTAACCGTCGAGCGCCGGAGATATCTCGCCGAACCGATGTGCCGGAACACCGATCTCCACGTCGCTGTGATCGCGAGCCGCGTCGTCGGTGAACAGCTCGAGCGCCCATCCCGCGGTGATGCACCACGGTGCTCGAACGGTTGCCAGTCGTTCCGCCACATCGACGGGTGACCAGGCGGCCCACCGCGATGTGGCTTCGGCGTCGGAAATCGGGCGGCCGACGGACAAATCCACGGCCCCCATCATGCCTTCTGTAGGAGCGAACGCGGATTCCGGTCAGTCTGACTGACCGAACATCACGTTCGCTCCGGGAACAGGGGCCACGTTCGGTCCATGAACAGGGGCGAGAGCTGAACGACCGGGTCGAGGGGAAACGTCAAGAGGGGTTAAAGTAAGCCCAGGATTACCGGTGTGGTGGTCTGTGTGATGGGCGAGGGAATCCGGTGTGAATCCGGGACTGACGCGCAACGGTGACCACGAGTGTGGGAGTCCGATCGCTTGCCTGTTGCAGCGTATGTCCCGCGGCTCCGCGAACAGGGCCCCTAGTAGGAAGTTTGCGCCACCTCATGGCTATTCGTGTTCCCTTCGGTGTTGCTGTGCTGTCAGCAGCTCTTGTTCTGTCTGCTTGTTCTTCCGGTTCCGAGTCGGAGGCGGTGCAGGAATCGTCCGGCAATTTTCCGTTGACTATCGAGAACTGCGGTCAGGAGGTGGTGATCGATGCGCCTCCGCAGCGAGCGGTGTCGCTGAATCAGGGGTCGACGGAGATTCTGTTGAGTCTCGGTTTGGCGGATCGGATGGTCGGGTCGGCGACGTGGACGGATCCGGTGCGGGAGAACCTGGCGGCGGACAACGAGCGTGTTCCGCGTTTGGCGGACAACAAGCCGTCGTTGGAGGTGGTGCTCGACGCCGAGCCGGATTTCGTGTCGGCGTCGTTCGGCGGGACCCTCGGGCCTGGCGGGGTGGCGGAGCGTGGTCAGCTCGAGCAGCTCGGTGTGCCCAACTACCTGTCGCCGACGGACTGCAACGGCAAGACCGACGAGAGCGTCAATTCGGACGGTGCTCGTACTCAGCCGTTGGAGATCGAGTCCGTCTACCAGGAGGTTCGTGATCTCGCGGCCATTTTCGACGTGTCCGAGCGCGGTGAGGAGTTCGTCGCCGAACTGCAGGAGCGGTTCGAGAAGGCGTCGGGCACGGTGAATGCGTCGGGCACCTCGTTGGTCTACTGGTTCGCCGATACTGCGACGCCGTACATGGCGGGGTGCTGCGGGTCGTCGGGCATCATCACCAATTCGGTGGGCGCGGAGAACATCTACTCGGACACCACCGACGAGTGGCCGCAGGTCAGCTGGGAGTCGGTGGCGGACCGCAACCCGACGGCGTTCGTGCTGGCCGATCTGAGCCGCCGGTCGCTGGCCGGTGACGGGTTGGATTCCAAGATCGAGTTCCTGGAGAGCAATCCGGTGACTCAGCGCCTTCCTGCGGTGACCCACAAGCGCTACATCGTCGTGAACGGGGCGGATCTGAATCCGTCGATCAGGACCGTCGACGGCGTCGAGAAGGTCGCTGCTGCACTGCAGGGCTGGGGCCTGGCGAATTGACCGTGCCCCAGGCGGAGCCATCGGTGCGGAAGGCGGAGCCGTCGGTACGGAGCTTTCTGCTTCCGCTGCTGCTGATCGGCTCCGTCGTCCTGGTGCTGTCGATCGCAGTTGCGATCACGATCGGTCCGGCGGATCTGTCGGTGGCCGATGTCTACCGAATCACGTTCGAGCACATGGGGTTCGGAAGCTCCGGCGTGAGCCGGATCAAGGATGGGATCGTGTGGGAGCTTCGGCTTCCGCGAACGCTGCTGGCAGCGGTGTGCGGCGCCGGTCTGGCTCTGTGCGGCGCGATCATGCAGTCCCTGCTGCGTAACCCGTTGGCCGATCCGTTCGTGCTCGGCATCTCGTCCGGTGCGTCGACGGGCGCGGTGCTGGTCGCGGTCCTCGGGATCGGCAGCGGTATGTATTCGCTGTCGACGGGCGCGTTCGTCGGAGCGGTGTTCTCGTTTCTGCTGGTGATGTTGCTCGCCGCCGGTGCCGGGGGAGGCACCGATCGGGTAGTGCTCGCCGGAGTGGCTGGGACGCAGTTGTTCTCGGCGTTGACGTCGTTCATCGTCATCTCGTCGGCCGACGCAGAACAGACACGAGGGGTTCTGTTCTGGCTGCTCGGATCTCTCGGTGGCGCCGACTGGGGCGATGTGATGATGTGCGGAATCGTCTGTGCCGTCGGCATCGTCGTGTGCCTGCTGTATTCGTCGGCGCTCGACGCGTTCACCTTCGGTAACGACGCCGCGGCATCGCTGGGAGTGTCCGTCAAGTGGATTCGGATCGTGCTGTTGGTCATCACCGCGTTAATCACCGCGACGTTGGTCAGTGCTGCCGGAGCGATCGGATTCGTCGGGTTGGTTCTGCCGCACGCGGCGCGGTTCCTGGTCGGCGCCCGGCATCGTCGCCTGTTGCCGACGACGGTGCTCGTCGGCGCGATCTTCATGGTGTGGGTCGACGCGATCGCCCGCACGGTGTTCCAGCCACAGGAAATTCCGGTGGGCGTGGTGACCGCGCTGATCGGCGTGCCTGCGTTCGCGGTGATTCTCTTCAGAATGCGGAGGACGAGATGACTATCGAGGCCGCATCCGTGCGGTGGTCTCGCGGCCACAACCAGATCCTCGACGGAGTGGATTTCGATCCGCATCCGGGGGAGACCGTCGGGCTGATCGGACCGAACGGGTCAGGTAAGTCGTCGCTGCTGCGGATTCTGGCGGGAATCGTCTCACCCGATTCCGGTGACGTCACGCTCGACGGCGCGCCGATGGCGTCGATGCGGCGCAAGCAGATCGCTCGACGCGTGGCGATGGTGGATCAGCATTCGGACACCGAGGTGGACATCGCGGTGCGCGACGTGGTTCGACTCGGTCGGATCCCGCACCACGGTTTGCTGGGCGGAGATTCGGCAGCCGACGACGTCGCCGTGGACAAGGCCCTGACGGACACGGGAATGACGTCGAAGGCGAATCGGCTGTGGCACACCCTGTCCGGCGGTGAGCGTCAGCGCACGCAGATCGCCCGTGCGTTGGCGCAAGAACCGACGGAACTGCTCCTCGACGAGCCCACCAATCACCTCGACATCCAGCACCAACTCGACATCCTGGCGTTGATTTCGGGCCTGCCGTTGACCAGTTTCATCGCATTGCACGATTTGAATCTGGCGTCGATGTTCTGCGATCGCATCGTGGTGTTGCAAGCGGGAAAAGTCGTGGCCGTGGGCAGGCCGTCGGACGTCATCACCCAGGATTTGGTGCAGGAGGTCTACCACGTGCGAGCGTCGGTGGAATTGGACGAGACGGGCACGTATCCGCAGGTGACATACAAACCGTTGGTCTCGAGAGCTGTTCGCTGATCCCCGCCGTCAGGCGCCGTCGCCGCGAGCTTTACGACGCTGTTCCTCGGCGCGGGCACGGCACTGACGCAGAAATTCCTCGTCGGCCTCGGCCGTGGTTCCGGTTGCCCGGCCGGGCCGCGTGTCGTATTCCGGATACGCCGAGTTGCTGCGGCGGGCTGAACTTCCGCCGCCCGCTCCGCCCCAGATTCCGCCGTCGACGGGCCGTCCCACGAGGAGCCACACGATCGATCCGGCGAGCGGGATGAAGATGACGAACAGCAGCCACATCATCTTGGGAAGGTGCCGTACACCGCCTTCGTCGGCGGTGATGACGTCGATCAGGCAGAACACCCACAGGATCATGATGATCAGGCCGAGGTACGGCATCGAACTTCCCTCCAAGTAGAGACCGGTCGGTCTTTCGCGAAGGGAACTTTACTATCGGCTCAGATTTCTGCACAGCGGGAAGTGGTCGCTACTCCCGCGAACCGATCCTTGATCCAGCCGAGCCCGACGCCGAAGTCCGTCGCCGCGGGGGAGAGGTGGTTGACCCCGAGGCCTCCTGGGACGGGCGGGAGCTCGTTGACGTACAGCGATGCGTCGGCGCCGCGAGAGCACCATTCGGTGACGAGTCGGCGTGCTTGGTCCGTCGGGATGAAGTCGTCGGCCTGCGCGGTGTTGACCAGAACCGGAGCGCTCGGGGTTCCGTCTCCGATGCGCTGGTCGTCGAAGACCCGCTGCACGACGGGGTTGCCGCCGATCGAGTCCGCCAGTGTCTTTCCGTCCTTGGTCCATTGCGCCGTGGAGGTGCCACCGAACTCGCGCCGAGCTTCGATGAGGCATTGCGTCGACACGCGCCTCAGTACTTCCTTGCCTCGATCGTTCGACGCCTCGTCGACGACGGACTGCAGTTCCGGATAGCGGGCGACGAAACCGTTGATCGCAAAGCCGATTGCCGCAGTCAGTCCCGTCCCGTCGATGTGCCGCAGTACGGCGTCGAGGTCGGCGGGAGGCGCACTCGCGTAGGTGCCGGCCACGTTCAGTTCCGGCGCGTAGTCACCTACCAGTTCGGCCGCCGATGCCGCGGCACCGCCGCCCTGGGAGTGCCCCCAGAATGCGACCGGTCCTGCATGGTCATCGTCGCCCAGTGTCGTGGCGGCGCGGGCGGCGTCGATCATGGCGTGCCCTTGCTCGACGCGGTTGACGTAGGTGTGGATGCCCGGTGTGCCGAGGCCGATGTAGTCGGTGACGAACACGCGGATGCCCTGTGTCAGGAATGCGACGGCGAAGGCGCCTTCGTAGTTGATGGAGGTGCTCCCGGTCTTCGGGTCGTATTGGCCGCCGGTCGGGAACTGCCGCGACGGCGCGCACTGGTCACCTTGGCCCTGCGTGCCCGGCCCGATGACGACGGTCGGCGTCGGGCCGGCCGGGTAGGGGGCCGACGGTTCGAGGTACGTGCCCGTCACCGCGACGGGCGTGCCGTCGGCGAGGGTGGAGGTGTACTTCACGCGCTGGGCGGGCGCACCTGTCTGCCCGACGAACGGGATCGGCTCGGTAGCGACAACGGTCCCCGGTTCCGAGGGGATCTCCGCCGGTTCGGCGTAGAAGTCCGGTGCAGCCTGGGCCGGTACAGCACCGGCTGCCAGTACAAGTCCCGCTGCCAGTACCGACCGCGCCGCCAGTGCAAGCCGAATACGCATGTCCACCCCTACTTTTCGATCACTCGTGCCAGAAATTCGATCAGCATCGCGGCGCTCACGTCGCGGGGCAACTGTTCGACGCCTGCAAGTACCGACGCCATGTCAAGGTCCCCGCTCCCGGTCACGCCTGCCGCTTGGAGTGCGCCGTACACCTCGTCGGACGACAGTGCCGATGCCTGTTCGGAGGTGAGCACGCCGTCGCGGAACAGTCGGGCGAGCTCGGCCAGTGCGGGCGGCGGCTCCGCTGCGGCCTGACCACGCACGTCGTCGGCGGCAGCTACGAGAGCTGCGACCAACTCGCCCTGCACGGACACTGTCGCGGGTGTGACGGTCAGATGAGTGGTGCGCGGCAGCACCGTTCCGTCGGATTGCGTCAACGACGGCTGTGCCTGCAGCGAGAAACCACGCTTGCCGACGGCGCCGAGCCACACATGCGGATCGACGGCAGCCTGCGGCCCGTCTGCGGAATCCTTGGCCACTGCGAACAGCGGCCCGACGGGGTCGCCGACGACGCGTAGGCCGTCGATGGCGCGGATCGCGGCGACGAGTGCCGTTGTGGAATCGTGCATTCGGTCGGTGAGGTCGGCGAATCCGTCGACGCCGAGTGCGGTGACTATCGCCCATGCCGCCGTCATCGCCCCGACCGATCTGGAACCGAGCAACGTCGGGTTGACGACGGGATATCCTGGCCAGTCCGTGAGCCCGAAGTACTGGTGGCGGTGGCGATCTCGGCCGCGCACCAGCAACAGCGATGCACCTTTGGGGGAGTAGCCGTACTTGTGCAGGTCCGCCGAGATGCTCGTGACGCCGGGCACTCCGAAGTCCCAGGCAGGCACGTCGCCCCACCAGGGCAGTGCCAGACCGCCGATACAGGCGTCGACGTGAACGGCCACCCCGCGCGCTGCCGCGATGGCAGCGATGTCCGCGACGGGGTCCATCGTCGCGAACGGGTAACTGGGAGCCGATGCGACGACGAGAATCGTGTCGTCGCGGATGGCGTCGGCGATGCGTCCTGGATCCGGCACGCCCGAGACCGGATCGACCGGTACGACAATGGATTCCACACCGAGTAGGTGCGCGGCCTTGCGGAAGGCGGCATGTGCCGTCGTCGGGTGGACGATGGAGCCGCCGTGCTTACCTGCCGCATCACGTGCTCCGAGGACCGCCAGGATGCAGCTTTCGGTGCCGCCGGTCGTGACGTTGCCGACGACGTCCTCGCCTCCGTGGAAGATCGAACGCCCGAAATCGACGAGTTCCCGCTCGATCGTGGCAACCGAGGGAAACACCGTCGGATCGAGGCCGTTGACGGATTGGACCTCACGCATGGCCGCAGCGGCGAGCTCGTCGAGTTCGGCGACACCACTGTCGTAGACGTAGGACAGGACACGGCCGCCGTGGGTCGGTGCGTCGGCGGTGCGCAGCTCCCGCAGGCGCGCCAGCACGGCCTTCATGTTCGACGCTCTCATGTGGTCCTTTCGTCGATTCGGCCACGATGCCGGCTCGGCTCGGATATTCGAAACTGCTTCAGCAGAAAGACACTCAGTATCACCAACGTGGCAGGAACCATCGAGCATCCCACGACGATGCCGGGAACCACCGAATCCGGTTGGGACACGACGTTATCCGTCGTGCTGGACCGGAACCCGACCGAGGCGAGGATCAGCAGGAAAACCGCAGGACCGACGGCTCCCGCCCCTGTCTCGCAGGCAGTCCACACGCCGCTGAGTGCGCCTGCTCGTGATCGGCCGAAGCGGGCGGCGTCGTCCTCGATGGTGTCCGGCAGCAGGGAAAGTGGAAAGGCCTGCATCCCTGCGTATCCGATGCCGCAGGCGGCTGCCGACGCGAACACCCACGGGCCGGGCGTCCACAACGCGATGACGAACGACACGCTGCCGAGCGCGAAGACCATCGACGCCGCAACGAATCCGACCGTCCTGCTGTACTTCAAACCGAAGCGATACCACACCGGCATCACCAGAAGAGCGGGTCCGACGACGGCAGCGAACAGCAGCGTCAGCGCGGCTTCGTCGCCCAGGACGTAGGTGGCGAGATACTGCACACCTGCGAGCAGGATTGCGACCGCAAGTGCCTGAACGACGAAGGTGATCAGCAAGATCCGAAACGACCGTGTGGAACGCACTGCGCCGAGGCCTTCGCGGTACTGCGCCCACACCGTCCCGTCCGACGGATCGGCCCGACTCACCGATTTCCCTCTCGTGCCCCACACCGTCAGCAGCATGCCGACGCCCATGACCGTCGCCGCCGCGATCGCCATGACGAGGTATCCGGTGGGGCCACCGCCCGCAGCATCGCGAACCGCGGGTCCTCCTCCGCCGACCAGAAGGATCGCGGCGGCGAGCACCGCGATGCGCACGGTGATGAGGCGGGTCCGATCTTTCGCGTCGGTGTACAGCTCGGTGGGCAGCGCAATGTACGGCACTTGGAAGAAGCTGTATGCCGTTGCGGCGAGCAGGAAGAACACGAACACCCACAGCGCAGCAGGGCCGATCGGAGGCGCGAACGTCAGCACGAACAGCACGGGCATGGCCAGCGCGCCGACAACCATTTCCGGCGTTCGAGATCCGGTGCGCGCCGAGCGTGTATCGCTGAGCGCTCCGACGAGTGGGCCGAGCAGCACATCCCAGATCTTCGGAATCAGGATGACGAGCGACGCGAGCCCGGCAGCCACGCCGAGGGTGTCCGTCAGGTAGTACGCCAACACGAGGCCCGGAAGAGCAGCGAACCCACCGGTGCCGATACTGCCTGCGCCGTACCCTGCAACAACACCCGCAGCAGCGCTGCCTGCAGGTACCGCACGATCGGTCACCCGGTCAGACTAGAGGTAGATCCGATGAATGCGAACGGTTTCGATCACCCTGACGTCAGGAGTGGAGCGGGGGGTTCGGTTGGCGGTGATGGGGGTAGTGAAGTGGCGAGAAACGAATCGAGACGGAGGTCCACGTGGGGTTGAGTGAGCTCGAGGCGATGGTGAGACGCACCGTCACTGCAGGCCAGCCGTTCGAGTACGGCGCCGATGAGGCGGAGCTTGCCTATCTGAGTTCATTGGCGGCCGACGACGGCGTGGAGTTGATCTGCGAGATCGGCTTCAACGCAGGCTTTTCGACGTGGGCCTTTCTGTCCGCGTCGCCGACGGTCACGGTCGTGTCGTTCGATCTGGCCGAATACGAGTACAGCGATGCCGCCAAAGCTCACATCGACGAACTGTTCCCGGGCCGACACACCTTGATCCGGGGAAATTCGCACTCCACCGTCACCGAGTACGCCCGCACGAATCCCGACGTGCGCTTCGACGTCGTGTTCGTCGACGGTGACCATTCGCTGGACGGAGCGCGTGCGGACCTGGCGGACGCGCGCGCGTTCAGCACCACGGACACCGTCGTCGTCATGGACGACATCACCCCGTGGCTCTGGTTCGGTGAAGGCCCGACCGCTGCATGGCAGGATGCCGTCGACTCCGGCTTGATCGACCACCGGAGCTACTACCAGGACGGCAGGATCGTGGACGCCGTCGTACCCCCGGCCGACCGAGCCTGGGCCGTCGGCCGCTACGTGACCACCGGAACCTCGGCTGAAAGTACCGCTCCCATCTAGTTTCCGCGTTCCTGAAGCCGTGCCACACACCGCTCCACCGCGTCGAGTCCTCGGTCCAGGTCCGCTTCGCTGATCGTCAGTGCCGGCCGGAACCGAACCGAGCTTCCGCCACATCCGAGAGCAAGGACGTGCTCGGTCTCGCGGAGGTCGTCGATCAGACGATCCCGGGTGGTGGCGTCGGGGAGGGTGAAGGCGCACATCAGACCGCGGCCGCGTACCTCGGTCACCACGGCATGCCGCGACGCGATGTCCCGCATCCGTCCCAGCACGCGGTCACCGAGCGTGCCGGCGCGCTCGATCAGGTTCTCGGACTCGATCACCTCGAGAATGCGACGAGCCCGCACCATGTCGGTGAGATTGCCACCCCACGTGGAGTTGATGCGCGACGAGACCTCGAAGACGTTGTTCGGGACGTCGTCGACGCGGCCGCCTGCCATGACTCCGCACACCTGGACCTTCTTCCCGAAGGCCACCACGTCGGGTACGACGCCGAGCTGCTGGAAAGCCCAGGCGGTTCCCGTCATTCCAGCGCCCGTTTGCACTTCGTCGACGACGAACAGCGCGTCGTGTTCGTGGCACAGCTGCCGCAGCTTCTGCAGGAACCGTGGCCGGAAGTGGTTGTCGCCGCCCTCGCCCTGAATGGGTTCGACGATGGCACAGGCAATATCGTGCGGGTTGGCTTCGAACGCGAGGCGTGCCGCGGCCAGGGCGTCGTCCTCCAGTGCGTCCATGTCCGCGCCGGTCCGAATGTACGGCGACGGGATGCGGGGCCAGTCGAACTTGGGGAAGCGGGACACCTTGTTGGGGTCGGTGTTCGTCAGCGACATCGTGTAGCCGGATCGTCCGTGGAATGCGTGCTCGAGGTGCAGTACCTGCGTACCCAGCGCGGGAGCGGAGCCTGCGGAGCGACTGTTGGGGTTGAGGCCGGCGTCCAACCCGTGCGCTTCGTTCCAGCGGCTCTTCCAGTCGAACGCGACCTTCAGCGCGTTCTCGACGGCGAGTGCACCACCTTCGACGAAGAACAGATGAGGTAGCCGCGGATCGCCCAGCACCCGTGCGAACGTGTCGACGAACCGAGCCATCGGAATCGAGTAGATGTCGGAGTTGCTCGGCTTGTTCATCGCGGCCTCGAGCAAATCGGCTCGGAACTGCGCATCGCCTGTCAGCCTGGCGTGATTCATGCCGAGAGCATTGGATGCGAAGAAGGTGAACAGATCCAGGTACTCGGTGCCGTCCCGCGCGTCGACGAGGGTGGATCCGCGGGAAGCCGTCAGGTCCAGCACCATCGCGAAGCCGTCGGCGAGCATGTGGCGGCCGATCGCGGCGTGAACGTCCGATGCGTCGAAGGAACCGGAGGCATGTGGGGTGTGCAATACCTGCGTCATGATCGCCAACGTACCCGACAATATTCCGTAAAGAAACGGCTAACACCGTAAATTTTACGGTGTTGTGACCCGTCGGCTAGATTGAATGTTGCTGCCACGGCGACGAAAGGTGATTTTCGCGATGACTTCCCCGGTCAAGCACGACGAGCTGAGCGTCCGTACCCGCGCAATCCTGGGACGCCTGGGGGTGACCGCCGACCTCGACGTGCCCAGGTCGGAACTGCCGGTCGTCGCACGTTCACCGATCACCGGGGGCAATCTCGCGTCCCTCGCCGCGGCCACCGCTGCGGATGTCGACGCCATCGTCACCGTGGCGAAATCTTCGTTCACCGAGTGGTCCGCCGTTCCCGCTCCGGTTCGAGGTGGACTGATCCGCGAACTCGGCGAATTACTGCGTGAGTACAAGGCCGATCTGGGCGAGTTGGTCTCCATCGAAGCGGGCAAGATTCTGTCCGAGGGCCTGGGCGAGGTCCAGGAGATGATCGACATCTGCGACTTCGGCGTCGGGCTGTCGCGTCAGCTCTACGGCAACACCATCGCAACCGAGCGCCCGGGCCATCGCATGATGGAGCAGTGGCATCCGCTCGGCGTCGTCGGAGTCGTCACTGCCTTCAACTTTCCTGTCGCAGTCTGGTCGTGGAACACCGTCCTCGCCTTGGTCGCCGGCGACACCGTCGTGTGGAAGCCGTCGGAGAAGACGCCCCTGACCGCGCTCGCTGTTCAAGCGCTGTTCGAGCGTGCCGCCGCCAACGCGGACGTCGATCCCCTCGTTGCGCAGTTGGTCATCGGCGACCGAGTGGCCGGTGAGGCGCTCGTCGACGATTCCCGCGTGGCTCTCCTGTCCGCGACCGGGTCCACGCGCATGGGCCGAGCCGTGGCGCCCCGCGTCGCGGAGAGGTTCGGACGCGTACTGCTCGAACTCGGTGGCAACAACGCCGCCATCGTGACCCCGTCCGCCGATCTGGACCTGACGACCCGCGGGATCGTGTTCTCCGCGGCGGGTACCGCAGGGCAACGGTGTACGTCTCTGCGACGACTGATCGTGCATTCCTCCATCGCCGACGAGCTGGTCGGGCGGATTGCGAAGGCGTACGAATCGCTGGCCATCGGGTCGCCCCTGGACGCCGACACGCTCGTCGGGCCGCTGATCGACGCGCCGGCCTTCGCCGGCTTCCAGAAAGCGCTCGACGCTGCCGTCGGCGCTGGTGGTGTCGTGAAGGCAGGCGGTTCGCGCGTCGACATCTTCGGCGAGTACGCCTACTACGTCCAGCCGACGGTGGTGACGATGCCTGCGCAGACGGACATCGTGCGTCACGAGACGTTCGCGCCGATTCTGTACGTTCTCACCTACGAGACGCTCGACGAGGCCATCGCGCTGCACAACGATGTGCCACAGGGTCTTTCGTCGTCGATCTTCACGACGGATCTGCGTGAGGCCGAGCGGTTCCTGTCCGCCGCCGGATCCGACTGCGGCATCGCCAACGTCAACATCGGACCGTCGGGAGCGGAGATCGGCGGCGCGTTCGGCGGCGAGAAGGAAACCGGTGGCGGACGCGAATCCGGTTCGGACGCCTGGAAGTCCTACATGCGACGGGCAACCAACACCGTGAACTACTCCAACGAGCTGCCTCTCGCGCAGGGAGTCGAGTTCACCTGAGCAGGCCGTTCACCAAATCGTCGACGATGTCGTCGGTCGAGGTCTCCGGGTCGATCGGGTAGGTCAGTCGGTCGAACAGGAGACCGTCTATCGCGTAGTGGAACAACGCGATCTCCTTGGCGCCGCCGGGAAGTCCCGCGGCAAGGTTGAATTCGACGTCGCCGCGGAAGTTCGACCGTTGCCACGTGCCGAGAACGGCGCCGATCTCCGGCCGTCTCGACGCCTCGAGTCGCAGTTCGAACAACGCCAGCGTCACTTCTCGGTTGGTCAGGAGCCGCGCGACGATGTCGCGGGTGTACTCAGCGAACAGTTCCGCGCTCGGAGCTTTGGCGGCGAGCGGGGCATGCACGTCGGGATCCGGGGCGAGCCGTTCGCCGATGCGCTCGATCAATCCGGCGATGACATCTTCGCGCGTCTTGAAATAGTTCGACGTGGTGCCTTTCGGTACTCCTGCCTGCACATCGATGGCACGGTGGGTGAGTCCGCGTGCGCCTTCGGCGGCCAGGATCGAAATGCCGGCGTCGGCGAGATCGGATCTGCGTTGCGAATTGCGAGCCATGGAAAAAGACTAGCGCAACCACGACAGGTGTCGTACTCTCTGATTCGAACCACTACATCCGTCGTGATTGGAGATTCTCATGCGTGAACTGGTCTATTACGTAGCCGCCAGCCTCGACGGCTTCATCGCCGCCCCGGACGACACGTTCGATGCTTTCCCCCAGACGGGCGATCACATCGACATGATCCTGCGCGAGTACACCGACACGATCCCGACGCTCGGCCTTCGCGCCACCGGACTGACGCCGCCTCTGACGAGGTTCGACACGGTGATGATGGGATGGGGAACCTATGCGGCCGAGGGTGAACACCGGCGCGGCGGACCGTACGAGCATCTGAAGCAGTACGTGTTCTCTCGCAACCACACCGCCGACGATGCGGTGCCGGAGGTGACCGTGACTGACGAGGATCCGGTTGCCCTTGCGCGGGAGCTGAAGCAGCAGAGCAGATCGGACATCTGGTTGGCCGGTGGAGGGGTCTTCGCGTCCGCACTCGTCGACGAGATCGACCGGATCATCCTCAAGATCAACCCGATTCTGCTGGGATCGGGCAAGCGGCTCTTCGCCGACCGCGACTATTCGGTTGCGGACTTGAATCTCGTCGCCAGCACGCCGTATCGATCCGGGGTGGTCATCAACGAGTACACGCTCGACCGATCCTCGTAGGTCACACCAGGATGCTGTGCGCGCGCAGCCGTTCGACGATGTCCGGCGGTGGCCAGGCGGGAACGCGATAGCGAGCCGGGTCCAGGCCTGCCATCGGTTGGACACCACTGATGGACGCCACGTCGGCGAACTGGACGAAGAACGGCTCGACGCCCTCGCGGCAGAACGCCACGAGGTCGGTCTCCGGCAACGTGCAGTCCACCTCGTCGGCCCAGATGGTGACCGTACGGGGACCGAACGGAGTCGACTTGACGGTGACCGTGCCGATCTCGGAGTGCACACGATCCAGCTCGTACTGACGCTGTAGCCAGTCCGACTGTGCTGCATATTCTTTTGAGATGTGCACGCAACGGGCCCGTGCGCTGCCGGGATTGTCCGGCGCCGTGACGTCGAGCGTCACCACAGCACCCGAGTCGTCGACGGTGTACGCCTGCGGAGACAGGAACCGCGACGTGTGCAGATACTGCTCCTCGGCCAGACGGAAATGCTTGGCCAGCAGGTCCTCGTCGTCGCTGGGCACGACGTAGAGCGTGTCCACCGTGGGGACGAACGCCACTGGTGCACAACCGAACCGCGACCTGTGCGACTCGAGCCACCCCGAATCCAACAGCCACGACGTGTAGTACTGCCCGCCGCGGTCGACCAACCTTTGAGTGGCGCGGCCCTTCGTGGGGTCGGCATGCTGGGTGACGGTGGCCAGATTCGACCGGGCCGCGGCGAACACCGTGGACGGATCCACACCCCATGTCTCGATCGTGTCCCACGACACGATCGAGCTGTGGGATGGCATGTCCACCGCGACGAGCTCGTCGACCAACGGGAACACGCGCCGCGACAACAGCAAACCCGACGGTGAGCCCAACGTGTACGTCGACGGTTTCAACACCGGACGCAGCCTCGGTAGCGCCTCGTGCCAGTCACCGGGCCAGAAGTTCGACGACATCGTCGTCGATACGAAATGCGCGACATGCGACTCCAGCGCCAGATCCGACGCTCCCGCGGTGTCGTGGAACAAATTGTCGAGCGGTAGGACCGACGCCTCGTCGTACCTCACCGCGAATGCCGACGAATCCAGCCGAGCCCCAGCTCCGCCCTCGACCGTGACACGCTCGATCACCAGACGCGCCAAACGCTGCCTCGGATCCTCGATCTCCCCCATCCCCGGAATGGTAACGCGGCATCGTCGTATTGGGGACACTCATCCGTTTGCGGGGGATTCGCCCGGGGGCCCGATGGTCGTGGCGCGGCGCTCTCGACGCTCAGGCACGGGTTGTTGCAGGCGTGGGTGTGAGCGGCACAGGTGGTGGTTGTGCTTCTCACGGGTGGGTGTTCGATTCGATGGTGCCGGGGGTCCGGGGCTATACGGTCCGGGTCTCGGGGTCGGGATCGTCTGATGGGTAGAGGTATTCCTGCGGGTGGTGGTAGTGGTTGACGAGCCCGTTGCGTCGGGGGTCGACGGATTCTGGTGGATGCCAGGCGGTGCGGCCGGGTTGGGGATGATCGGGTCCGGTGGTGGTGGTCGCCCATTGATTCGGTCCGTCGCCGACGAGGGGGTGGTGGCAGTCGCACCCGAAGGTCAGGTCGTCGATGTCGGTGTTGCCGCCATCGGCCCATTCGTCGATGTGGTGGACCTGGCTCCAGGTGGCGGGGCGCGTGCAATTGGGGAAACTGCAGCCGCGGTCGCGTGCGATGAGGACGATCCGTTGATCGGCCGAGGCGAGCCGTTTCCCGCGCCCGAGGTAGAGGGCGCGTCCGTCGTCGTCGAAGACCGCGAGGTAATGGTGGGCGTGTGCGGCCATGCGGATGGCGTCGCGAATCGAGACCAGCGATCCGGTGCCGGTGACGGCATGCCCGGACGCGGTGGCCAGATCGGAGGCGGACATCGAAACCACCGCGGTGACCGGTAGTCCGCGATGGGTTCCGAGGGTGCCGGCTGCGAGGGTCTGACGGAACACCGCTTTGACGGCATCGTGGTTGCGTTGGCCCTGGGTACGTACGTCCCGGCCGGCGCGCGCCTCCAACTCCGCGCCAGCAGCAGTCTCCTCGGGACCGAACAGCGTCAGCGGACCCGGCGACCCCGTAGAAGCAGTACCCGTCCCAGCAGAAGCCGTACCCGACCCGGCAGCAGCAGTACCCGTCCCAGCAGAAGCCGTACCCGACCCGGCAGCAGCAGTACCCGCCCCAGCAGAAGCCGTACCCGACCCAGCAGCAGTACCCGCCCCAGGATCACCTGATCCCGCCGTACCGAAACTCGTGGCATCGCACTCCTGCTCGTCCGCGCCGTCACCGTCCGGGTTCGGTTCGTTCTGCCCATCACCGTCGGCGCTGTCGGTGCCGTCGGGGGTGGTGCCGGGGTAGGCGGTGCTCAGGTCGGTGTCGTGGACGGGTTTGGGTTCGTCGGGGTTCAGCACTCCCTTGCGGGCGAGTTTGGCGAGAACCGGCTCCAGATAGGCACGGAACTCAGCGTCTATGACACCGGCCATCTTCGAGGTCCCGTCGACCTCCTGCGGCCCGAGCCGAACAAAGCATTTCCTCGCGATGTCCTTCTTGTCCCGCAGTTCCCCATCCGGATCCAACAACGCCGTCAACCGGTGCGCCGCGACCGTCAACTGCTCCGGCGAGACCTGTTTCGCCAAGTCCACCAACATGATCTCCGACTGCACCAACGACTCGTGATCGATCCCGGCGGGCAGGGTGTCGAAGAACTTCTCGATCACCCGCACATGCGCAGCATCGAGATGACCCTCGCACTGCGCTCGCGCAGTCACCGGCAACAACGCATCGAGCTGCTCCCCGGTCAACGACCGCCGCCGCGCCAATTTCCCCGCGATCTTGATGCGTCTACCCGCGACTGCGGAATCGATCCGCAACAAACACGCCAACCGCGACGGATTCGACCGCTCCGGCAGCACCGCCAACCCGTCACCGTCCACCAACTCCGTCAACCACGTGTGCGACGTCCCGTACATCGCCCGCGACACCGACTCCATCCGCACCAACACCGCACGCCGATCCGCATCACCGACAACCCGACCATCCAACGACGCCTCCGCAACCGCACCCCACGCGGACTCCATCTCCTCCACCGCAGCACGCAACGCAGGGTCCTCGATCGGCAACACACCACGCGCCGTGTCGACCCGAAGGTCCCCGGCTACATCGTCGACGCTCTCCCCCAAAAGCATGGCTCCATCATAACCTGAAAACCACTAATTGTCGAACATATGTTCGAATCGCATTGTATGCCAATTCGCTCCGTGGAACTGGTGACCGCCCGACGGGTGCTGCACGATGCGAGCGGACGGCAACAACGCCGCGTTCGACGCCAGGTGCTCGAACGGGACTACCTCGTCGTCGCGGCAATGATGAAGTGCCAGAGAGGTAGTGGGCTCGGGTCCGTCGAACGCGTATTCGGGAACGTCCCACCCGCCGGCCCCCCAATCCGGCATGGCCAGCAGGGTGGCCGGCTCATGGAAGCCCCACTGCCGCTCCGCGAGGACGCGTAGTAATACGGACGCACCGAACGAGTGCGCCACGAGGATGTCGGACGGGTCCAACGATTCCAATCGAACTCGCAGTGGACGCGCCCACGCTTCGAAAGACATGTCCTCGTCGGAGAACTCGGGCATGTCCACGTCGACACCCGACGCCCCCGCAATTGCGTCGGCCAGCGATCTGTCCTCCGTGAAACCACCGGCGCCGTGCACGAACAGCAGTGTCGTCATGCGCTCGATTCTGCCCCGAAACCGGGCGTGCCGTCAGCTCCCCACGTAGGCAGCCAGGTGCTGCCCGGTGAGCGTCGAACCGTCGGCGACGAGATCAGCCGGAGTTCCCTCGAAAACGACGCGCCCGCCGTCGTGGCCTGCACCGGGCCCGAGATCGATTATCCAGTCGGCGTGGGCCATCACGGCCTGGTGATGTTCGATGACGATGACGGATTTTCCGGACTCGACCAGGCGATCGAGCAGTCCGAGCAATTGCTCGACGTCGGCGAGGTGTAGTCCTGTGGTCGGCTCGTCGAGGACGTAGATCCCGCCCTTGTCAGCCATGTGAACGGCCAGCTTGAGGCGTTGACGTTCGCCGCCGGACAGGGTCGTCAGGGGCTGGCCGAGCTTGATGTAACCCAGGCCGACGTCGGCGAGCCGGACCAGAATCTTGTGAGCAGCAAGCAGTTTCACCTCGTTGCCGAAGAAGTCCTCGGCCTGCGCCACGGACATGGCGAGCACTTCGCTGATGTTCTTACCGCCGAGGTGATATTCGAGCACCGACGCCTGGAACCGCTTTCCTTCGCACTCCTCGCACATCGTGGCGACGCCCGCCATCATCGCGAGATCCGAGTAGATGACGCCGTTACCGTTGCAGACCTGGCACGCACCCTCCGAATTAGCCGAGAACAGAGCAGGTTTGACGCCGTTCTCCTTCGCGAACGCTTTGCGGATCGGCTCGAGCAGGCCGGTGTACGTCGCAGGATTGCTGCGACGGGACCCGCGGATGGCACCTTGGTCGACCGAGACGACGTCGTCGAGTTCGCCGAGCGAGCCGTGTATCAGTGAACTCTTGCCGGAGCCGGCTACGCCGGTCACGACGACGAGGATGCCCAGGGGCACGTCGACGTCGACGCTCTGCAAGTTGTGCGAGTCCGCACCGCGGATCTCGATGACCTCGGAGTACTCGCGTACCGAATCTTTCACCGCCGCACGGTCGTCGAAGTGGTGGCCGGTGACGGTGTCGCTCGTGCGGAGGTCGTCGACTGACCCCTCGAAGCAGATCTGACCGCCGTTGGTCCCGGCGCCGGGGCCGATGTCGACGATGTGGTCCGCGATGACGATGGTTTCCGGCTTGTGCTCGACGACCAGAACCGTGTTCCCCTTGTCTCGCAACTGCAGAAGGAGCTGGTTCATGTTCTCGATGTCGTGGGGGTGTAGGCCTGTCGTCGGTTCGTCGAACACGTAGGTGACGTCGGTGAGCGACGATCCGAGATGGCGAATCATCTTGGTGCGCTGGGCCTCGCCGCCGGACAGGGTTCCGGCGGGCCGTTCCAGGGACAGGTAGCCCAGCCCGATCTGCACGAACGACTCCAACGTTTCCCGCAGAGATTCGAGCAGCGGCGCCACCGACGGCTCCTTCAGACCGCTGACCCAGGCGGCGAGGTCGCTGATCTGCATGGAACAGGCGTCGGCGATGGAGATTCCCTTGATCTTCGAGGAGCGAGCGCCCTCGTTGAGGCGGGTGCCGTCGCATTCGGGACACGTCTGGAACGTCACGGCGCGTTCGACGAAGGCACGAATGTGCGGCTGCATCGCGTCGACGTCCTTGGACAGCATGGATTTCTGCATTTGCGGGACCAGCCCGAGGTAGGTGATGTTGATGCCCTCGACCTTGATCTTCGTCGGCTCGCGGTACAGAAGGTCGTTCAGTTCCTTCTTGTTGTATTTGGCAATCGGCTTGTCCGGGTCGAAGTATCCACTGCCACGAAAGATCCGGCCGTACCAGCCGTCCATGCTGTAGCCGGGGATGGTGATGGCGGACTCGTTGAGAGACTTGCTGTCGTCGTACAGAGCGGTCAGGTCGATGTCGCTGACCGATCCGCGCCCCTCGCAGCGCAGGCACATGCCGCCGGTGATCGAGAAGGTCCGTTTCTCGGTGGTCTGACGCCCGCCCTTCTCGACCTTCACCGCGCCCGCCCCGGACGCCGATGCGACGTTGAACGAAAATGCCTGAGCCGAACCGATGTAGGGCTTTCCGACGCGGCTGAACAGGATTCGCAGCATCGCATTCGCATCGGTGGCGGTGCCGACGGTCGAGTGCGGATTGGCACCCATTCGCTGCTGGTCGACGATGATGGCCGTGGTCAACCCGTCGAGCAGGTCCACGTCCGGCCGCGCGAGCGACGGCATGAACCCCTGCACGAAGGCGCTGTACGTCTCGTTGATCATCCGCTGGGATTCCGCGGCGATCGTGGAGAACACCAACGACGACTTGCCGGACCCCGAAACGCCGGTGAACACCGTCAACCGGCGCTTGGGGATCTCGACGCTGATGTCACGGAGGTTGTTCACCCTCGCGCCCTGCACACGGATCAGATCGTGGCTGTCGGCCTTGTGGACCTCGGTCGTCGAACTGGCGCGTCGGGCCATCAGGACATCTCCGTTTCTCGGGGGACTGGCATCCAATCATGCGAATTCAAGCATGTTCGTCAGCTGCGGGCCTGTTGGATACGCAGCAGATTCCCTGCAGGGTCGCGGACGGCGCAATCGCGAAGACCGTACGGTTGATCGATGGGCTCCTGCACGATGTCGGCGCCCCCGGCCTGCAACGCGTCGAACGTGGCATCCAGGTCGGGCGTCGCCAACTGCAGGCCCGCGTACGTGCCCTTCGCCATCATCTCCAGGATGGTTTTCTTCTCGTCGTCGGTGATACCGGGATCGACCGCAGGTGGCGTCAGGACAATCGCCGTGTCCGGCTGTCCGACAGGCCCGACGGTGAGCCAGCGCATGCCGTCGTACCCGACATCCAGGCGCACCTCGAAACCGAGGAGATCGCGATAGAACCCCAGCGCCGCATCGGCATCGTCATGGGGAAGGAACGAGGAATGAATGGTGATGTTCATGTGGAAAGACGCTAGTAGGCCTCGGCGTCGGACACTTCTCGATTCCTGATCGGTCCGGACCTTTCCCGGACAGTTCCCTTGGAAGACCGAAAGCGCCGTTCGGTCAGTCAGACTGACCGAACGGCGCTTTCGCTCCGAATGGGAAAGGGAGTACGACTACCCAGCCGGTACGACGGTGGTGGTGGGGACGGCTGTGGTGGTCGGGGCTGCTGAGGTGGCAGCGGGTGGGGTGGTGACGACCGAGCCGTCGACGACTGCGCCTGCGGCGTCGGGAGCGGGTACGAGAGGTACTGCGGTCAGGTTCGGATCGACGGGAGCGGCCGGGTCGACGATCGGGGCGGGAACGCCAACCTCCGGGACCACAGGTGCGACGTAGGGGGCGACGACGGGAGCAGCTGTGGAGGTGCTCGTCGGCGCGGTCGTGGTGGGGGTCGCGGTGGCGGACAGAACGGTCAGGCGGGCCTGCTCCTGAACTTCCTTGGACTTGATGGGCTTGCCGGCCTGGGCGTCCTTGGCGAGCTGGGTCAGCCATGCGGCTGCGTATTCGGCCGAGGTCAGCGGCTTGCCGTTGGCGTTGTCGGCGTCACGCCAGTAGTCGAAGTGGTGTCCCGAGCCCGGTCCGAGGGTCTGACCGTACGGATCGTTCATCGCGACGGGGATGGTGTCGGTGTTGGATCCGATGAAGCCGATGATTTCCTTGGCGATCTTCGACGGCAGGTAGGCGAGGTTGACTGCGCTCTCGGCGGGCAGCGGTTCGCCGTTCTCGTCCGTTTCGGGCTTCGCGGCGACCTTGGTGGTCGGGTCGGCCGGCTTGTAGCCGGGCTCGGAGACCTTGATGAGCACGTCGAGGAATGTCTCGTCGCCGGCGAGCCAGTTGTCCTGGCTGGTGATGTCGGCGAAGGCGGCGACGGCGATCTTGCCGAGGACCATGGCGAGGTCGGCACCGGTGGCGGGGGTCAGGGTGTTGTCGCGCTGGATGGCATCGACGTCGAGTTGGCGTCCGACGTTGGCGGCCAGGTGCAGCAGCGAGGTGTTCTTGGGCATCGCGCACGTCAGGTCGCCCTGCGAGCAGAACGAGGCGACGCGGCCCTCGAGTACACCGAAGCTGCCCTGCGTGGACGGTAGAGCGCCGGCGCCGGCGGGGCCGGAGCCGTTCTGGTACTTGGTGTCGAAGCCGTCGGGGTTGGTGCCCGACGCGGAACCGGGGAATGCGGTCTCGCCGTCCTTGCGGCCTGCATCGGCGAGAATGACGACACCGACCACGTTGCCCGGGTCGACAATGCCGAACTTGCCGTTGGTGTCGGCCTGCTGGTTGCCGATCTCCATCGCTGCGCGACGCGTGACGTCGGCGCCTTCGCTGTAGCCGACGATGGCGAAGCGGGTCTTGGGGCACGACGCGGCGATGGCGTTCATGACCGTCTTGGTGTTCGCGACGCCGGTCTCGACCGAGGATTCGTAGGTGGCCATGTTGGCCGGGTACTCGATGTAGACGGCTGCGTAGGAGCCGTCCTTCACCTGGCCGTTGGGAGCGCCGACCATCTGGTCGATCCAGTCGCTCTCGAAGTCACCGGCGAGCGCTGCGGGCAGTCGCGTTCCGGTGGGGGTTTCGAGCATCTTGGTCTTGCCGGCCTCGGGCGAGTCGCCTCGGCCACCGACGGCGATGCTGACCATGTCGTAGCAGGTGGCGGTCGATGCGAGCTCGACCTCGGCGTCCGACGACGTCAGCTTGTCGGTGGTGAGGACGGCGGCACCGACGGCCAGGGCGCCCAGAGATACGAACGCAACGGCGCTGGTGACGAGCCGTCGACGATTCGCAGGTCTGCGATTCGAAACGCGTAGAGACATGGCTTCCCAATCAGTTGTTCCCCGAACCGATTACACCGCCGCTGCACTACGCGGTGGCTACACGGAAGTCGCCGCGGAGGTACCCCGCGTTACACCGTGACCGGATCGAGACCTCCCGATACCCTAGGGGGGTATGGTAGAACGGGTGAGACGAAAGAGGTGCTTCGCGTGAACACGACGATCAAACTGGCAGGCTTCGTACTCGGAATCACATTGGTGTTCTTTGCCGCATTCCTGATCGGCGGAGCGGTCGGCCCTGTCGGTGAGGCACCTACGAGTCACGAACACGCGCAGGTGGACCATGAGTGAGACGGAGTTGATTCTGGGCGGCATGACGTGCGCGTCGTGCGCCAACAGAATCGAGCGAAAACTCAACAAGCTCGACGGCGTGACCGCGACGGTGAACTACGCGACCGAGAAAGCGCGTGTTCGGTCCGACGGCGTGCCCGTCGAGGATCTGATCGGCGCTGTCGAGGCCGCGGGGTACACCGCGACACTCCCCGCTGCCGAGCCGGACTCCACGCCCGAGACGGATCCGCTGAAGCAGCGTCTGATCGTTTCGGCGGTTCTGTCGGTGCCGGTGATCGCGATGGCGATGATTCCGGCTCTGCAGTTCACCAACTGGCAATGGTTGTCGCTGACGCTGGCGGCACCGGTCGTCGTATGGGGTGCCTATCCCTTCCACAAGTCCGCGTGGACGAACCTGCGGCACGGCACATCGACCATGGACACCCTCGTGTCCATGGGAACGCTGGCTGCGCTGGGATGGTCGCTGTACGCCCTGTTCTTCGGTGCCGCGGGCGTTCCCGGCATGAAGCACCCGTTCGAGCTCACCATCGACCGGATGGACGGCTCGGCCAACATCTATCTCGAGGTCGCAGCAGGCGTCACCACGTTCATTCTGGCCGGCCGGTACTTCGAGTCTCGGTCCAAGCGCCGGGCAGGTGCAGCGTTGCGCGCCCTGCTCGATCTCGGTGCCAAGGACGTGACGGTGCTGCGCGACGGCGTCGAAAAGCAGGTTCCCATCGACGATCTCGCGGTGGGCGACACGTTCGTGGTCCGGCCGGGCGAGAAGATCGCGACGGACGGAACCGTCGAATCCGGATCCTCCGCCGTCGACGCATCGATGGTGACCGGTGAGTCGGTGCCGGTGGAGGTGTCGCCGGGCGACACGGTCGTCGGTGCGACGGTGAACGTCGGCGGCCGGCTGGTCGTGACGGCCACCCGCGTCGGCTCGGACACCCAGCTGGCCCAGATGGCCAAGCTCGTCGAAGACGCGCAGACCGGGAAAGCGCAGGCGCAGAAGCTCGCCGACCGGATCTCGGGAATCTTCGTTCCGATCGTCATTGCGATCGCCGCCGGCACACTCGGATTCTGGCTCGGCACCGGCGGATCCGTCGCCGCGGCCTTCACGGCTACCGTCGCCGTTCTGATCATCGCGTGCCCGTGCGCGCTCGGCCTCGCGACGCCGACGGCACTGATGGTCGGGACCGGCCGCGCCGCGCAGCTGGGCATCTTGATCAAGGGACCGGAAATCCTGGAGTCCACCAAACGCATCGACACCGTCGTACTCGACAAGACCGGCACCGTCACCACCGGCCAGATGTCCTTGCTCTCGGTGACTCCCGAGAACGACGAGCTGCTTCTCGTGGCCGGGGCTCTGGAAGCAGGCTCGGAGCATCCCATCGGCAAAGCCATCGCCGACGCCGCCCGCCGCAGCGGCTCGGTGCCGGACGTCGAGAACTTCGCGGCCGTGCCCGGCCTCGGCGTGACGGGAATCGTCGACGGTCGGGCCGTGGTTCTGGGGCGTGCCTCGTTGCTGGAGGAGTGGTCCATGACCCTTCCCGAGGACCTTGCCGCGGCTTTCGCCGACGCCGAACGCGACGGCCGCACCGCTGTCGCGGTCGGGTGGGACGGACAGGCGCGCGGAGTGCTCGTCGTCGCCGACTCGGTGAAGCCCACGTCGAAGCAGGCGGTCGCGGAACTGCGTGAACTCGGACTGACCCCGGTGATGCTGACCGGTGACAACGAGGCGGCCGCGAGGAAGATCGCGGCCGACGTCGGGATCGAGGAAGTCTTCGCCGGAGTGCTCCCGCAGGGAAAGGTCGACGTCGTCGCGCAGCTGCAGTCCGAGGGCCGGGTCGTGGCGATGGTCGGTGACGGCATCAACGACGCCGCCGCGTTGGCCACCGCCGACCTGGGGCTGTCCATGGGTACCGGCACCGACGTCGCCATCGAGGCAAGCGACCTGACGCTGGTGCGCGGGGACCTCCGAGCCGTCGGCGACGCCATCAGGTTGTCGCGAAAGACTCTCGCGACGATCAAGGGCAACCTGTTCTGGGCGTTCGCCTATAACGTCGCGGCCATTCCGCTGGCGGCTGCGGGCCTGCTCAACCCCATGCTTGCGGGTGCGGCAATGGCCTTCTCTTCGGTGTTCGTGGTGACCAACAGTCTGCGATTGCGGCGCTTCGCTCCCGCATGAGTCAAGATGGGGGCATGGCTGATGCAGTGGACGTACCGATCAGAGACGAGTCGATTCGGCTCGGGCAATTCCTGAAGCTCGCGAACCTGATCGAATCCGGCGCCGAAGCGAAGAGCTTCATCGCCGACGGGGTGGTCAGCGTCAACGGTGAGGTGGATCTTCGTCGCGGCCGGCAGCTGCATCAGGGCGACATCGTCTCGATCGAGGGAGGCCCGTCTGCTCGGGTCGTCAACGGTGGTGGCTGGTGAGCGTAGGCCGACGGGGTCTGCCCCGTGACCAGGTACCCAGCGCGTTCGATCAGGACGCGAAATCGTACGACCGGCTCGTCGGAGCCAACCCCGGTTACCACGCGCATCTCGCGAAGTCGGCCGAGCGGCTGCGGCTTCCCGGGCTCGGCGCCGGTCTGCGTCTGCTCGACATAGGCTGCGGCACCGGTGCTTCCACAGCTGCGCTGCTGAAGGCCGCGCCTCATGCGGAGATCATCGCGGCCGATGCGTCGTCGGAGATGCTCGAGGTGGCTCGGAGCAAGCAGTGGCCATCGAACGTCACATTTGTTCACTCGCGGGTCGAGGACCTTGCCTCCCACGGCGTCGAAGGGCCCTTCGACGGGATTCTGGCGGCGTATCTGGTTCGGAACGTGGGTGATCCGGACGCCGTTCTCGGGTCGTTGCTGTCCCTGCTGAAGCCAGGATCGTCCATTGCGTTCCACGAGTACTCGGTCAAGGAGTCGCTGCGCGCGAAGATCGTCTGGACGCTGGTCTGCTGGGCCATCATCATCCCGCTCGGGTACGCCGCGACCCGCGACTTCACGCTCTACCGCCACCTGTGGCGCAGTGTCACCAGTTTCGACGGTGTCTCGGAATTCGCTCGACGCATGCAGCACGCAGGGTTCACCTCGCTCGACACCGAAACGATGACGGGGTGGCAGAACGGCATCGTGCACACCTTCCTGGGGGCGCGGCCACGTGATTGACAAGAAGAGCGTTCTGCATCCAGCGGCGCCGGGGTACGCGTCGGCGTCGTCGTTGGCGTCGGTTCCGCGCGTCGCGGTGGTCGGCGGCGGTATCGCCGGACTGTCGGCGGCAGCTGCTCTGGCGGAACGTGGTGTGTCCGTGGAGGTCTTCGAGAAGGAGAACTTCCTCGGCGGCCGCGTCGGCGGATGGTCCACCACGTTGGACGACGGTTCGACGGCCACCATGAGCAGAGGCTTCCACGCGTTCTTCCGGCAGTACTACAACCTCCGCAATGTGTTGAAGCGCACCGATCCGGGTCTGCAGCGCCTGCATGCCGTCGAGGACTACCCGCTGATCGACGCGGACGGCCGAATCGACGGATTCAAAGGCCTGCCGTCGACGCCGGGGTTGAACGCCGTCGCCTTCGTCGGGAAGAGTCCGACGTTCCGGTGGCGGGACCTCAAGGCGCTGAACGGTATTGCCGCGCTGCCGCTCATGACCGTGAGCGTTCCCGGGACGTACGAGCAGCTCGACGAGGTCCCGGCAGCAGAATTCCTGCGACGCATCAACTTCCCCGAGGCTGCACGGCACCTGGCCTTCGGAGTGTTCTCGCGGAGCTTCTTCGCCGATCCCGAGGAGATGTCGGCCGCCGAGCTGGCGATGATGTTTCACCTGTACTTCCTCGGCTCGTCCGAGGGGCTCGTGTTCGACGTGCCTACCGGCCCGTACCCGCAGACTCTGTGGGAACCGTTGGGCGAGTACCTGCGTGGGCTCGGAGTCGGTTTCCGGATGGGCACGTCGGTGTCGTCGATCGAACGCGGATTCTCCGTCGACGGCGAGAAGTTCGACGGTGTCGTCCTGGCTGCCGACATCAAGGGGCTGCAGAGTCTCGTCGGCTCACTCGGCACCGACGAATGGCGCGAGGATGTCGCGGCGTTGCAGAACACTCCGCCCTTCCTCGTACACCGAGTCTGGCTCGACAAGCCGGTCGACGCAGACCGTCCACCGTTCATCGGCACCGGTGGAATGCCGCCCATCGACAACATCAGCGTCCTCGAACGATTCGAGGACGAAGCAGCGGAGTGGGCCTCCCGCACCGGCGGATCCGTCGTCGAGTTGCACGCCTACGCAGCAACCGAATCCGAGGACGTCACGCGCGAACAGTTGATGGCGCGGATGCACGAGATCTATCCGGAAACCCGGGATGCCACCGTGATCGCGGCTCGGTCGGAATGGCGCAACGACTGTCCGTTGTTCGGCCTGGGTGATTTCGCCCGGAGGCCGACGGTGCGTACGCCCGAACCTGGACTCGTGCTGGCCGGCGACGGAATCCGCATCGACCTGCCGGTCGCCCTCATGGAACGCGCCGCAACCACCGGTCTGCACGCCGCCAACACCCTGCTGCAGAGCTGGGGCCTCGCCGGGCACGACATCTGGACCGTCCCGACCCGCGGGCGATACCGAGTTTTCGACAAAATCGCGCGCGTCGTCTGAGCGACGCTCAACGGCGAAGCGCCGCGACGTAGCGATCGGTGATCCGCTGCTGCGCCCAACGACCCACCGGACCGGCCAGCTGCGCGTACCAGGTCCCGGGCCGGGAGAAGGCTGTGATCACGACGTAGACATCGCCGGCGTCGAACTCGACCAGGAAAGACTCTTCGCCGCATTCGGGGTGGCCGCCCAAGGTGCCGTAGGCGAAGCCGATGCGGTCGGGCTCGTCCACAACGTAGACGACCTCACACCTGAACCCCGTGACCATCGACACCGTCGACCCGACTTCCACCCGACCACGAGACGGCCGCACCCGAGGCAACGACTGCCGGTGCATCTCCCAGGTCATCAGCGTGTCAGCTGCAGCGTCGAAGGCGGTGCGTCCCGAGCCGATCAGTTCACGTCGACGGACGTGGTGATAGCCGTCGGGCAGGATCCCGGAACGCGTGGCGCCGACCTCGTCGTAGTTCAGTCTTCGTCAGAGCCCCTTCGACCGGAGCATGTAGCGACGCTCTGCGTAATCGAGGTCGTCTTTCCACAGCCTGGCGGCTGTCCAGCCCATCGGCGGACGCAACAACGGCGCCACTCGTCGGGCAATCCGGAAGCCCTTGCGGTCGGAACTGGCGACGGTGGCTTCGATGACGGCGGTGCGGGGCTTGCCGTCGGGGCCGGGGCCAATCGGGGTCGCGTGGGTTTCGACGACGCTGCCGGCGCCCTCGCCGTCGACGATGCGCATGACGATGGTGCGTGGGCCCGGGCAGACGAATTCGGCTGTCACCGGGACGCCGACGCCGCGGCTGACGCGGAAGGTGACGTCGACGAGGAAGCGGTCGTCCTCGTCGGGGACGTCGATGTCGGTGGGGGCGTCGAGTACGCGGAGCCGGGCGAACGAGTACGGGTGGAACCACGCACCGTGCCACGGGTCGAGTCGGTTGGCGACGACGTCGTCGGGCTCGCAGATGCCGGTCAGGGTGATCACGGCGTCGACGCTCGTGGCGGCGGGCGGCCGGACGGGTACGAGGGGCGCATCCGTGGGTTCTTCACCGCCGAGGTCGTCGAGGCGAACCCAGACGAGGATGCCGTCGTCGAAGGCAGGGAAGGGGCGCCAGCCGGGGCGTCCCTTCGGTCCGAGTGGCATGCCGTGCCAGAGGCAGATGAGGGTGTCGCACTCGATCTTCGCCTTGTCGAGCGGCGCACCGAGGTGCGGGCAGGATCCGGGTGCGATGTGGATGCCGCGGTTCTCGTCGCGCCAGGCCACCAGCTCCATTCCGCCGACTGTCCTGCCGAAAGGTTCCTTGGTCCCGACATCGCGGCTCGCGGCGAAGACGAACCAGTTACCCGACGGCCGGGTCTTGGCTCGCTTCAACGCCGATTCGATGACTTGGGGATTGGCACCCTTCCACGTGGGCTCTTGTTTTGCCCATGATTCGGAGGGAAGCGGCTGCAGCGGGAGGCTCTTGGGCCAGCGAGCGCGGACGACCATGACTCCAGTATGCCCGTGTGTAGTTGCGTGTACCCGGATTCGGCGTCGCGTGGCCTGCATTGACAGTGTGCTGTCGTGATCGTAGATTGACAGGACACTGTCAATCACGGAGGTAGTCATGGCGAAGAACATCGTTCTCTACGCGACCGACACGATGGCGGACTGGGAGTACTCGTATCTGGTCGCCGGCATTGCCATGGCCAACGAGCAAGGCGACGAGCGCTACCGCCTGCGGGTCCTGTCCGACGGCGGCGGACAGGTCACCAGCCTCGGCGGAATCAAGATCCTGCCCGACGGCGACCTCGCGGATCTCGACACGGCGGATGTCGCGGCGTTGATTCTTCCCGGCGGTGCCACGTGGGGTGAAGGACACGACAAGGTTCTGGGCCTGGCCGTGGACTTGCTGGACCGCGGCGTCACCGTCGGCGGCATCTGCGGTGCGACGCTGGGGCTCGCACGGTTCGGCGTGTTGAACTCCCGGCCGCACACGAGCAATGCTCCGGAATTCCTCACGGCAGCACAGCAGTACACCGGCACCGATCGGTACCGCGACGAGCGCACCGTCGCCGACGGCACTCTGATCACTGCTCCGGGAACGGCGCCGCTCGAGTTCGCCAAGGCTGTGTTCGAAGCGTTGGAACTGTTCCCGCAGAGCATCATCGACGCCTGGTACGGGCTCTACACGACCGGCGAGAAGAGGTACTACGAGCAGTTGGCCGGGGCATGACCAGAACTCCCGCCGGTGATGCGTTGACGTCCATCGTGCTTCCCGCCTTCGAGCTGAACGGTGAATTCCTCGCTGCTGCACAGGACATCGCAGCACCCGCAGGTCTGACGCCTGCCTGGTGGCAGGTATTGGGCGCGACCCTCGACGAACCTCTCGCCGTAGCCGAGATCGCCCGTCGCGTCGGCCTGGGGTTGGCACGCCAGAGTGTGCAACGCACCGCGGACATCCTCGTCGACAAGGGATGGGCGGAATACGTCGACAATCCCCGGCATCGACGGGCGAAGCTGCTGCAGCCGACCGAGCGCGGGCGCGAGACGGTGGCCACGTTGCGAGACGATCAGCATGCCTGGGCGGACGCCGTCGGCGAGGAGGTCGGCGCCGACGAGATCGCGCGCGTCGCCGACGGCATCGCCAGGATCATCGCTGCCTCGCGGCGCTACCGGGGAGTGAGCGACTCGTAGTACCCCTTCTGGGCGGGGTAGTACTCCTCGAATGTCGGTAGCTCGGCGCCTGTCCGTGATGCGATCAGCAGGTCGAGGTAGTACTCCCAGCCGGGCCCGATCTCACCGACTCCGTCGGTGCTCTCGCGATGGTGAATGAGTGTGACGGTGGTGATCGGACCATCCCCGGTCAGCACGAGTTCGAGCGCCCATCCGTCGGTGGTGGAGACCGCAAGTCGCCGCGGCGGCTCGCAGGCGTCGATGTTCATCTCCATCCACGGCTCGCCGTCTTCGAACACCATCTGGACGCGGATTCGATTGTCCGCGAGCCGTTCCCACGGTCCGAACCACAGGGCGGTCCGATCGCAATCGGTGGCGCTGTTCCACACGTCGTCGCGGCTTGACGTGATCTCGCGGGTGATCTCCACGTCGACGCCCGATGCGGTGGCGCGGAGGAGGCCGGTGGGGGTGGGATTCATGGCGCCCATTATCACGCAACTCCGAACCATCGGAGCGCCGCAGTTGCAGCGGCGGCTGCCACGACGATCGTCACGAACGGTGCATTGCGCCAGGCTAGAACGGCGGCGACGAGCACACCGGCCGGGCAGGCGAACCCGGCGAACCCGTAGTCCACGATCAGTGCGGACGTCGCGATCAACGCCACGAAGATGACGGCCACAGCGACGGACACCAGTCGCTCGACGCGGGGCGAGATAGTCGTTCGGCTGCGAAGGTACGGTCCAACGAGCCGAAACGCCAGGGTTCCCGCCGCGAGCCCGACCATGGGAAGCACGTAGTTCATGCCGTTGCTTTCGTTGCCACGAACGCGGGCACCACCGCTGCCAGGGCAAGCAACACCGGCAGGCCCGGCGGCAGAATCAACGCCGCGGCTACGGCGATCACCGCGCCGAGCAGAGCGGTGTTCCTCGTGAGTGGATCGCGGAGTGCTGGAGCAACGAGCGCGATGAGCACCGCCGGAAACGCTGCGTCCAGTCCGAGAGCAGCGGTGTCGGTGATCCTGCCACCGAGAAATGCCCCACCCAGCACGCCGATGTTCCACGCGACGAACAGGCCGACGCCGCACAACCAGAACGTGGATCGTCGACGCTGGGGGTCGGGCTCGGCGGCCGCGAACGCCACGCTTTCGTCGGTCACGAGGTGCGCCCCCAGGATCTTGTGAGGCCAGGACACTTCGCCCAACGAATCTCCGACGGAGTACCCGAGCGGGATCAGCCGCGCGTTCACCAGTAGTGCGCCGGCCATCGCGGCGAGCGGATTTCCCCCTGCTGCGAGCACTCCGACGACGATGAACTGAGCCGCACCCGCGAAGACCAGCACCGACATCGCTATAGGAACCCAGATGGGAAGGCCTGCGCCGACGGCGATGGCGCCGAACGACGCACCGACGAGGCCGTCGGCGAGGCAGACGAGGCCGATGTCACGGCGGGTTCGCCAGATCGAACGCATGGACAGAATAATGAACCCCATGTGCTGTGTTCGTCAAGATGGACGCTCGTACCGATAGAATGAACAACCATGTCCGCTCCGATCGCCGCCATCGCCGCGTCCCTGCACCGCGAACGAACGAGGATGGGACTGTCGCTGGCCGAGCTGGCCCGACGCGCAGGAGTAGCCAAGTCGACCCTGTCCCAGCTCGAATCAGGAATAGGTAACCCCAGCGTCGAAACACTGTGGGCGCTGAGCGTGGCACTGAACGTCCCGTTCGCTCGGTTGGTCGAGCCGGTGAAACCACGCGTGCAGCTGATCCGAGCAGGAGAGGGGCCGAAGTTCTCCTCCGACACAGCCGACTACGTAGCGACGCTGCTCGCCTCCTGCCCACCGAACGCACGCCGCGACATCTATCTCGTCAGCGCACAGATCGGCGAGCCTCGGAGGTCCGACCCGCACTCACCCGGCGTCGTCGAACACGTGATCCTGTCCGCCGGCCGAGCACTCGTGGGGCCCACCGACGAGCCCGTCGAGCTCCACCCGGGTGACTACATCAGCTACCCCGGCGACGCGCCCCACATCTTCGAAGCACTGAACGCCGACACCTCAGCAGTCCTGGTGTCCGAGCACGTGTAAATAGAGAGCCGGCCGTCACAGCGTCTGCGACGGCCGGCACATGGGGGCTCGGGATCAGCCGACGGCCGTCTCCGATTCGTCGTGCTTCTGCATTGTGCTGTCCACCAGACGCCTACGTACGACGAACAGCAGGGCGACGGACATTGCCATGAAGCCGCCGACGACCCACAGTCCCGCCTTCGAACTTCCGGTCGTGTCGAGGAGCCACCCGGTCATGTACGGGGCGGCCAGCCCTGCGGAAGCGCCGATGGTGTTCACCAGAGCGATGCCCGCGGCAGCTCCGGCGCCGGTCAGGAAGGTGGTCGGCAGGTACCAGAAGATCGGGAGGGCAGAGAAGATACCGACGGCGGTGATCGTGATGACGACCATCGTCAGGAACGGCGAATTCATGTACATGGCTACCGGAACGCTGACTGTCGCAAGCGCGGTCGGTGCGATGAGGTGCCACATGCGTTCGCGCAGTCGGTCGGAGCGACGAGTCCACAGAATCATCGATACCGAGGCAATCAGGAACGGAACAGCGACGATCAAGCCGTTCTCGGCGATGGAGAACGTCGTGTCGAACTGCTGCGCGAATCCAGCCACGATCGTGGGCAGGAAGAAGCTGATGGCGAACAGACCGTAGCCGATGCCGAAGTACGTCAGTCCGAGAAGCCAGACTGTCGAGTTGCGCAGAGATTCGCGTACCGAGACGTGGCCGGTGGTGGCTGTCTGCGACTGTTCCATCTCGATACGGCGGTCCAGCCAGTTGCGCTCGTCCGCGGTCAACCATTTGGCGTCCCGCGGGCGATCGGTGAGGTAGAACCACGCGGCGATGCCGAGCAGTACCGTCGGGATGCCCTCGACGAGGAACATCACGCGCCAACCCTCAAGTCCGAACAGACCGTGCCAGTACTGGATGATCGCGCCGGAAATCGGAGCGCCCAGCGCGCTCGACAGCGGCAGGGCGACCATGAACACACCGACCAGTCGAACTCGAACTGCACGCGGGAACCAGAACGTCAGGTAGAGCATGATGCCGGGGAAGAAGCCGGCCTCGGCGATACCGAGGGCGACGCGAGCGATGTTGAGCCAGGTCGCATTGGGAACGAACGCCATGAGGGCCGCGATCAGACCCCACGAGACGAGGATGCGAGCGATCCAACGCCTGGCGCCGAACTTGTGCAGTGCCAAGTTGCTCGGAACCTCGAGGAGTATGTAGCCGACGAAGAAAAGACCGCTGGCCAAGCCGTACATCGTCTCGGTAAGGCCGAGGTCCTCGCTCATCGTCAGCTTCGCGAACGAGATGTTCGTACGGTCGATGTAGTTGAGGAAGTACGCGAGTCCGAGGAACGGGATCAGCCGCAGCGCAACCTTGCGCATGACGCGGTTGGCCATCTGATTCTCCGGCACCGACTCGTCGGGTAGGTGGGTGCGTGACGCCATTGCATCGCTCCAGTCTCGTTCTACGAAGCCCGTCGAATTGTGGCGGGCTCACACACCTTGCTCCCATAGTGACCTGTGTCACGACCGTTGCGTGACGAAGCTCGAGGGATCAGTTTCCTCTATTTGTCGAACCCTGGCACTCGGGGTTCGACGAAGTCGTGAGGGCTACGCTTTGCCCATGTCGCGAGACGCCGTTCAAGCAGTCGTCGACCGGTTCGCCGACGAGCTCGGCAGGTCGGTCGTGGTGAACGACCCGGAAGTCCGGATGTTGTTCGCGAGCCGCCACTTCGGCGACGAGGACCCCGTCCGAATCCGCGCGATGCTGAATCGGGACGCCGGGAGCGAGGCCATCGGGTTTCTACTGTCCAGCGGGATTGCCCAGTGGACTCGGCCAGGCCACGTCCCAGGGTCGGAGGCGCTCGGTCTGCACGCCCGTGTGGGAGTTCCGATTCGCTGGCGGGGTGAGATGCTCGGAATGATTCTGGTGATGGACGCCGGCAGCACCATCACCGACGAGGACCTCGGGCGCATTGCTGAGGTGGCTGCTGAAATCGCACCGCTGATGGTCGGTGATCGCACGCCCGAGGACTCGGCGCGCTCGGAAGCTCTCGTTGCTGATCTGCTCGGAACGGACGAGGCAGCCAGGGATGTGGCACTCGCCGAATCGACCGTCGCGGCCGGGTCTGTGCGGGTCGTCGCAATTTCGCTACGTAACGTCAAAGATGCCGAACTGACGGCGATCGCCCTTCGTCACGCCCTGGTAGCCGCGCGTTCTCGAAGCCGTGGTGACGCGCTGCACAGCGTTGTCGGTGAGGTCGGCTACTTGGTGTACCTCTCGACGGCCGCGCGAGATCTGGAGACCGTTCTCGCCGAGACCAAGACGATGGCGCGCGACGCCGGGGACGTGGCGGGCAAGGGGGCGACGGTCCACGCTGGGGTCGGGGCTCCCGCTTCAGGACTGTCCGCAGCCTGGATTTCGGCGCGTCAGGCCGGACTGGCGGCGACGGTCGCGCGACGCATCGGTGACGATCACGTCGTTGCATGGGAACGTGCAGGGGTCCTGGGAGTGCTCGCGAGGATTCCGTTCCCCGAACTCGACATCACAGCTGTACCGGACGAGCTGCGCCGTCTCGCAGAAGTCGATCGCTCGGGCCGGCTGATCGAGACGCTGCGCGCGTTTCTCGATCATGCGGGGTCCGGTCCGGGTGCGGCGGAGGCGCTGTTCATCCACCGCACGACGTTGTACTACCGTCTCGACCGGATCCGCGAGGCAGTCGGTGTCGACTTGGACGACGGAACAGTCAGGTTGCACCTACACCTCGGGTTGCGGGTGGCGGACTTGATGCGGGCCGAGGGAATCGACCCGTTCCCGGCGCTCACCGCGCGCTGAGTGCTCCTTCTGACAAGTGGCGGTGTGCCGGTACACCTTGCGGATAGAGAACCACCTTGCACGCGTTGCCAGTGAGCAATTCGATTGCGGTGTCCACCTCTTCGAGTTCCAGGCGGTGCGAGATCAGCGAGTCCAGATCGACTCCGCCAGAGGCGACCAACGCGGTCAGCTCGGTCCAGGAATCCCAGATACGGCGCCCGAAACTGCCTTTGAGAGTGAGGCCGCGGCTGATGAGATGGCGAGTGGCGCTGACCTCCAGCGCCCGGTTCGTCAACCCGATGCTCATCACGGTGCCTTCTCGACGAGTCACCTCCAGTGCGGTCTCCAAGGCAGGCATTGCTCCTGAGCACTCGAGGACGAGGTCGACGCCCCCTGCCGCCCCGGTCAGATCCCGCACCCGATCGACGAGACCTTCGCCCGAGTTCACGAGTGTTGCGCCCAAGGACTCGGCCATCGCACCGCGGTGAGGATTGGGCTCGACCACCAACACCTCGGCGCCCTTCGCTCGCGCGATCTGAAGTGCGGCGAGCCCGATCGGCCCGGCTCCGCTGACCAGTACGTGCGCGCCGTCGAGGCTCATCCCACTGCGTTGGACGGCATGCATGGCACTGCCCGCGGGCTCGAGAAGTGCCGCCGCTTCGAGGCTCAGCTCGTCCGGTAGACGAAAGCAGGTCGACGCGGGCAGCACGACCTGTTCAGCGAACGCACCGTCGATCGTCAGACCCAGAAGGTCCATGCGGAGGCAGTTGTGCGCGTTTCCGCGAACACACTGGAAGCACTCCAAACACGCGACGTGAGTTTCGACGGCCACTCGGTCGCCGACCCTGAAACGTTGGACATCGGGAGCAACCTCGACGACGGTGCCTGCGCATTCGTGGCCGGTGACGACGGGTAGACGAAGACCGAGATCTCTGACGGCTGGACCGTAGTCGAATGTTTCTCGGTCGGTACCGCATACCGATACCGCCCCCACCTCGATCCGTACCTGCCCTCGGCCGAGTTCGGGCTCGGGGTGGTCGGTCACCAGGTCGAAGCCTGGTGCAGGTTCGGTCTTGAGCACTGCGCGCACGTCATACCCCTCGTCGTGAATCGGTGTGGGCTCAGTGTGGGCGTGACGCCGATCACGGGGCATCGAGCGCGGAGTGAGGAATCGGGGCGCCGTTTCCTCCCGCTGTAGAAACGGCGAAATTCGACAACGGGAGGAATTCGGTGCTCGGCCTCTCGTCCGGCGGCGGTGCACCTGGCTCCGATTCGCGACGAACATGACAGGCATCGAGGACGTGACCTGCCTCACGCTCCGTACGCACCGCAACGAGAGGTTCCACCGTGACTGCACCGCACATCATCGGTTGGGCGCATACGCGCTTCGGAAAGAGTGAAAGTCCGGACGTCGAATCGCTGATCGCCGAGGTGTCCCTAGCCGCCATCCAGGACGCCGGTCTCGACGACGCGGATGTGGACATCGTCACGGTCGGAGTCTTCAACAACGGCTTCTCGCGTCAGGGATTCGAAGGCGCACTGGTCGGGGCAGGCCAACCCCGTCTCGCTCTCGTGCCGTCCACCCATGTCGAAAATGCTTGTGCAACGGGGTCTTCGGCCCTGTACACGGCACTCGACAGCCTCCAGGCCGGTCGCGGACGGGTGGCACTTGTCGTCGGCGCGGAGAAGATGACCGCCACCGCGAACGACACCGTCAACGACATCCTGCTGTCCGGTTCGCACCGGGCCACCGAGGAGCAAGCGGGCAGCTTCGCCGGAGTGTTCGCGGGCCTGGCCGACCAGTACGCCGACCGCTACGACGATCCGCGTGATGCAATGGCGCGGATCGCGGCCAAGAACCACCGCAACGGCGTCGACAACCCGTATGCGCACCTGCGACGCGACCTGGGATACGAGTTCTGCTCCACCGAGTCGTCCAAGAATCCAGCCGTGGTCGGACGACTACGACGCACCGACTGCTCGCTCGTCAGCGACGGCGCAGCGGCAATGATCGTGGCACTCCCAGAGGTGGCTTCCGCTGCCCGGCGGTCGGTGCGCATCATCGGCCGTGCGCATGCCAACGATCATCTGGCCATCGCACGGCGAGCGGATGCGCTGGCATTCGACGGCGCGGCGCGGGCGTTTCGCGGTGCACTGCTCGACGCGGGTGTCACTCTCGACGACCTGGATCTGTTGGAGACGCACGACTGCTTCACCATCGCCGAGCTTCTCCAATACGAGGCGTTCGGGTTAGCTGCACCGGGCAAGGGCGCCGAGGTGTTGGCCGAGGGCCGTACCGAACGCGACGGGATACTGCCGGTCAATCGATCCGGCGGGCTGAAGGCGAAAGGCCACCCGCTCGGCGCCACCGGCGTGTCGCAGCACGTCATGGCAGCGATGCAATTGGTCGGAGAAGCAGGCGACATGCAGTTGCCGTCACCGCAGCGCGCAGCGGTCTTCAACATGGGCGGCGCAGCCGTCGCCAACTACGCAACAGTATTGGAGACGGTCGGATGAGATCCCTACGTAGAGCAGCGAACCTGGCCGAAGTCCTCCGTCAGACCGCGCGACGGTTGCCGGACGGCATCGCCCTTGTCCACGGAGACGTCCGCTGGACGTGGCACGACCTGGATCGGCGTGTCGACTCATTGGCCGCTGAACTGGAGCGCCGAGGCGTCGGCAAGGGCGACGTCGTCATGCTCGACAGCCCGAACCATCCCGAGTTCGTCCAAGCGATGTATGCGACGTGGCGAATCGGAGCTGTTCTCGCGCCGGTCAATTCGCGCCTACACGACGACGATGTCGCGGTCATCGCCGGGGTCTGTCGTCCCAGTGCAATCGTCGCCCACAGCTCGACAGCATCACATGTCGACGCCGTGCGTGCGTGTGGTGGGCTGAGCGCGGGTGTGTTGTGGATCGAGGGTAGCAACGCCGATGCGGTTGCAGCCGTCGACGAATCGACGCCAGCCGCGCCAGTGGCAACCTACGAGGGCGAACCGGCTTGGTACTTCTTCACTTCGGGTACCAGCGGGACACCGAAGGCCGCGATCCTCACGCATGATCAGCTGGGCTTCGTCGTCAACAATCATCTGGCCGACTTGATGCCCACCACAGATCGTCACTGCGTCTCCCTGGTCGTGGCACCGCTCTCCCACGGTGCGGGTGTACACATGCTGCCGCAGGTGGCCCGCGGTGCGGCGACGGTGCTACCTCCGTCGGGGAGTCTCGTGCCCGCGGAGGTGTGGGGCCTCGTCGAGTCCGAACGAGTGACCAACATGTTCACCGTGCCGACGATCCTGAAGGTGCTCGTCGATCATCCGTCGGTGCACCAGCACGACCACTCGTCGTTGCGACACGTCATCTACGCGGGCGCGCCGATGTACGCACCCGATCAGAAGAAAGCTCGGGAGACCCTGGGAGAGGTTCTCGTGCAGTACTACGGGCTCGCCGAGGTGACGGGGAACATCACCGTACTGCCCAGTGCCGAACACGGTCGCCCAGTGCCGGAGGGGCTTTCGGCAGGAACGTGCGGCTATCCACGGACGGGGATGCTGGTGAGTGTGCAGGACGAGACGGGCTCAGAACTTGGACCAGGAGAAATCGGCGAGCTGTGCGTCGCCGGGCCCGCAGTGTTCGCCGGCTACCTCGACAACGACAAGGCGAACGCAGAGGCGTTCCGCGACGGATGGTTCCGCACGGGCGATCTGGGTGTCGTCGACGAAGACGGTTTCGTGTACGTCACCGGCCGATCCTCCGACATGTACATCTCGGGCGGTTCCAATATCCACCCGCGGGATATCGAGGAGAAGATCCTGACGCACGACGCGGTCGACGAAGTTGCAGTCCTCGGTGTGCCGGACCCCAAATGGGGTGAAGTCGGCGTCGCGATCTGCGTGCTGCGAGAGGGTGCAGATCTCACCGCCGACCAGCTCTCCGACTGGCTCGGCGAGCGTATGGCCCGGTACAAACTCCCACGTCACATCTTGTTCCGTGATTCTCTCCCGAAGTCGGGTTACGGCAAGATCGTCAAGCGCACCATTCGAGACGAGCTCGCCGCGCAGGGGTGGGGGCCGTACTCGCAGACGTTGGTGAGCGCGTCGTGACCACCTCGACTGTCCTTGCACCCCTGGTCCACCCAGGTCCCGTTGCCGACCACCGGCTCGAATCCGTGTCCAGCGCAGTACTCGTGAAGCGGGCATCGCTTCCGCCGGGAAGCAGGCTCGTCGACGCCATCGACGGCGAACTGGCCGAACTCGGTGTCGATTCTGCGCAGGTGGAGATACTCGGTGGACCGCTCGCACGGGTGTCCTACTGCGTCCCTGCTCTGTGTACCGACGGCTCTCGCGCGGCGTGGTACAGCGACACGATCGAGGCGACTGCGCCTGCCACCATCGTCGCAGGAAGCGCAACCGTCGGTCGCCGCGAGGGCGAGCGTTTCATGCACTGCCACGCCGCCTGGTACGACGCTCACGGTTCGCTGCGAGGTGGCCACTTGTGGCCGGACACGGTTGTAGGTGCGACTCCTGTCGAGGTGGTGATACGCGGATTCGCCTCCTGCGAGCTACGCAGCAAGCAAGACGACGAAACACTCATGCCGGTGTTCACGCCGTCAGCTGGTGACGGTTCGAGTACCGGGTCGGCGCGAGCGGTGATGACCCGCGTCCGCCCGGGAGTCGAGATTCACGATGCTGTACGAGAAGTGATGTCTCGAAACGGGTTCCGCCGCGCATCGGTCCGCGGCAGCCTCGGAAGTCTGGTCGGTGCGACCCTGCGGCGCGATGACGACATCGCCGTGGCGCCCGGCCCGGCCACCGAGGTGACGATGTCGGGTCATGTCGTCTGCGAGGGTGGCCGGCTCGTGGAGGTTCACCTCCCCACCTTCGTCGTCGACCGCTACGGGAAGGTTCACATGGGCGAGCTTGTCGAGGACGGAAATCTTGTCGCCGTGACGTTCGAGCTGTTGTTGGAAGAGCTCTTGTGAGCGGGCGGTTGGAAGGCAAGATCGCGCTGGTGTTCGGCGCAGGATCCAGTGGTGCCGCGGTCAGCAACGGTCGCGCCGCCGCGCTGACCTACGCGCGCGAAGGGGCCCTGGTGGCGGCGATCGATCGCAATGGCGACGAGGCCGAGCTGACAGCCGAGGAGATCGTCGGCGAGGGCGGAATCGCGGTCGCCTTGGTCGCTGATGTCACCGACGAAGAGCAGGTCCAAGAGGCAGTCGCGCTGGCCACCGACAGATTCGGGCCGCCGGATGTGCTGCACAACAACGTCGGAGCGGCCACCGTCGGCGATATCACCGAGATGGACCGAGGCAGCTGGGACACGGCGATGGCGGTGAACGCGACGGGTGTTTTCCTCACCTGCAAACACACGCTTCCCGCGATGCTCGCGCGCAGGAGCGGATCTGTCGTGAACGTCTCGTCCACCGCGGGCATGCGGTACACCGGTTTCGACTACCCGAGCTACAGTGCGTCGAAGGGCGCGGTGAATCAGTTGACGGTTGCGCTGGCGCTGCAGTACGCGGCGCAAGGAATCCGGGTCAACGCGGTAGTGCCGGGACTGATCGACACCCCGCTCGTGTCGAGTCAGTTGGTCACCGATCCCGAGGTGTTGGCGGCGCGCCACGCGAGTAGTCCCACCGGACGCATGGGAACTCCGTGGGACGTCGCGAACGCTGCGGCGTTCCTCGCATCGGACGATGCGGCGTACATCAACGGGGTGTGCTTGCCCGTCGACGGTGGATTGGCGATGAGGGTTCTGTGACCATGCTCGTGCAGTCGATGATCGACACGTTGCCCGCGGACATCGTCGTCGACGACCCGGACATCGTCGCGGCGTACGCCCGTGATCAATCCAAGTTCACCGACGGCGGAATGCCCTTCGCCGTTCTGGTTCCGCGTACCACCGCCGAAGTCTCGGTGTGCATGGCCGCCGCGCATCGACACCGTGTCGCAGTGGTCCCACGTGGAGCAGGAAGCGGCCTGAGCGGGGCAGCGAACGCCACTGCGGGATCGGTAGTGCTGAGTCTGCATCGGATGAACACCATCCGTGAGATCGACGTAGCCAATCGACTGGCAGTGATCGAACCGGGAGTGATCACAGCAGACCTCCGTGCACGTGTCTCCGAAGCCGGATTGTTCTATCCCCCCGACCCCGGCAGCGTGGAGTTCAGCACGGTGGGGGGAAACGTCGCTACGAACGCCGGCGGAATGTGCTGCGTCAAATACGGAGTGACGGGTGACTTCGTACTGGGTCTCGAGGTGGTGCTGGCGGACGGCCGTGTGTTGCGCACAGGAAGAAGGACCGTGAAAGGTGTTGCCGGGTACGACCTCACGCATCTCCTGGTCGGGTCGGAAGGCACCCTCGGTGTCATCACCGAGATCACCGTCGAACTACTTGCTGCACCTCGCCCGGCGCAGACTCTGGTGGCATCGTTCCCGACGCTGGACGGCGCAGGTCGTGCGGTCGCGGAGATCACGTCGTCGGATCGCACGCCGTCGATGCTCGAAATCCTGGATCGCACCACTGTTCTCGCGGTGGACCGAATGTCGAAGATGGGTATCGAGCCGGGAACGGCTGCATTGTTGCTTGTCCAAAGCGACGACGTCGACGCCGAGGTTGTGCTCGCCTCGATCGATTCGATGTGCTCGCAGCACGGTGCGGTGGACGTGGTGGTCAGTGCGGACCAGGGGGAGGCCGCTTTGTTGTTGGAGGCGCGCAGGTTGGCCCTTCCAGCGCTCGAGCTCCTCGGCGACTGGCTCCTCGACGATGTGGCAGTTCCGCGTTCACGTGTCACCGATCTGATTGCCTCCATCGAGACGATCGCAGAGGAGGCCGGTCTGACGATCGGTGTTTTCGGCCACGCAGGTGACGGCAACCTGCATCCGACGATCATCTACGACGATGCCGACGCCGACAGCCGCGCGGCGGCGATGTCGGCGTTCGACGCGATCACACGACGCGCGCTCGAGCTGGGTGGCACTATCACCGGTGAACACGGTGTCGGGAGGCTCAAGACCGGGTGGCTGACAATCGAGCACGACGAGACGTCGATGGCGGTGCAGCGGTCGGTGAAGGACGCCCTGGATCCTTCCGGAATTCTCAACCCCGGAGCGGTATTGCGATAGCTCTTCATCTGGCACAGTGGAGATCATGCAGCGGTGCACGGGCGAGAGTCGGTCCGCTGGGCCGATCTCAGGGGTAACCCCTGGGCGAGACAGAAGAACTGGTCACTGCGTCCGACGCCGGTCCGCACGCTCCGCGTGCTCGGCGGCGCCGAGTACACAAGATTCAGGTCGCCCGGCGCCGCTGCATGTACACCGGGTGCCTCGATGAGCCGTCAGTTCAGCCCGCAGATGGCGGCGTGGCTCGCGTCGCTCGCTGCGGATGCTCTGTGGACGCGTAGTGGTCTGGAAGAGGCGTTCCTGGCGATTCTGGGTGAGAAGGCGCCGCGTCTGGCGGATCGTCTGATCGACCTGTCGCCGGTCGCGCCGTACGATCCGGAATCGCTCCGCGGACTCATCACCGGACTCCCACTGCTACCCGAGCCTGCTACCGTCGAACCATCGCGTCGCACAGATGGTTTCAAGCCGTGGTTGTTCGACGTCCCTCGGTACGCGAGTACCGGAGACCTGGCGGAATCGCTCGATCTGACGATCAGCGAAATCGAGTGGTTCATCGACGCACAGTCCCGGCTCCGGACGGCCGCGACGCCGCTTCGGCATTACCGCGTCACGCCCGTACCCAAGCGAGTCGGATTCCGAATTCTCGAAATACCCAAACCGCGGTTGCGTGAAATCCAGCGAAAGATACTGCGACGCATACTCGACAACGTTCCAGCTCACAGTGCAGCGCACGGATTCGCCACAGGTCGAAGCCCACGCACGTTCGGAATTCCACATGCGGGGCACACCGTCGTGATCTCGGTGGATCTGAAGGACTACTTTCCCTCGATCGGAATCGAGCGTGTCGTCGCGGTGTTCGATGCGCTCGGCTACCCGAAATCCGTGGCATGGAGCCTCGCCTACCTCTGTACGACGGCAACGCCCGCGGAACAGCTCGGCGGATTCCCCTACGCCACTGCATCGTTGCTGCGCACACGCCACCTGCCGCAAGGCGCGCCGACGTCCCCTGCGCTTGCCAACCTGGTCTCGCGGCGGCTCGACATTCGGCTGACCGCGCTGGCGAAGTCCCTGGGCGCGAGGTACACCCGGTACGCCGACGACCTGGCATTCTCCGGTGACATCGACGCGGACAAGATCATCTGGAGCGCGAGCAAGATCATCGCCGACGAAGGATTCGCGGTCCATCCGTACAAGACCCGCGTGCGTCGTGCACACAAGCGCCAGCAGCTCACCGGCCTGGTGGTGAACGACTGGCCGTCGGTGCCGCGGAAAGAGTACGACGCACTGCGCGCAATCCTGCACAACTGCGCCGTCACGGGGCCGGATCCGCAGAACCTGTCCGCGATCCCCGATTTCCGTGCGCACCTCTACGGGCGGATCGCACGAATCGGCGCGACGAGCGCAGTGAGGCGTCGGAAACTGCTCGAGTTGGCGGAACGAATCGACTGGGAGTGACCGCTGCGCTCTCGTCCCGTCAACCGCCGGTGCGTCGAGGCGTCTCCGGCGACACGGGCAGGCATGCGAACACCAGGCAACCAGGTGGGGCGTCGGACAGTGGCGGCGCTACCGGCCCGGTCGGAACGGCGGCGTCAGGGCCGAGCCCGAGAGTGCCGAGGAGAATGTCGGGGTCGAAGAAGCTGCTGACGTCGATGTCGCGGTTGAACGTCGGCTCGTAGGGGATCGACGGAAGGTCCTCGTCGGGCAGCGCTTCCCCGAGTGCACGAAAGAAGTTGGTGTAGAGCTCGCTGTTGGTGCTGGCGCTCAGAATGGTCGACAGGTCCGGAGAGACGTCACCGAGGACCCCGTTCCAGGTCACCTGGATGCCCAGGCTCGGAATGATGAAGTTGTTCTGCTGCAGGAAGCCCACCATGGCATAGGCGTCGTCGGGCATGCCTGCGAGCATCGGTGTGTTCAGCGTCTGTTGCGACGGGAAACTCGGACCGATGCACGGAGTGTTGTTCAGCCAGAACAAGTATCCGTAACACTGGTTGGCTTCTGACGGAGTCCGCAACTGCCGGATGTACTCACTGCCGATGATGCGCCGTCCGTTCCACGCGCCGTCGTTCGCCATGAGCATGCCCAGCCGTGCGAAATCGTTGGGCGGCAGGAACATCAGTGCAAAACCGTACGTGTGGCCCGTGCGATCGCGAGCCCAGTAGTAATCCTGCGGAGCAATGCCGATGGGATCGAACAGCTCTCGCTGCGCGAACGCCTGAAGATCCTCACCGACGGCATTCTCGACCACGTAGGCGAGCAGGTCAGGGCCTAGCTGTGAGTACTGGAACCGGCCCGGCTGCGAGATCGGCAGTGTCAGCGCCTGCGCTGGTGCGTCGACGCCGAATCCGAGGCCAGGAACGATGCCCTCGGCGATTATCCCTTGATCCATACCCGAACTCTGGGTGAGCAGCGCACGTACGGTGATTGCGCGGTGTGCGTCGTCGCCCTCGCCGGCGGGGAGGTACCGACCGATGGGTGAGTCCACGTCCAGCCGCCCCTGAGTGACAGCGACGCCGGCGAGCATCGAGACGATGCTCTTGGTCGAGCTCCACAGATGCCAGGGGGTGTTGCCGGTGACGTCGTTGAGCGGACCCGATCCGACGAGGCAGTTGTTTCTGAAGATCTGGATGTTCGTTCGCAACCTCGACGACGCGAAGTCGACCGCCCGCTGCACCGCGGCCGCATCCATGCCGACCTCCGCTGCCGAGGCACGCTCGAAACCATCGGCCGCGGCCTCGGGCGCAGAGCACGACCGTTTATCCGGCGGCGCTGCCTGACCCGGAACGGTCGTGCCGATTGCAAGCAGTGCCGTCGACACCGTCGTGACCAGTAGAAGTCGGAAGGCACGTCGCACCGAAACCCCCTGTGAGCCGAATCACTGTCGATCAGGTCTAGCACACAGCGCACGCGCGTACGGGCAGGATCGGCTTACGACGCCTCGGCCAGTTCGATCACGCCGACGCACTGGCATCCGCCGGTGATCTCCTCGCAGTCCAGCACCAGGAAATGACGGACGTACTCCATGTCCACGCAGTCCGGCTCCGTGCACTCGGCGTCGCCGACTGCGTGGATGACGAGCGTTCCTTCACAACGATCTTCGACGGTTCGCATCGACACTCCCTTCTCTTGCACGTCTTGGCCTGTAGCTCCATTGGTATCACCGGAGTCCGACAAGTTCGGGAGAAGGAAGGCGTGTTCGACGCCCGGAGCGATCAGTAACGCGCCCCCGCCGGGTCCGGGAGGTCGTCGAGAGTCTGCAGCTGAGAGGGGGTCAGGCGTACCGACGCGGCGCCTGCGTTCTCGTCCAGGCGTGACGAGCGCCGCGTACCGGGAATGGGGACGACGTGCTCACCCTGCGCCAGTACCCACGCCAGAGCAACCTGCGCAGGGGTGGCTCCCACCTCGTGACCGACGGCTGCGACGGCGTCGACGATGACGAGGTTCGCATCCAGGTTCTCCTGCTTGAACCTGGGTAGTTGTGCACGGAAGTCGTCTGCGGCAGGGGCCGTTCCACGGAAATTTCCGGTGAGAAAACCGCGACCGAGGGGTGAGAACGGGACGAAGGCGGCGCCGTTTCGTTCGGTCCACGCCAGCGACGTCGCGAGATGATCCCGCGTCCACAACGACAGTTCCGACTGCACCGCTGAAATGGGATGTACCGACTGCGCCCGATCCAGCTGTTCGACGGTGAACTCCGAAACGCCCAGTGCGCGAACCTTGCCGGCCTGCACCATTTCCGACATCGCGCCGATGCTGTCCTCGACGGGCACCGCCGGATCGGGGCGATGCAGGTAATAGAGGTCCACGTGGTCAACCCCGAGTCGCCTGAGCGAGTCGTCGATGGCCGAACGGAGGTGGTCCGGGTGACCGTTGGGGCCCGAAATGACCGGTTCCCCAGCGTCGCCGACGTGTGATTCGAGCCCGCCTTTGGTTGCCAGGGTCACCTCGTCGCGACGGGAGCCGATGGCTGCACCCACTACTTCCTCGTTGGTGAACGGTCCGTAGACGTCGGCGGTGTCGATGAAGTTCACCCCGAGATCGAGTGCGTGGCCGATGACGCGGTCGGGACTCTCGGAGTGCTCGTCCGCTTTGTATGCCCAGGTCATACCCATGCAGCCGAGGCCGATTGCGCCGACGCTCGGGCCGTTCTTCCACAGTGTTCGGGTGGGGACCATGACTACAGACCCTACGCCCGATATTCGGTGTCGCCCGTGCTGCGGCTGCCGATACCATCGCCGCATGGCTACTCCTCACGGCAAAGTGTTCTTCGGAAACGGCATCGTCGATGCCCACGACGCGAAGCTGGGGGTCGCCACTTCCGCAGTCCTGTAGGGGCTCAGCGTGTACACGGTGTTCCCGGTGTACGTATCGGCGCAGACGCGCACGGCGTTCAGGCTGCAGGACCACTTTCAGCGACTTCTGGAGTCCTGCAGAATAATCGGGATCGACACGTTTGCGCAGCAGTGGACCTACGAGCGGTTCACCCAGGTCGTGCGTGAGGTCGTTCAGGCCAACGACCCTCAGCGCGAGGTGTACGTCAGAGCGACCGTCCACGTGGACGAGTCCATTCCGGGGACACGAGTCCGTGGTTTGAGCACCACGGTGTCCATCTTCCTGTACGACGCGGTGCCCATCGTCCCGCAAGACGGAATGCGCCTCAAAACCAGTGTGTGGCGCCGAATCCCGGACAACGCCATCCCATCGAGAGCCAAGGTCAACGGCGCGTACGTCAACTCCGTGCTCGCCAAGCAGGACGCCATCGACAGCGGGTTCGACGACTGCATCTTCCTCGATATCAACGGCCACGTCTGCGAGCTCAGCGCCGCGAACATCTTCCTGGTCAGAAACGGTGTACTGATTACTCCCGACGTCACGAGCGACATCCTCGACGGCATCAACCGCCGGACCATCCTCACGCTGGCCCGCGAGGAAGGACTCGAAGTGCGGGAACGCGTCGTCGACCTCACCGAGCTGTACATCGCCGACGAGGTGTTCGTGTGCGGCACGTCAGCAGGAGTGGCGCCCGTCTTCCAGATCGACGGCCGAGCCGTCGGATCCGCTCCCGTGCTCGGCCCGGTCTCGGCGACACTGCGCAAGCGACATCAGGACGCGTTGACCGGAGACCAGGCGCACGGCTGGGTCACCGTCCTCTGACGTTCACGCCGGGCAGGTGGCGGCGAGCCCGGCCACGAGACCGTTCAGGGCGGGTTGCTCCAACGGATCCGTCGCCGGGTCGATGGCCGACGCCGTCCATCCGAGAGTGACCTGCCTGCTGCCGTCGGGACTCGAGAACGACAGTGTGCGGTACCCGAAACCGTTACCGCGCTGACCGAACACCACCTCGGCCGCCCCCGGATTGCACGCGTCACCGCCGACGAGCAACCCCAGGCCGTACCCCGACGGGGTCACCTGCTGCATCTGGTCGACGAGCGTTCGCGGTAGCAGGGTCTCGTCGAAGAGAGCGCGAAAGAACGTGTTGACGTCGCCGACGGTGGAGACGACAGCTGCGCTTGCCGACCAGATCGACGGATCGACATCGCTGATGTCGACGAGGGTGTCACCTTCGAGGATGTACCCGTGCAGTCCGTCCTCCGGAATAGCGGCGACGCTCGGATAGGACGTCGACGTCATCTGTAGGGGTTCGAACACCCGCTCGTCCAACGAATCTGCGATGCTCCTGCCGTCGAGCTGAGCAACGATCTTGCCGAGTACGACGTAGTTGGTGTTGGAGTAGGAGAATTGGGCACCGGGAGCCGCGGGCCACGGCTGTGCCAGCGCGAGCGCGATCAGTTCGTCGTCGGAATAGGTGTCGTCGGCGGCCGCGACGAGCCCCGCCGCGTCGGACGGCACGAGAGTCTCGAGATAGTTCGGCAGACCGCTGGTGTGATCGAGCAGCTGACGGACGGTCACCGGCTTGGGCAGAAGACCGGGAAGCACGTCGTCGACGGTTGTCTCCAGGGTCGATTTCCCCTCGTCGACCAACTGCAGAACAACGGCCGCCACCATGGATTTGGTGATACTGGCGATTCTCAGAGGATCCGCGGCGGACGCGGCCTCGTCGGACCCGCGTTCGACGACGCCTGCCGCGCCTTCCCATTCACTGTCGCCGTCCCGAAGGGCGATGACCGCGGCCGGCGCTCCGGCGCTCACCAACTGGTCGACGACGGCCTGGGCGTCGGCAGTGCGAATGGTTCCTGGATCGGTGGGTGCAGGCGAGCTCTGCTCAGCAGAACACGAGACAAGCACAAGGGCAGCTGCAAGGGGGAGTACTGCCGAGCGAAGGTTCACACTTCGGACATTACCGGCGGACTTCGTCAGACACGGAAAAATGCGAGCGCAGAGGTCACCAGGTCGGAGTTTCCGGTGGCAGGAGAGCCGTCGGGCATGGTCAGGGTGTCTTCCAGGCCGATGCGAGTGGCCAATCCCTGTGCGACGGCCGATCGTAGTGTGGCCCAACATGTGTCGTCCTGGCCGTGCAGCAGCAGCGGGACTCCGCTCGTGTCGGTGAGTGTGATCAGTTCGTCGGCGACGTCCGGGCTATCTCCCGGCTGGACTTCCAGTAAGGCCCGTATGCAGTCTCCGGTGAGGCCGGAGGCCAGCCATGCGCGTGCGGATGCGGCGGTCCACAGACCCGCCTCGACGCCGACGCCTCGGCGCATCAGCAGTCTTGCCAGATCCGCTGCGCCCTCCTCGTGCCAGTTGACCGACGCGAAATCGGGCAGGGTGGTCCAGGATTCGACTGCGGCCAGCCGGGATACGGCGTCGGGTGTGCTCCACGCTCCGGTAGTCACGCCGACCGGAACTCCGGCTGCGCGGGCAGCGCGAACTGCGGCGGCCACGTGTTCTGCGGCAAGCGAATCGGTGCCGTCCGGAGTCTTCGGATGTACGTGAATTGCCTCGGCGCCTGCGTTCACTGCGGCGATGGATTCTGCCCTGATCTGGTCCGGGGTGATCGGAATTGCGCTGTGCTCGGCCGGTGTTCGAGGGCCGTTGATGCACGCCTTCAGTCTCATCGGCCCAGACGCGCTCATCGGCCCAGACGCGCTCATCGGCCCAGACGCGCTCATCGGCTGGCCGCGTCGAGGAGGACCGTCGCGGCTCGCTTTGCCGCGACGGCGGACTCGGGAGATTCCGAGATGGCTGCGGTGGTCTGCGCGCCCTCGGCAAGTAATGCGATCTGAAGGCCGAGATCCTGCGGGCATCCTGCCTCGACGGCCAGATCGGTCACGTACTCGACGAATTCGCGTTTGTGCTGGTGTGCAGCGTCGGCGACAGCCGGCATGGTTGCACCGAGCTCGCCGAACGAGTTGATGAAAGCGCAGCCGCGGAAGTTGTCTTCACGAAACCAGGCGTCCAGGAAGTCGAAGATGGAGAGGACCTTGTCTCGCGGCGAATCGTGCTTGGAGGCCTCCATCAGGATGCGCTCGTTCCACACCGCGGTCCGGCCGGCAAGTACCGCGGCGACGATGTCCGACTTGGACGGGAACAGCGAGTACATGCGTTTGAGCGAGATCCCGGCGGCGGTCCGCAGTTCGTCCATGCCCACTGCTTGAACGCCACGTGTGTAGAAGAGCTCGTCAGCGGCTACCAAGACGGCCGATCGTGCGTCGCTCGTTTCCACTGCCACCACCTCCTTGCGCAGAGAACCATCGTTCTCTACCGTAGTCCATGACGGGAGAACGACCGTTCTCTCACCGGAAGATCCCGAGGGAAAGGGAACAACATGGCTTTCGTCAATGTGGGCACGGAAAACAGCACACCTGTGGACGTCTACTACGAGGATCACGGCAGCGGGCAGGCAGTGGTGCTCATTCACGGCTACCCGCTCGACGGCAACTCCTGGGAGCGCCAGAGCCGGGAGCTTCTGAAAGCCGGCTACCGGGTCATCACGTACGACCGTCGCGGATTCGGCAAGTCCAGCAAGCCCGTGACCGGCTACGACTACGACACCTTCGCCGCCGACCTGAACGCGGTCCTCACCGAACTCGACCTGACCGACGTCATCCTCGTCGGCTTCTCGATGGGTACCGGGGAACTGGCACGCTACGCCGCCAAGTACGGCACGGACCGCGTCGCGAAGTTCGCGTTCCTCGCATCGCTCGAGCCGTTCCTGCTGCAGACCGACGACAACCCGGCAGGCGTCCCGCAGTCCGTGTTCGACGGAATCGACGCAGCCGCTCGCGAAGACCGCTTCGCGTGGTTCGACAATTTCTACAAGGACTTCTACAACCTCGATGAGAACCTGGGCAGCCGCATCAGCGAAGCAACCGTGCGCGCCAACTTCGCCACCGCGGCAGGAAGCGCACCGGTAGCGGCCTACGCCGTGGTCCCGACGTGGCTCGAGGACTTCCGCGCAGACGTGCAGAAGGTGCGCGAATCCGGCAAGCCCACTCTGATCCTGCACGGCACCAAGGACAACATTCTTCCCATCGACTCGACGGGACGCGAATTCACCAAGGCATTCCCCGAGGCTCGGTACGTCGAGGTCGACGGTGCCCCGCACGGACTTCTGTGGACCCACTACCAGGAAGTCAACGAGGCTCTGCTGAACTTCGTCAAGTAACCAATATGAGTGGAAATGTAGTGCCTTCTGATCGCTCCGCAGGCTTCGCTCCTGCCCCAGAGCCTACATTTCCACTCTCGAAGCGGGGTAGCATTCGGCCGTGCCGGAAGACACTCCACAGCCGGTCGTGACGTCGGAGTCCGTGCGACTCGGCGTCCTTCTGGCGGCAGTCGGCGGGTTCGTCGACGTCTACACCTTCATGACGCGCGACGGCGTGTTCGCGAACGCTCAGACCGCCAACGTGGTCCTCTTCGGTATCGATGCCGCAGGGGGCCATTGGCGGTCCGCGGCGGGATACCTCCCGCCCTTGGTGGCATTCGTTTTCGGTGTCTTCGTCGCCGAGTCCCTGTCCAGCCCCGGCTTGACGCGGGTCGTTCGTCGGCCGATCCGTGCCGTCCTCGTGATCGAGATCCTGGTGCTGTTCGTCGTGGGCTTCGTCCCGGAGTCGGCACCGAATGCCGTTGTCACGGTGTCCATTTCCTTCGTTGCCGCTCTGCAGGTGACGACATTCAGGGTGCTCGTCGACCAGGCCTTCAGCACGACGATGACCACCGGCAACCTTCGTAGCTTCTCTCAGGCGATCTACCACCGACTGTCCGACGGTGACACCGCCGCCGGACTGCGTGCCGTCAACTTCGGATCGGTCATCGCGGGGTTCCTCGCCGGTGCCGTGCTCGGCGCCTTCGCGGTACGAGTCCTCGGCGTGGGCGCGGCCTGGGTCGCGTCGGGAATGCTCGTCGTCGCGCTCGCCCTGTTCCTGTTCGACGAATGGCGTGGGGTTCCGCGGGTGCGCTGCTGATTGACGCCGTCTACACGTCGGTCTACTCTACTGAACATGTTCACTGAACGTGTTCAGTCACGGAATCACCAGAAGGAAGCGACACGTCAGAGGGTTCTGACCGCGGCGGACGCGCTGTTTCGGGAGATCGGTTTCGACGCAACCACCATCCGGTCCATCGCCGCATCCGCGCAGGTCAGTGTCGGCACCGTGATGGCCGTTGGCGACAAGAACGCCATTCTGGTCGCTGTCTACGACGAATGGATTGCCGACGTCCACCGACAACGCAGCGTCGCCGGACGGGCCGATGTCTCTGCTCAGGACAATGCTCCCGCCGAGGTGCTGGGGCTGTTCCTGCCGTTCCTGGAACACTTCGCGCGCGACACCGCCCTCTCTCGGGTGTACGCGTCGATCATCGTCGGAGGGCGCGTCGACTCAGAAATCTTCAGATCGTTGGGCCTCGCTCTGACCGACGAAATCGAGCAGACGCTTCGGCGTGCGGGTCACGATTCCACCCGTGCAGTCCAGGGCGCCCAGGTCATCTATTTCGCGTACCTCGGAATGCTTATGTCCGTCGGAGTAGGCGACGACCTGAATCGACTCAAGGGAGTCATCGACTTCGTGACCAACCAATCCGATGGGGGAGAAAGATGATCGACTACTGGTGGCTCACAGCGCTTCTCGCGATGGTACTGCTGATCGACGCGCTGATGTCCATACGACCGCCGATGTTCATCGTGAAATGCCTCGACGGGGTCGGGTTTCCGCGTGACTGGTGGTGGACGCTGATAGTAGTCAAGCTCGCCGCAGCCGCCGGCCTCGCCGTCGGACTCGCATACCCCGGTGTCGCGTCGGCCGCGAACGCCGGAGTGATCGTCTATTTCCTCTGTGCAGCCTACGCACACTACCGCGCACGGTTCATGAAACAAGAGTTCTGGATCAATTGCCTTGGCATGCTGGGGTTCTCGATCGTCGTTCTGGTTCTGTCCAACGTATGACCGATCCGAAGCGGAATCCACCCACCTGTTGTGCGTTCCGAGGGCTGACGGACGCACAACAGGAGGGTGAATGTTCGGCAAATTACACGACGACCACGCCGTCGGAGTCGCTGTAGACGATCTCGCCCGGATTGAACGTGACACCGCCGATTTCGACCGGAACGTTCTTCTCCCCGGAGCCCGTCTGGGTGCTCTTGCGGGGATTGGTGCCGAGTGCCTTCACACCGATGTCGAGAGTCCGCAGAATCGCCGAGTCCCGGATGGCACCGTTGACGATGACCCCGGCCCAGCCGTTGGAGACTCCCTTGCCTGCGATGATGTCGCCGACGAGCGCGGTGTGAACGCTCGCATCGCCATCCACCACCAGGACTCCACCGTTACCCGGCTCACCGAGAGTCTGCTTGACGAGCAGGTTGTCCTGGAAGCACTTGATCGTCGTGATCGGTCCGGCGAACTCGGTGTTCTTGCCGAACTGAATGAATTGTGCATCGCAGCTGCGGATTTCAGGCCCGATCTCGTCGGCCAGGTCAGCAGTTGCCTTGAATTCGACGGAAGTCATACCGGACAGCATAAGTGCGTCGTTCCTGTGGGCTCCACTCCTGCCCATCGGAGTCGTTCCTGCGGGCTCCACTCCTGCCCATCGGAGTCGTTCCTGCGGGCTCCACTCCTGCCTAGTCCAGCCTTCCGTGACGCCTCTCGTAGTCGTCCCGGGTGCGATCCAACTTCGCCTGGGTGCTGGCACCCAGCAGCTGCGGATCCAGGTCGTGCACCAGCAGCCGGTGGCGTCGGTACACGTTCATGAGCGCGATCGCGAAGTAGACCAGCGGAATGAACAGCAGCGCCATCATCGCCAACCCGATCCACAACGGTCCGGGAACCAACAGGAACAGGCACAGGAATGGGATCACCGGCAGCGTGAAGCGGATCAGGTAGCGAGCCTGGGCACCGTGACCGACCAGATCCTCGCGAACCCAATCCTGCATCGACGGCGGCAGCACTCGGCCGAACTGGTAGCCCAGGTACTGCCAGAAGTTCGGTTTCACGTCACGGACCTTACGCTCCGATTTCCTTCAGAACGACCGCACCGATCGACAGCGCGACGACGTCCTCCACCAGCGCGGCGGCGACAGGCGGAACCCGCTTCGACGCCCATGCGCGGTATGCGTGGCCGGCGTAGGAACCGGCGACGGCCGACACGCCCCCGACTACGGCCGCCGGGATCGGATCGTCGCCCGAGCGTCGGGCAATCGCGTAGGCCGCCCCGGCGCCGGCCACGATACGGCCACCCAGGGGCGCCGGATCGAGACGTGACGGCGTCGACGGCAACTTGTCCCCGACGAGTTCTCCCGCCGTGGCCACGGCTGATCCACCGATCGCCCAACGCTCGTACTTCGACCCTCGGAACCAGGTCAGCAGCCCGACGCTGATTCCCACGGAACTGCGAAACCCACTTGCCTTACCGACAGCGGCGGACAGAACGGCCGAGCGAATCGTCAGGTTCATGTCCACGAGTATCCACCCAGGGTTGTCGCTCCGGCGTGTTAGCGTGTGCCGACTTCGGGGGGAGTGAACATGGGGCTGAAGAAGCAGCTGCTGCGCACGGCGCTGGTTCTGGCGTTGCTGTATGCCGCTGTCGCGCTGCTGCCCAGATTGGGGCCGCAGGCACCGGGCAGGTTCGAAGGCGTCGCGGCACCGCCTACCTCCCGTCCTTCGTCGACGGCGGCACCGGCATCGGCACCTACCGCGACCCTGCCACCGGGCTTCCCGTCGATGGAATTCGCGCCGCCGGAAATCGAGGTGCCCGAGGGTGACCCGATCCCCATCGACACCAAATACGGACTCAGCTACACAGTGCCGGGGGATTGGAGGAATGCCTCAGGTGGAGTAGCGGGCTGGGAGGGAACACGAGGGTCGGTTACATACGGCGCGATCGCAATGTACGGGTACGACTACTGTCCGGAACATCGAGACGGGGCGCGGAAAGCTGTTTCAGGAATGACGGGCCGCAACGGTGTCGACGTTCCCACAGCAGCCTTCGAGGCAAGCCGCCAGGCCGAGATCATCTTTCGGGATGCTCCCGATGACGCCGTGACACTCGACTACTCGGAGCCGATCCAATTCGACATTGGTGGAGCTCCCGCCGTCAGATACTCGGTGAAAGCATCGAATCTCGCCCAGGATTTCGATTGCGATCCAACGGAAGCAACATTCGACGTGGTTGCGACGGAGGGTTATTCGAATGCGACCGTCGCTGTATTCATGATTCAAACCGACCAGCAGATCGACGAGTCCTTGCCGCCGGATGTCGTAGACCGGATTGTGTCGACGCTCCGCCGAACCGAATAAGACAGGTGCCTGGACATGAGTGAAACATTTTTCGCGGACCCAAGGCAGGTCGCCGGGCTCGGCCGGCTTACGGCCGAGATCGGACAGCAGACGCTGACGTCCTATCGGTATTTCAATGACCACGGACAATTGACAGGGGTCGACAACGGGGAATTGTTCGGTTCGTTGGCCGTCACGTTCGATGCTCTCCGCGATGTGTGGCGTGATCGGCATGTCCATTTGGCAACGAACTGCGCCGGATTGGGTGACGAACTCAATACCGCGGCCTGGCTTTACGCGGATCAGGAAAAGAAGAACTACGAGGCGCTCAACGCACACACGGACCTGGTACCGGTGCCGTACCCGGACCCGGGTGACGCAGATCGACCGGCGCGGGGGAATGCCGAACCTTACAGCGACTGTGCACATTACGGGTCTCCGGAGGGTATGGATTATCCGGCTCCCGCACACTTCCCCGACGACGTAGCCGACGTCATCGCCGATGCAGCAGGGTGGCTGGGGGACCTCGATTACGCGATCGAGGAGCTGATCGGGCACAGTCCGCTTCGCGAACTCATCGATCCGATAGGCGGAAACTGGAACGATCTGAGACGTCTCGGTGCGGCATACCGGATTGCAGGGGAGGCTATGTCCGCCGGCGGTGATTCTCTCGCCGAAGGGACTTCGCGCGTCGATGAGTTCTGGGACGGGTTGGCTGCCGTCGCGTACAAAGACTACGCCGCACGGCAGATCGCAGCGATGCGCTGGGAGGGTTCGTGCGGTCGCGTCATCGAAGCTGTCGCGGACAGAGCCGCCGACGAAATTCGCAAGTCGGTGTTCACACTCGTGACTACGATGAGAGAACGTCTCGAAGCGCAAGTCGATGTGTCCAGCCCCGCCAAGGTTGCCGAGTTCTTGTCGAAAAAGGTATCGCCGCTGGGGAGCCTTTACCAGATATACAAGATCGCCGACATCTTGTACTCGGGATACACCCTCGCCAAGAAGCTGCTCGATGACATTCGGATGGTCACCGACGCGTTCAACGAATTCCTTTCGCTCGTTGCCAGTCCCAGCGGCTACTTGAACGAGCAGTTCCAGCAGAAACTCGAACCGATCACCAAGGGAATCCACAACGCTCGACTGGTGAAGGACGTGTACGACACCGCGTCCGCCGAGCCCGTCTACAACGTTCCGAAGGAATTTTTCTCGGTCGGAACAGGTAGACAACCATGGGAAGACGCATGAACGCACCGGACGACCCGATCCTGCGCCGCGCGGTACAGAAGATGACCGATGCCTTCGACCGTATGGCACAGACGCGGGCCGTGGTCGAACGGACCCCGCTCTCGTCCATCGAAGAACCGCGAAACGTCGACAGTGCTCTGATGTTCGCCATCGCGTCGCTGGCGAGTGCGTCACCCGAACTGAGGGCGTACGCCGGGCGCGTAGCGGCTGGAGAGTGCTCATGGGACGAGATCGAAACCCTGTCCAGGCCTGTACCGCCCGAAATCGGCGAGCTGAAACGAGACCCAGCGCTGATTTGGTTCCCGGCCAAGCAGACTCCACCACCGGACGACGAAGAGCCCTACAGGATTCCGTGGCAATGACCGGCGATCTACCCCCCGATTGTGCGTTTCCGAGGCTCGAGAACGCACAACTGGGGGGTAAATTGCCTACTTGCCCGCAGCATTCGCGACGATGGCGTCGCGAATGTACTGCGCAAGCCCGGGCGTGATGTCGTCGTAGTGCTTGGTGAAGCGCTCGTCGGCGATGTACATCTCGCCGATACAGACCTGCATGTCGTATCCGCAGTCGTAGAAATTCTCGATGCCGGCGCGGTGACGTTCGGCCAAAGCCGCCGCCTGTGGTGAGTCGGTAGCCACTCCCGAGGCCAACGCCGTAGCGAAATCTGCTTCCAGCGCATCGGTTTCGGACTTGATGCGCTTCCAGTCGTCCTTCGTGAACGACGCCGTACGCGCCTGGGACTGCTTCCACTCGTCGGTCTGGCCCCAACGCTGTTCTGCCTCATCGGCGTACTGTTCGCCGGTCCAGTTCTCCCCGAACACTTCGCGTTGCTCTTCGGGACTCAACTGAATTCCCATCTTCTTTGCCTCCATCATCTTGTCCACGGCCGCAGCCATCTGATGCAAGCGATCGATCCGTGCGTCGAGTAGCTCCCGCTGACGCTGCAGATGCGCCATCGCGTCGACCGACGGGTCGTCCAGCAGGGCGGCGATGTCGTCCAGCGCGAAACCGAGTTCGCGGTAGGTCAACACCTGATGCAACCGTTCGACGTCTACTGCCGAATAACTGCGGTAGCCCTTCGCCGTGCGTCCGGACGGCACCACCAGCGAAATCTCGTCGTAGTGGTGCAACGTCCGCACGCTGATTCCGACGAGGCGGGCCACTTCGCCCACCAACATCGTTTCCGAATCGCTCACAGAGGACACTGTGCAGCCTCCCGTGGCGTGAGGGTCAAGAGTTACCGGACCACTCTCTCGCATCCTCCGGTGGGAACGCCGGCCAGACGCTGAGAAAGCCACTCGAACGCGCCCGGCCTACCGCCGCCCTCGGCCACCGTGTGGTCTCCGGGGATCTCTTCCAGATGGACCGACGCACCGGCCGCACACCACTGATCCTGGACGGCCTCGGCGCCTTCCTTCGGGATCAGGAAGTCCTGCAGGCCCTGGTAGATGTAGATCGGTGCCTCGGGCGCGATCTGACCCATCCGGTTCTCCTCGACCACCGCGCGGGTGATCGGATGGTTGAACACGTCGGGCACGTTGGACAGGTTCTGCTGGTCGAACAGTGCGAGTCCGCTGTAGGACAAGACGTCCACACACTGATCCTTCTGCACCAGAGCGAGCCGCTTACCGTTGTCGTTGGCCAGCGACCGCATCTCCGGGTACTCGCGGCTCAGACCGATTGTCGCGGCGGTGAACAGCCCGGAGCCGATACCGCCGTTCAGCGAACGCTGCAGGATCTTGTAGTCGGTAGGAGGCCCGCCGAAGGCCACTCCGACGATGTTCAACTCGGGCGCATACGACGGCGCCAACTGCGCCGCCCATCCCGACGCGATCGCACCGCCCGAGTATCCGGTGATCGCGACGGGGGCGTCCGGTGCGATGCCGACTGCCCGGGACGCTCGCAGCCCGTCGAGCACGGTGTGACCGGAGACCAGACCGGCGGAGTACGCCTGGCGGGGACCTTGATAGTCGGTGACGACGACGGAATACCCGCGAGCCAGCAACTCCTGCATCCGGTCGAGTTCCTTGTTGGTGCCGCGCGGCAGCGTCGACGACGGCGCACACGCGTTGCCCAAGGAATCCGTTGCCTCGTTGTAGGCGACGACGGGCCTGGGGCCTCCGCCGGTCCACGGCGCGTCGGGAACCAGGATCGTCGTCGCGGCCGCAATGGGATTGTTCTTCGAGTCCGTCGAACGGAACAGCAACTGCGTCGAGGTAGCGCCGGGTTGTACCGCAACACTTCTCGTGTTCAGAACGGTCCCGGGTTCACTGCTCTCGAAACCCGCCGGAGGGGTGAACCAGGGGTCACCCAACGGAGTGGGTAGGTAGGCGTCGGGATTGGCGGGAGGGGCGACGAGGTCACCCACTGGATCTGCCTGCGCCGACGGTGCCATCGCGAGCGCTACAGCTGCTGCGCAGGCGACGACGAGTCCCCTGCGTGTGGTCGTTCTCATGAGATTGCCCCACCCTGCTTCGTCTCCAGTGCGCCCCGACGCCTAGGAAAGACCACCGCCCATGGTGCCACACGTCGACGGGTGCCGACCAGGGCAGCGGAATCGGCACTGTGATCCCAGCCACCGACGATGTAGGTTATGTGTAACTCCAAGAACTACTCACCAGTAGGGGTACCGAAATGCCAGCTCCGAGCGCTGCGACCTTCTCGCGGCTCGCCGACTTGATCGCCATTCCCGACGCCGACGCGCGGCCGACGAAATCCATCACGGAGGTGTTCACCGGCAAGGAGCTCGCGACCATTCCCGTCGGGACCGCCGAGGACGTCGTCGGTGCCATCGCTCGTGCTCGGGTCGCGCAGAAGGCATGGGCCAAGCGCCCGGTGTCCGAGCGCGCCGAGATCTTCCACCGGTACCGCGACCTGGTGCTCGCTCATCGCGAGGAACTGATGGACATGGCGCAGGCGGAGACCGGCAAGTCCCGCGCCGCCGCGCAGGAAGAAGTGCTCGACATCGCGATGACGTCGCGTCACTACGCCCGCACCGCAGCCAAGCTGCTGTCACCCAAGCGGGTGGCCGGCATGCTCCCCGTGCTGACGAAGACGACGGTGCGGTACCAGCCCAAGGGCGTCGTCGGGGTCATCTCGCCGTGGAACTACCCGATGACTCTCGCGGTGTCCGACGCCATCGCCGCGCTGCTCGCCGGCAACGGAGTGGTGCTCAAGCCGGATTCGCAGACTCCGTACTGTGCGCTGGCCGTCGTAGAACTCCTCTACAAAGCAGGTCTGCCGCGTGATCTGTTCGCCGTGGTGCCCGGCCCCGGCTCGGTCGTCGGCACCGCCATCGTCGAGAACACCGAATACCTCATGTTCACCGGTTCCACCGCAACGGGCCAGCTCCTCGCCGAGCAGGCCGGGCGTCGGCTCATCGGTTTCTCGGCCGAGCTCGGCGGCAAGAACGCGATGATCGTCGCGCGCGGGGCGAACCTCAGGGAAGTGTCCGACGCCGCCGTGCGCGCGTGCTTCTCCAACTCGGGCCAGCTGTGCATTTCCATCGAGCGCATCTACGTCGAACAGTCCATCGCCGACGAGTTCACCGCGAAATTCGGTCAGCGGGTGCGGGACATGACCCTCGGTGCGGACTACGAGTTCGGCATCGAAATGGGCAGCCTCATCTCCGAGGACCAAGTCAAGACCGTCTCCGCGCACGTAGACGACGCAAAGGTCAAGGGCGCCAAGGTCATCGCGGGAGGAAACGCACGCCCCGACATCGGCCCGCTCTTCTACGAGCCGACCGTCCTGACGAACGTGCCCGCCGACGCCGAGTGTGCCGCGAGCGAGACCTTCGGGCCGCTCGTGTCGATCTACCCGGTGGCCGACGTCGACGAAGCCATCGCGAAGGCCAACGACACCGAATACGGACTCAACGCCAGCGTCTGGGCGAAGACGAAGGCTCAGGGCGAAGCCATTGCAGCTCAGCTGCATTCGGGAACGGTCAACGTCGACGAAGGGTACGCACCCGCTTGGGGCACCACCGGCGCACCGATGGGCGGAATGGGCGTTTCGGGAATGGGCCGACGCCACGGACCCGACGGCCTGCTCAAGTACACCGAATCGCAGACCATCGCCACGACGCGTCTGCTGAACCTCGGCGGCCCCCGCGGATTGCCTCCGAAGTTGTGGGCGAAGATCATGCCTCCCTTCGTGAAGGCACTGAAGTACCTTCCGGGGCGGTAGCCCGGCCCTCTTCGCGCACCGAACGTACCGTTCGGTCACTCCAAGTGACCGAACGTCACGTTCGGTCCGGAAAGGCGGGGAGTGCTCCGACACCGAAAGAGCCCGCACACCGGGGGGTGTGCGGGCTCTTTCGTGTTGTCGAACTAGTTGACGCTGTGGCCGTTCAGTCCGGAGTTGACGTAGTGCTGATGAGGATCAGGGACGTGTGCGTCGCCGAGTACTCGGGCGATTTGATCTTCGCTGAGTCCGAGGCGACGGAGTCGCTCGCAGACGGCGTCGAAGTCGAGCATTTTCGCGTCGAGTTCCTGCTGCAGTGCGACGACTTCGGCGCGGATGGCCTCGGCTTCGTCGAGTGCTTCGAGGGTGTCCTTGGGTTCGGGGAGCAGGAGGTTCAGCAGTCGATCACGTGCATCGGTGCTGAGGCCCTCGAACGGTGCCGAACCTGCTGGTGCTTCGTGGCGCCCGGTTCCGTCGAGCTCTGCTGCGACGTACTCGCGGGTGTCACCGAAGGACGGGACCTCGATGGTCTCTTCGCCTTCGACAGGTGCCTGGGCGAAGTCGATCGTCTTACGCAGCGGGCGGTTCGGGATCATGATGACCGCGAGCAGCGTGACGATGGCGACGAATCCGGCGATCATGAAGATCCGTCCGGTGGCATCGCCGTAGGCGGTGCGGACGACGGCGAGGATCGGTGCGGGCAGCGAGCTCAGGTCGAGTGATCCTCCGCCTGCGCTTCCGGAGCTGTCCACGCCCAGCTGGGCGAGGCCGGCTGCGGACTTCTCGGCGACGCGGGTCGCGAGGAGCGATCCGAGAACCGAGACGCCGATCGCGCCACCGAAGGTGCGGAAGAACGCGACGGTCGACGACGCTGCGCCGATGTTGTGGACGCTGACCGTGTTCTGGACTGCCAGAACGAGGTTCTGCATCAACATGCCGGTTCCGAGTCCGACGATGGTGATGAAGACGCCGACGGTCCACAGGCTGGTTGCGTGGTCGATGGTTCCGAGAAGCAGGAATCCGATGACCAGCAGTACCGATCCGGTGACGATGAACGGCTTCCACTTTCCGAACTTGGTGATGAGCTGGCCGGATCCGACGGAGGCGACGAGCATGCCGAACACCAGTGGGATGGAAAGCAGTCCGGCTTCGGTGGGGGTGTAGCCGCGTGCGGTCTGGAAGTACTGGCCGAGGAAGGTGGTGGCGCCGAACAGGCCGACACCGACTGCGATGGAGGCGATGATGGCGAGGCCGGTGGTGCGCTCGGTGACGATCTTCAGCGGGATGATCGGCGACTTGGCCTTGGCTTCGACGATGACGGTCAGGACGAGCAGCAGAACTCCGCCGCCGACGAGGTAGGCGGTTTCACGGGAGATCCATGCGTAGTAGTCCGCCTTGCCTGCGAACGAAACCCAGACCAGCAGGACCGAGACGCCCGCGGTGAGCAGGAGCGCGCCGAGCCAGTCGATGGAGACGTTCTCCTTGCGTTCGGTCTTGATGTGGAGCGTCTTCTGGAGCAGTCCGAGGGCGATGACGGCCAGCGGAACGCAGACGAAGAAGCACCAGCGCCAGCCGAGGGGGCTGTCGACGATCACGCCGCCGAGGATCGGTCCGCCGGACATGGACACAGCCATGACAGCGCCGGTGTAACCGGAGTAACGGCCGCGGTCACGCGGGGAGACGATGGTGCCGATGATGGCGATGACGAGTGCCGTCAGACCACCCATGCCGATGCCCTGGATGACACGGGCGACGAGCAGCAGTGGCACGTTGTGTGCAAAGCCTGCGATGAGCGAACCAGCGACGAAGATGACGATCGCGCTCTGGACCAGGACCTTCTTGTTGAACAGGTCGGCGAGCTTGCCCCAGATGGGCGTCGATGCTGCGTTGGCGAGCAGAGCGGTGGTGATGACCCAGGAGTACGCGGTCTGCGAACCCTGCAGGTCACCGATGATGGTGGGCAGTGCCGTCGAGACGATGGTGGTGCTCAGCAGTGCGGTGAACAGCGCGGCGAGCAGTCCGGTGAGGGCCTCGAGGATCTGCCGGTGGGACATGGCGTCGGGATCGGCCTGTTGAATATTGGGCGGAGCTTCGGTGGTTGACATTGTTCTATCTCGCAATCAGTTTCAAGTGCGCTGTGTCCTGCGCGTCTTCGTTGAATGTGTTGTTGAGTTTCTGAATCGAATCGAGGGCGGCCAGCGCCTCCGTTTCGCTCCAGTCGCTCAACATCTCGCGCAGTCGATTCGCGCGACGGTCCCAGATGACCTTGAGCTTCTCGCCGCCGTCGGACGAGACACGCACGCGTGATGCGCGTTTGTCGTCGGGATCGGGCGTTCGGTCGATGTATCCGAGATCCACCAGGTCTGCGATCTGCCGGCTGAGGGCGGACTGGCTGACGCAGAGCCTGTTGGCGAGGTCGGTCTGTCTGCATTCACCCTCCGTCGCGAGGATGGCCAGAACTCCGGTCAGTGCCTGCGGCAGGGGTGACTCCTCATCTCCGGTGGTCACGGCCCGCTTCAGCGCACGACCGAAGAGAAATACCTCTTCGACCAACGCTTCCGCGGTGGTAGTTCTTACTGCCATGAGGGCTCCAACGGTTCGAGTCAATTACTTGCTGTCCGCAACCATATAGATAAATAGATGAGGTAAACAACTATTTTACCTATCTCGTGGGTCACACCGACGGCGAGAACGGACAATCCGATCGACACCGCGTGCGACGGTAGGGACTATCCCGAAGTTGGCGTGAACATTCCGCGCTCGATGGTCATGATGACGCCGTCGCCCACTGCGGGGCGCGGACCGCGCACCGAGCAGCGGAAATCGACCCCGTGCGAGTCGACGACGACGTCGCTTGCCTCTCGGCCGAAGAGAGACGACGTGATCACGCCTGCGCCACAGTCGTGAGGTGAACCTGGACCGAGGACGATGTCCGACGGCATGACGGTCAACGTTCCACGGCCCTGCCTAGCGCCTTCGACGACGTCGAGCACTACTTCCAACGGGTGATCGTCGGCGTGGAATCTGCCGCCGTCGACGACGCCGGTGATGATGTTGGCGTCGGACAGGAACCGTGCGACGAACGCCGAGGAAGGCTGCTGCACCAGTTCCTCCGGGGTGCCGATCTGCGCGATCGAACCACCGTCGAGCACCGCGACACGGTCGGCCAGCGCCAAGGCTTCGTTCCGGTCGTGCGTGACATGGATGACGGTCAGTCCGGCGGCGCGCGTCAGCGAGCGAAGTTCCAGTCTGAGTCGGTCGCGCAGAGGCTCGTCGAGCGCGGAGAGCGCCTCGTCCAGCAACAGTGCCCGCGGCGTCCTCGCCAGAGCCCGCGCCAAGGCAACTCGCTGCCGTTGACCTCCGGACAACGTCGAAGGATCTCTCGATTCGAGACCGGGTAGGCCGACGAGTTCGAGGACTTCGCTCACACGCCGCTTGCGATCCGAGCGCGACATCCCGGCGAGCTCCAACGGATAGGAGACGTTCTTCCCGACGGTGCGGTGCGGCCACAGAGCGTGCTGCTGGAACACCATGCCCAGTCCGCGATGCTCGGGTGCGATCGGGCGCCGCCCACCTGCGACGACGTCGCCGCCGATGGTGATGGTGCCCGACGTCGGCGTCAGAAATCCCGCAACCGTGCGCAGCAGGGTCGTCTTACCGGAGCCGGACGGACCGACCAAGGCGAGGAATTCGCCGTCGGCGATGCGGAGGTCGATGCCGCGCAGACCGACGGCGCCACCGGGATATTCGAGGTCGACGGCATCGAGGGAGATGGCGGACATCAGGCATTCTTCTTTCGGTCGGAGACGCCCGCGACGAGACCGAGTCCGGCGATCCCGACCAGGGCGACGAGCAGGGACAGGGCCGATGCCGCGTTGTAGTCGCCCGCCTGCTGCAGGTTGAAGATCGACACTCCGAGGGTCTGCGTGCCGGGGGCGACCAGGAGAACCGACATGGTGAGCTCGCGCACCGCCGTCAAGCCCACCAGAACGGCACCGGAGGTGGCAGCGGGAATCGTCATCTTCCACGAGACGTCGTACAAGGCTCGTGCGGGTGAGGCGCCGGAGGAGCGGGCGACCTCTTCGAGTTGGAGCGGCGTCGAGAGCAGCGGCGCTCGGACGGCCTGCACGACGATCGCGAGGAACGCCATGACGTAAGCGCACAGGATCACCCAGCGGGTGTCGAACAGGCCGGTCCAACGTCCGACGATCAGCCATCCGACTGCGATGACCAGGCCCGGTATGGCTTGCGGGAGCATCGCGACGAGGTCGAGGCCGGTATTGTCCCGTGAGCGGGTGCGCGTCGTGACGACACCCAGAGTCAGGCCGACCACTCCGCAGATCACCGCGGCGCCGATCGCCAGCATCAGCGAATTCTGGATACCGACAACCGTTCCAGGTGCAGTGACGGCTGCGACGATGGAATCGAGAGTGAGGTTGGCCCACGTCAGGGGAACACCGGGCGCGGGCAGCAATGCCTGGGTGGCGAGCGCGAAGATCGGCAGGGCCGTGATGCTCAGTGCGAGAAGCCAGGTGGCGACGCCCACCGCCGACCGGCTCCGCCCCAACGCGAGCCGAGTCGGGGGAGTAACCGGCCCATCGAGAGCTGCACTGCCGCGGCTGAGTCCTCGGTCCACCGCAACCGCGACCACCGCCAGCAGCAACAGGACGATGCCGATGGCCGAGACCACCTCCAACGGCTGTGCGACGGTTCCCGATTGGATGAACCGATACACCATCGTCGACAACGTCACGTACCGGTCCGGCAGTCCGACGAGGGCGGGAATCCCGAAATCCGCCAGATTCGAGACCGCAACCAACGTGAACGACGCGACCGCGGCCGGCCGAAGCAACGGCAATGTCACGTACGTCAGTGCGCGCAGCGGGCGTGCCCCGGACATCCGCGCAGCCTCTTCGAGGTCACCGGGAATGCGGCGCAGTGCTGCTGCGACGATCAAGTACGCAATGGGATAGGAGTGGATGGTCAGGAGGAAGACCACGCCGTCTCCGCCGTAGACGTTCCACAGTGGTCCGCCGAACCGTTCGGCCCAGAACTTGTTGATCATCCCGCTCGGCCCGAGCAGGCCGGTCCACGCGATCGCCCCGACGAACGGCGGAATCAGCAACGGCGACAGCAGGACGAGCCGCAGCACCGAGCGACCGGGAAGATCCGTCCGGTCGAGCAGCAGGGCCATCGCGACGGCGATCACCACGGCGAACAATGCCGACAGTCCCGTCGACACGACGCTGTTCACGGCGGCGTCGACGATGCCGCCGTCGATCAGTTCACGAACATGGTTGCCGCCCAGCCCGATCGATACCACGGCAGCAATGGGCGCCAGGATCGACACCGACACCACGACCCACAGGAGCAGTCTGAGGGACACCAGACCACTCGCATAGGGGTTACCCGACAAGTTCGTTGAACCTCTCGACCGCCTCGGGCTGAGATGCCGTGATCTCGGCGAGATCGGGGTTCAGCAGGTTCAGATCGGCGAGAGCCGGTGCGCCGTCCGGGGTTCCGACGTCACCGCGCACGGGAAGGTACTGTTGCTCGACCGCGAGTTCCTGGCCTTGCTTGCTGACGAGGAAGTCGACGTACTTCTTCGCCGCGTCCTGATTCTTCGAATCGGCGAAGATGCCCGCAGGCTGGGAGATGTACGGAACACCGTCCGTCGGGTACTCGAGCGCGATGGGCGAACCCTTCTCCGCCAGTTCGCGAACCAGATAGTCGACGACGATCCCGATCGGCTGAGTGCCGGCCGCAACGGACTGTCCGACGGGACCGTTGCTCTCGGCGACGATCGGTTCGTTCGCGGCCAGGCCTTCGAGCCACGGCTGACCGAGCGACTCCTCGTTCAACCACACCGCCGTGTTGAATGCCGCCGCACCGGAGACATCCGGATTGGGAAGAGTGATCTGCCCCTTGTACTTCGGGTCGGCGAGTTGCTGCCACGACGTCGGCGGCTCCGACACGGCACCCGTGTTGTAGGCGATCACCGTGGGGATGATGCGGGTTCCGACGTAATATCCGTCCGGATCGACGATTTCCTGGTTCAACGCGGACACGTCCGCGGGGGTGTACTGGAGCAGCAGGTTCTCGTCCTTGTACCCCTCGAACGTCGGTGCGTCCGCAGCCAGGAGCACATCTGCGCCGATCGAACCCGTCTCACGCTCGGAAGCGATGCGCGCATTGAGATCTCCGGTGCCGGCACGGTAGACCTGCACCTCGATGTCCGGATTCGCAGCAGTGAACTCCGCGTTGAGTGCGTCGATCTTCGCCTGCGGTTCGGAGGTGTACACCGTGAGGGTCCCGCCGCTGGACTCCGTGCTGTCGACAGCCGGGTCGGCAGGCTCGGAGCACGCGGACAGCGCAGCTATCGAGGCAATCGAAACGAGGACGCCCACGACCGGGCGGCGAAAAGGTATCACGTGACAAGCTCCTGACGAACGACGAAGCTGACATCGTGACCGTCCCGAACGACGCGAGTCGGTCGCCGCGGGAAACGCGAAGTGGACGGGGCGTGAAGGACTACGCCGTCGTTGCCAGAGCCGCAGCCGAACCGAACGCGACAGCAAGCACGCAGACGTGGAGAGCAGCACGCACGGTCGACTCGTCGGCCTTCGTGCGATGCGCGGCCACCGACACCAGCCAGGTCGCGCGCAACCGTCGGGCAAGCACCACGAGGACGACGAGAAGAACGGTCTTGCCGAGGACGATACGGCCGTATCCGGTGTCGAACAGGGCAGGCAGACCACCGAGTTTCACAGCAGCGTTGACGGTTCCGCTCACGGCGAGAGTCCACACCGACCACCACGCCAGGCGCGAATACACGGGCAACACTGCGGCCCAGGCGCCCCGGGCACGCAAGGTCAGGGCCATCGCGGCCAGAACGCCGATCCACACCGACGCCGCCACGGTGTGCACGGACACGAACAACGCGCCGAGGACCTGCTGCGACATGTGCCCGGTGACGGGACGCGCCACGAGCGCGACGACGGTGAGGACGACGACGGGTACCGGGGACAGATCGCGCCGACGCCGCTGCATCGGCGCCGAAGGTGGTGCCGTCCGATACGCGAACAGCGAATACGCCACTGCCGCGGCGGTACAGAGGATCGTCACCACACCCAACTGCCCGACGGTGATGTCGGTCAGGAACGTCGCGAAGTTCGACACCGACAATCTTGCGATACCGCCCCCGAACGACTCGGTTGCTGCCGTCGCCAGCAGTGCCGTTTCCACCGCGGTCCACGTCCCGCCGACGACGACGGCGGTACGCCACACCGAAGGCTTCGATCGATCCGGAAACAGGTCCGTACGCAGCAGCGCGAGTCCGAGCATCGTCGCGCCGAGGCAGTCCGCGACGACACGGAGCACCGACGACGGGTCGGGGCCGTCGGGGTGGGCGAGCAACCATGCCAGCCCCACCCCGACGATGCCCGCCGCCCCCGCGGCGAGCACCCACCACCGGCGGAACGCGTTCAGCTACTTGTCCTTCGGCTTGCGCAACGCGTAGGCGAGTCCACCTGCGAAGACGAGGACACCCGCGACGAGGAAGATCCAGACGGGAATTCCCCCGCCGCTGCCGTCGTCGGACTCACCCTCCGCGGCGGCGGATGCGGCCGCGCCCGGCGTGCCGGATCCTTCCGCGGTCAACGTGAATCCCAGTGTCCCACTGATGGGGTGACCGTCGGCCGACGTCACGCGATAGGCGATCGTGTACTCGCCGACCGGTCCGAGTTCGCCGACGTCGACGACGATGCTCTGTCCCTCGATGCGCGGGTCGCCCTTGGACCACAGGTTGCCGTCGGGCCCGACGACGTTCAAGGTCGCGAACTGCGACTGCGGAACCTCGTTGAACGAGATCGACACCTGCGCCGGGCCGGACGCGATCTCGGATCCGTCGGCCGGGTTCGATCCGGTGACCACCGAGTGGGCGGATGCCGTGGGTGCGCCGATCAGCAGTGCCGAGATCGCGAGCACCGCGACGATCAGTTTCCTCATGACCGGCGTCCTCGCACAGTCGCGCCGATGCCGAGTGCGGCACCGAGAGCTCCGAGTACCAAGGCTCCGCCGGCGAGCCACCGGGCGGTCGTGTCGGAATCGGAACTCTGTGCTGTCTCCGTCGAATCCGACGCCGCGGCGGAATCGACGGAGTGACCGCCGTGTCCGTCGGAACCGGCGGCTGCGAGTGTCAGCGACGGCGCCGGGTACTCGGGCTCGCTACCGTCGGCGGCCGGTTCCTCGGTCCACTCGACGACCTCGCCGTCGTTGTAGGTCTGAACGGCCGGGAAGCTGACGGTGTCTTCCTCGGGCAGAGGACCCGCGGACAGCAGGAACTGCTGGAATTGGCCGGGAAGCACCTCGGCGCCCGGGCCCGCGGTCCACGTGACCGCGGTGGCGAGGCCCTCGGCGTTCTTGTCCACTACCGAGGTCCACCCCGGAATGGGCTGAGTGCGTGCGGAATTGAGGCCCGGTAGTTCGACCCGGACCGACGACGTCGCGGCGGTGTCGGATTCGGTGGGGACGCGGAAGGTCAGGACGGCGTAGCCGCCCTGCGCGGCGTCGGGCGCGGCGACCGTCACGTGTGCGGAGGCTGCACCCGCTCCGACGACGAGGGCGAGTGACGCGGTGCCTGCGATGATCGAGGCACGACGAACGAAGCTGTTCATGGCATGGGTACTTTCTCGAAAGACGATGTGGCAGAGATGATCGGAGAGTCACGCCGGCGTCGGCGGGCCACGTCTCGAGATGGATGTCGTGAACTCGAATGGTGCACGGGGAAGTGGGCTCGCGATCTCGACGGCGAGCCCGGGTGGAACGGCGAGGCGTTGCGGCGGGTCCAGTACCGATCGGACGACGGCGGTGATGGGCCCGTACAGCCGCTCGGCTGCGCACACCAACACCGCAGCCAGCGTCGATGCGGCAACGTGGAATGCAGCCATGGCCGGGCTCGGCAGAATGGTATGGCCGTGCATCATCGCGTGCGGGTCGCCGACGACCAGAGCGACGTGCGACGCGAACTGGCCGAGCACCATCCCCGCGAGAAGCAGGGGCACGGTCGCGCGGCCGGACCGCGGCACAGCGGACACGGCGCCGATCCCGAGGCCCACGATCAGTACCAGCACAGCCGCGGAGCCCGACGGATACCCGCCGTCGGCCCACCCGTGCGCTGCCACGGACAGCGACACCGTCGTCGCGCCGACAGCTCCGCCGCGAAGCGAAGCATCGGGCGACCTCATGGAACCGGAGGTACTACCGAACGCCGAGACGAGCCAGAAGGTCGGCTTCGATGCCGTCCAGCTCGGCCGAGATGGCGTTGTGCGCAGCCTTGCGACGTGCGGGAGGCATCTGTTCCGACGTCCGCACCGCGGTACCCAGATCCGTGAGGCGCTGGGAGATCGCGTCGGAGAACTTGCGGGTCTCGGCGTCGGAGCTGTTGGCCGTGACCTGGGCAAGCGACTTCTCCGAACCGGCGATACGTGCGCTCAGCTTCGCGCCGTAGCCGCTGTACTCGCTCAGCTCGGCGGGGTTGACGCCCAGCTTGCCTGCCTTGCGCTCGTCCAGACGGTTCCGCAGGACCGCAGCGCCGCGGTAGACGATGGGCGTCAGAACGGGGATCAACACCCGTGCAATCGAGATGTACTTGCGCACCTGAGCCGCGTTGAACGACCCCTGCAGCGCTGCCTTCTGCTGCGCCTGAAGTGTCCTGATCTGCGCCTTCTCGACGTTCTTCTGCGACTTGGCCTCGACCGCGCTCAGCTTGTTCTGTGCCTTCGCGATGGACTTCAGTTGCTTGCGCTCGTTCTTCGCTCCGAGCTTGGCCTCGAGTGTTGCCTTGTGCTTGAGCGCCTTGGCCTCGGCCTTACGAGTGGCACGACCCTTGCGCTTGCGGAACAACCCCATCGACAAGGCCCCTAACGTCAGCTTCGGTACGGTTCGGGCGCGGTATTCGCGCTGGCTGACACACAGCCTATCGCTGACGCAGCGGTGGGTCGCATGGGGCGTGTCGGTGGGGGGACATAGGCTCATCAACTGTGAACAGCCAGCCTGTCGCGGCGACACGGTCAGCCGGAATGCGGTCGTCGGTACTCATCGACGCCGGGTCCCTGACGCGGTGCCGTCACCGGCTGTACCTGGACACGGCCTACTCCGCGCTGCAGCGCGACGAACCGGAGAATCCCGGCGTCCGGCAACGGCGTGAGGCCGCGGCGGCCCACCGGGAGGCCACCCGTGCCGCCTTCGCAGCCACCGAATCCGGGTGGACGGAGATCGACGCCCCCGACGCCAGGTCGGCGTCGGAGATGACGATGGCGGCGTGCAGGCGCAAGGCCCGCTGGATCTGGAACGCCGTGCTTCCCCTCGATCACGAGCACGGTCGACGCGGCCGCAGCGAGATGCTGATGCTCGATCCGTCCGGTGCCGGATACATCCCGGTCATCGTCGTCAACCACAAGGTCACCGACCCCGGCCGGGGAGCGACCACCACTCCGTTCGACCGATGGACACCGAGCGTCGACGAGACCCGCAAGGTTCGCAGTCAGCTGCGGGACCAACTGCGCCTCGCGCATCTCTACCGAATGCTCGAACGTGAAGGCCTCGCCTCTCCCACTGCAATCGGCGGTGCAATCGGATATCGCGCCGAGTGCATCCTCGTTCACGACCTCGAGACCGTGTTCGCAGAATACGATTCACGATTCGCGGACCGTCTCGCCGTCGCGCGGGGTGAGAGCTTCACCGTGCCCTCCCAGGTGAGCGAGTGTCGGTCGTGCTCATGGTGGTCGGACTGCAAACCGCAGCTCACCGCCAACCGCGACGTGTCGCTGGTGGCGTCGGGGATGCGTGCGGAGGTGTTGCGCGAGCACGGCGTCTTCACCATCGACGACCTCGCCGACTGGACCGGACCGGAACCGCAGGACTGGCCGTTCGGCAGCTTCGACGACGCCGTTGCCGCAGCGACGGCGTGGCGCGCGGATGTTCCGCTTCTGCGCCGGACCGAGAGAACGACGGTCCACCGCGCTGACGTCGAGGTCGACGTGGACATGGAGAGCTACCAGGAGCACGGCGCCTACCTGTGGGGCACGCTGCTCACCGAGCAGGGAGGGCAGCCCCCGGTCTACCGAGGATTCGTCACGTGGGATCCGCTGCCGACCGTCGACGAGGGGCGATCGTTCGCGGAATTCTGGGGCTGGCTGATGGGCAAGCGCCGTGACGCCGCCGAACGCGGTAAAACCTTTGCAGCGTACTGCTATTCGCGCCAGGCCGAGGACAAATGGCTCCTCGATTCTGCCCGACGCTTCGGCGCCGTACCCGGCGTTCCCACCGAGGCCGAGATCCGCGAATTCATCGACAGCGAACAATGGGTGGACATCTACCAGGCAGTCAGCGACCAATTCATCTGCCCCGGCGGCAAAGGGCTGAAGAAAATCGCCCCCGTCGCCGGCTTCACCTGGCGTGACGATGAAGCCGGCGGCGAGGCGTCCATGGGCTGGTACCGCGACGCCGTCGGCTACGACGGAGAACCCGACCTCAGTCAGCGCGAACGGTTACTCGTCTACAACGAAGACGACGTCCAAGCCACGAAAGTCCTGCGCGAGTGGATGACCGACCGCGCGGACCTCGAAATCCCCACCCTCGAATCCTTGCGCGCCGGAGCCTGAAATCGGGGCTGCCGGAACCCGGATGCCCTTACCGCGGCGCCATGCGGATTGCGCCGTCCATGCGGATGGTTTCGCCGTTGAGGTAGTCGTGCTCGGCGAGCATCTGCACGAGCTGTGCGTACTCCGCCGGCTGTGCGAGACGCGAGGGGAACGGGACGCTGGCTTCGAGGCCCTTGCGGTATTCCTCGGTGACGCCGGCGAGCATCGGGGTGTCGACGATTCCGGGGGCGATGGTGTTGACGCGGATGCCGACCTGGGCGAGGTCGCGGGCCGCGGTGATGGTCATCGCGTGCACGCCGCCCTTCGATGCCGTGTACGCGATCTGGCCGATCTGGCCTTCGAAGGCGGCGACGGAGGCGGTGTTGACGATGATGCCGCGCTGCCCTGCGTCGTCGACCGTCGGGAGTGACTGAATTCGGTTGGCGGCGAGGCGCATCACGTTGAACGTGCCCAGCAGGTTGATGGTGATGACGGTGCGGAAGAGCTCGAGCTCGTGCGGGCCCTTCTTCGACAGGATGCGTCCCGCCCAGCCGACACCGGCGCAGTTGACGACGATGCGCAGGGGCACCCCGGACGCGGTGATGGTGTCGAGGGCTGCCTCGACGTCGGCTTCGCTGGTGACGTCGGCGGCGATGAGCGTGACACCGTCGGGCACGCTGTCGCCCGCCCGCTCGATCGACTGCGCCAGGTCGAGGCCGAACACCGTCACCCCGGCGTCGGCGAGGCGCTTGGCCGTTGCCGCACCGAGGCCGGACGCCCCGCCTGTGACCAACGCTGCTGTTCCCGAAATCTCCACGTGCACATCTCCTCGATTAGAGCGGTGGACGATCGGCGCAAACGATCAGCGCTGACCGTGATTGTCTCGTTCTGCACCATAACCGGACAGCAGTGAGTCGCAGCCGGCGGAGTGACAGAAGTGCAGTGGATCACACTTGGTGTCAGTGGCTGATTTCGCGAGCCCGACCGTCGTGCTCGTACTCGATTCGGTAGGTCCGTTCGGAATCGACCAGCATCGTGGCGAGGGCGGGCCGACCTGCCGGGAGCAGTCGCACAGTGGCCGATCCGCTCGCCATCCCGTCGATGTGCTCCGCTGCGGAGTCGACGACGAGGTCGCGCACCGCGGGGTCGAGTTCGACGTCGGCGCGGTCGTCGAGGAGTACGACGCTGACGCCGCGGTCGCGTGCCGTCCGCACCGACGTACGTAGTCGATCGGTGACAAGAGCGCGCGCTCGCAACGAATCCCGCAACTCGGCTTCGAGCAGGGTGTACGACGCGATCTCCTCGGGAGCCAGGTCGGGGCCGTGGACGGTCCGTTCGAGGAGTGGGCGAGCGAGTTCGTCGAGCCGACGCAGTTGCGAGTCACGCTCTTCGAGCACGGCTGCGGCGGCCGCCTCGGATGCGACTCGCGACGTCGACTGGTCACGCAGCGCGAAAACGGAGCGAGCGAGGGGCCGGAGCGTGAACGCGAAGAACGTCGACATCAGCAGCGGGGCAGCGTTGATGACGCCGAAGGCGATGCCGTAGGCGGCGCCCTGCCCGGTCTGGACGGACCAGAAGATCGTCACGGCAACCGTCGTCCCCAGTCCGGCCCACGCTGCCGACGTTCGTCCTCGGACGCACAGGGCCGTGAACAATGCGACGCTCGTGCCCAGCGGCCAGGTCTGCAGTGGGCTGCTGACCGGAACGGGAATCACGCTGTAGGTCAACGCGCAGCTGACGGGGCCGAGGGCAGCGATGAATACGGTGTACCGCCACGGCAGTGGATCTCCTGGTGCGGTGATCATCGTGACTGCACCGATCGAGCACAACCCAGCGGAGACGAAGATCGGCCACGGGGAGCTCACTCCCTCCAACGTCGCTGCGGCGCAGAGAAAACACGTGAAGATGTAGAGGGCGACCAGTCCCGTCGCGAATCGCGACCGCAGTCCGATGAGGTCGCGAATATCCTGACCCGAGCCGTCCTGACACGCGTCGTGCGTGCTCCGGGTGCCGTTCACGACGGTGCCGACCAGTGCAGTGCCACCGTCGTGCCACCGTCGTTCTTGTCCGACTCGACGCGCGCCGAGCCACCGGGCAGGCTGCGCATGCGTCCGACGATGCTCACCGCGATCCCCATGCGATGCGGCGCGACCGAGGTGGGGTCGAACCCGGACCCGTCGTCGGACAGCACGATGGAGATGTCGTCCCTCGTCAGCGACAACGTTGCGACCCGCGTCGCGTCGGAACCTGCGTGCGTGACGCTGTTGCGAACTGCCTCGGCCAAGGCGGCACTGGCCGTGCGGATGACCTCGGCGGGATACAGAGCGTCGGTGCGTGATTCGACGGCGATTTCGATCTCCTCGTCGACATTCGTTGCGGCCGAACGTAACCGGGCGAGCGCCTCGTCGACATCGAACGTCGTGGCGGACGAGTGGTTTCGCAGCGAGTCCAGCTGAGCGAGAGTGTGCTCGGTCTGTCGGATCACGCCCTCGGTGCGTCCGAGGCGAGCCACCGCGAGAAGGGAGGACAACACGCCGTCGTGGATGAGGGCGTCGAAACGCTCACGCTCGACGGCGCGGGCGCTGACGGCAGCCTCGGTCGCCGCCTGTCGGTGGGTGGTTTCGCGCGTGCTGTCGAGAATGCGTGCGGTGCGGATGACGCCCAAGGTGGCGGCCACGAAGATGGAGCAGAACATCAGCGCGAACGTGATGTCCGCCAGCAACGGGCCGTCCAGCAGTGGACCACGGAGAATGTTGATGCTGAGCTGAACCGAGACGACAGTGACGGTCAGCTGTGCGAAAGCCAGCCATGACGGCAGCGACGCGGCCGCGGCCAGTCCCGCCAGGCCGGGGAACGACGCCAGGGGCATTCCGTTGGTGTCGACGACGGAGCTGTCCCACGCGAGCCACCAGCTCAGCGCGGCGGCCAGGAAGGTGAAGGTCGCTACGGCACCGGTGACGCGGATCCACCTGGTGTCCGTGGCCAGGGAAGCCACTCCCATGGACAGACCTGTTCCGAACACGGCGACCATCGCTGCGGGCGTCCACCAGGATTCCGTCACGTAGGCGGTGCGGAGGAAATCCGGCAGCAGAATCGCGAAATAGATGAGGTAACCGGCGGCGACGAAGCGCGCTACCGTCCGGAGAAGCCGATCCGACGACGTGTTGTCGTCGTGGGTGGCGCGGCGCGTCCTGCTGGGATCGTGGTCGATGGTTGTCATGTGCCCCTGGTTCTGATCGGGGCAGATGATACGTCGATTCTTACTTGTCGTTCAATACCTCGACCGGCGTCGGGCGACGGCGCCGGACGGTTGCGATTGCTCCCCACACCGCTGCCGACAGGACGAGAACGACGCCGCCGGCGATCACGGGCGCGGACGTTCCGGGCATGACGCCCTCGAAGAACAGCGAGACGCCGAACACGAAGAAGAGGATTGCGGCACCGAACTGGATGATGCGTTCGGGAAGATGCTTGCCCAGGACCGCGCCCACGACGATGGCGAGGGCATCGGCTGCGACCATGCCGACGGTAGAGCCGATCCAGACGCCGGCCCAGTTGTTGTCCGCGGCGAGGGTGACGGTGGCGAGCATGGTCTTGTCGCCGAGCTCGGCCAGGAAGAATGCCGACGCGATTGCGATGAACGCCGAGCGGGTGACCTTGGAGGCCTTGTCGCCTTCGTCGTCGGAAAGCTTGTCTCCCTTGAGGGTCCACAATCCGAAGACGACGAAAGCGACTCCGGCGACGATCGAGATCAGATGGGTGGGAATCGAGAGTCCGAGGAAGTGCCCGACGGCGACCGACACGAGGTGGGTGACGGTGGTGGCGATCGTGATGCCGCCGATGACGACGTACCACTTGTAGCGCAAGGCGAACGTCATGGCCATGAGCTGCGATTTGTCGCCGAGTTCGGCGACGAAGATGACTGCGAAACTCAACAGCAGCGCGGACAGCATATGGAGGCACTCCTTCGGTCGTCTGAATGACCGAAGGTCTCGCCCACCGGCGCCGAGCACGCAGCCTGTGCGTGAGCGGTATCGGTTCACGGTGCCGGGCCCGATTGCGGACCAGTATGTCGACACGGTGATTGGGGGCTACTCCCCTTCGCTGCACTCCACAGTAGGAGGAGGTAGTCGAAAAGTCCAATGCCGCAGCAAGTTTGGGAACCCGAAAACTCTTGTACGGGCCACGTTCAGGACGCGAGGAGCATGGCCAAAACTGCAGTGTCGGGATCGCTGATCGGGTCGAGGCCGATGCGGCTCACCATCGAGGTCACGGTGCCGTCGGATTCGGCTTCCACCCAGGCAGCACGGTGGTCGAGGCCGAGATGCGGCAGGCCGGGAAGGAGGACACACCCGGACGCCGCACCCGCGCATTCCGGGAGTGACGGGGTGGTCTCCGACGGCGGATGCAGCATCAGAATCGCCGCCGGCTGGTGGTGCGCGAACCGCTCGGGTGTGACAGCAGTCTCACCCACGATGGGCCCCTCGGCGAGGACCAGCCCTATCGTTCCCGGGGCCGGATCGTCGGGAAGCTCCTCGCGAGCCCCGAAGACCGTCGACGTCGTGAGCAGGCCCGGCATCGATGCGACCTGGACGGCCAGCACGAGAAACTGCGCCCATTCCTTCGTCGTGTCCGGCCACCGCCCGGAGATCACGAACCCGCGCAGAAGCCCAGCGGCATGGAAAGGGGAAACGCCGATCAGATCGCGATCGCTCATGTGCACTCCTCGTTCGCCCAGAAATATCCGGTACGCCACGCTGGGTACACCCCAATATGAACCAGAAACGTGCTGGCACACAAGACGTGTCGAGTGCTAACGAAGGGAAACACGAAAAGGGCCACCACGACGATGCGTGATGGCCCTCTGCGGTGCGGAAGAATTACGGGAAGATCAGACCCGGGGTCTTCGACGTGGCTGCCTCGAAGCGAGCCTGAACGTCGGCCCAGTTCACGACGTTCCAGAACGCCTTGACGTAGTCTGCCTTGACGTTCTTGTACTGCAGGTAGAAGGCGTGCTCCCACATGTCGACCTGGAGCAGCGGGATGATGCCCAGCGGCACGTTGGCCTGCTGATCGTAGAGCTGGAACGTCAGCAGCTTCTTGCCGAGCGAGTCGTAGCCGAGAACGGCCCAGCCGGAGCCCTGCAGACCGTTGGCTGCCGCGGTGAACTGTGCGCGGAACTTGTCGAACGAACCGAACTGATCGTCGATGGCTGCGCCGAGTTCACCCTCGGGCTTGTCGCCACCGTTGGGGGAGAGGTTCTTCCACCAGATGGAGTGGTTGACGTGGCCGCCGAGGTGGAACGCGAGGTTCTTCTCGAGCAGGAAGATCGAGCCGTGATCCTCGGCTTCGCGGGCTGCAGCGAGCTTCTCGAGCGCAGTGTTGGCGCCGGCGACGTACGTTGCGTGGTGCTTGGAGTGGTGCAGTTCGTTGATCTCGCCCGAGATGTGTGGCTCGAGGGCGGAGTAATCGAAATCAAGGTCGGGCAAGGTGTACTCGGACACGTGGTTCCCTTCTTTGTCGACGCCGGCTTCATCGATCGAAGCGCGGCGCGTAATGCTGCGGATCTTCTCTCGGGTTCAACCCAATCTCATTACTACCCCCAGTGCAACTGTTGTACTCGAGACTCATTTCTCGGAATAAAACCACGCTGCCGCGGCAGCCTCGGGAGGTCACGGCGAGGTCACGGCTCGGCATCACGATTGGTCCGGCAGGTGAACAGGAATCTAGACTGGCCGCCGTGAGCCCCCATCGCAGGTCGACCGATGCGGTCGACGCCAGACAGGCGGTCACGGACGTCCATGCGCCGAGGGTCCAACTCGACGGCGCGAACCTGCTGCGGTTGATCGCGGTACTCGCCGTTCTCTACTCGCACATCTCGTTCTACCTGATCGACGACCGCGGCGAAGGCTGGTGGATGATCGACGTCGTCTACCGGGTGTTCGTCCAGGAAGCCGGCCTCAACAACCATCTCTCGTTCGTCGGCGTCGCGATCTTCATGCTCCTGACCGGCCTGCTGGTGACCCGCTCGGCGATGCGGCAGTCGCGACGCGATTTCGCGGTCAGCAGGCTTTCCCGCCTGGTCCCAGCGCTGTGGGTGTCCGTCGCGCTGGCCATTCTGCTGGTACGTCTGGGAATCAACGGCATGTTCAGCGGTCAGAACGGGATCAGCAACTCCGAAGCCGCGCTCAGCTTCGTGCTCGGCGGGTTCTTCCTGAAGCCCGAAGTCGCCGTACTGGGCGTCACCTGGACGCTGACGGTTCAGCTGATGTTCTACCTGTACTGCATCGCGGCCCGCGACATCCTGCGGAAGTGGCCCGTCGTCGTTCCCCTCGTCGGGGCCTTCCTCTGCGCGGCCGTGCTGATCTACAACCTCTACATCCCGCAGCCGTGGTCGGTGCCGATGCTGTCGAAGATCGCCGCGACGCTCCCGACGCTGTTCCTCGGGCAGATCATCTACCTCGGCTGGGCCCGGATCATCAGCTGGAGATGGGTCGTCGTCTCGGTCGTCGCGCAGGCCGAGGTGGTGCGACTGGCAACCGACGTCCACGCTTACTGGGCGGGCGACCAGTACATGTGGACCATCGTCGTCGTCACCGGTCTGGTCCTGCTCCTCGCGCGGTACGACGGCAGGATCGCGCACTGGGCGATCGTTCGCTGGACGGGCACCCGCAGCTACGCGATCTACCTGGTCCACACGCTGATTCTCTACCGGGTGTACGAGAACGTCGTTCCGTACACCGGACCGACGGGCGCGGTCGTCGCGTTTCTCGTCGCCACGGCCGCCGTGTCGGAAATCGTCTACCGCTGGGTCGAGACTCCCGCTGCACGCTGGCTGGGCGCCCGGTTGCGTCGACCCGCGCACGCCTGAGGGCAGGCGTGCGCGAGCCGGGGCCGACGAATCAGAGCTGAGGCATGACCTCCGACGCCACCAGTTCCAGATGGTCCAGGTCGGCCAGGTCGAGGACCTGCAGGTACACCCGGGATGCTCCGAGCTCGCCGTAGCGTCCGATCTTGTCCACCAGTTCTGCGGGGGAACCGGCCGCACCGTTCTCCCGCAGCTCGGACACGTCACGACCGATCGCGGCAGCGCGGCGGGCGATCTCCTCCTCGGACTTGCCGCAGCACAGCACGAGCGCGCTCGAATACGCCAACTCGCGTCCGGTCTCGGACGCCGCGGCCCGCACTCGATCGAACTGCGTTCCGGTGGCCTCGAGCGAGGCGAACGGAATGTTGAACTCGTCGGCGTACTTCGCAGCCAGTGCCGGGGTGCGCTTCTTGCCGCCACCGCCGATCAGGATCGGGGGCCGCGGGGACTGCGCCGGCTTGGGAAGCGCAGGTGAGTCGACGATGGGGTAGTGCTTACCGTCGTACGAGAACGTCTCGCCGACGGGGGTCTCCCACAGTCCGGTGATCACGGCCAGGGACTCCTCGAGCTTGTCGAAACGCTCTCCCAGCGGTGGGAACGGAATGCCGTACGCCGTGTGCTCCTCCTCGAACCAGCCTGCGCCGAGACCGAAATCGACGCGGCCCCCGCTCATCGCGTCGACCTGCGCGACGCTGATGGCCAGTGGGCCGGGATAACGGAAGGTGGCCGACGTGACGAGAGTGCCGAGGCGGATCGTCTTCGTCTCGCGAGCAATTCCGGCGAGCGTGATCCACGCGTCCGTCGGACCGGGTAGGCCGTCGGAGTTCATCGCCAGATAGTGATCGGAGCGGAAAAACGCGCCGTAGCCCAGACTTTCAGCGGTCTGGGCGACGCGAAGAAGATCGTCGTAGGTGGCGCCTTGCTGAGGTTCGGTGAAGATTCGAAGTTCGATTGCGGCCATGGATTCGAGTCTAGGGAATCGACCCGGGAGCGCTCCGCGCCTGTGGATGAAACCGGCAGATGCCCGGTTTCTGTGGATCGGTCTGTGGATAGTGTGGATAACTTCCTTGCTCTATCCACAGGGAACGGGTGGCAGGGCCGGTGGATTGCGTGACAAGATCGTTTTGTGTCTGCTCCGGATCTGCCCTCAGTGACCGTCGCCCAGCTGCCCACCGAGCTGAGCGAGTCGGTGATTCTGCTCGACGTCCGTGAGAACGAGGAATGGCAGCAGGGACACGCTCCCGGTGCCGTGCACATTCCGATGGCCGAAGTGCCGTCCCGCATCGGCGAGATCGACGCCGACGCCGACTTGTACGTCGTGTGCAAGGCCGGGGGGCGCTCGCTCCGCGTCGTCGAATACCTCGCGCAGATCGGATACGAAGCCACCAACGTCGACGGCGGCATGTCGGCGTGGCAGCACGCAGGCCGTCCACTCGTGCGCGACGACGGCGCCGAGGCGAGAATCGTCTAGTGTCCGCATTTCAGGTCTGTGCCCGCTGCGCGACGCGGTGGCCCGTCGGAACGCGACCGGCGGTGTGGTGTCCGCGCTGCCACGGCGTGCTGCTGTCCCCGGTGTCGGCGCAAGCGCCCGCAACCGGAACCCGCAACTTCCGCTGGGTCGCCAAGAAGCCGCGGAACAAGACCTCGCGGCCGGCCGGCTCGTCGCATCCACGCCGCACCGCGACACCGAAGTACGACGAGATCCCGCGCTGGGGTCTGATCGACCAGCCCGTATCGAACGTCCAGGAACGGGAACCGCGACTTCGACGCTGGGCAGGTGCCGCACCCGGTCTGCTGGTGCTCGCCGCATCGCTACTCGGCCTCGCCGCAGCAGCGGAGCTGTTTCGGTACGGAATCCTGCTGTACAACCGCACACGCCTCGTCGGGCAGACGACGCTCGTGACGTCCGACGCGGTGGTGCTGTTCGCCGAGACCGCGTCGATCGTCATCGGAATCGCCGCCGCCGTCGGCTCCGCATGCTGGTTGGTGGATCGACGACGAATCTTCTTCGAGAGAGCCGGAACACGTGACCCACGCTCGTCGCGCACCCTCTTCGTCGGAACACTCGTTCCGGTGCTGTCTCTCGCACTCCCCGGAGTCTTTCTCACCGAGCTGGCCGACGCCAAAGCCGGCGTCGACAAGCCACGCCTGGTCCGTGACATCCGCATCTGGTGGGGACTGTGGGTCCTGAACTGGGCACTCGTCGTCGCCGCATCCCTCTGGCGGCTGCGCGACTCCCTCCAAGCTCAGGCCGACGGCGTACTGCTCTCCGCCATCGTCGCCCTGGTGGGCGTCCTCACCGCCCTCTGGACCGTCCACCTCCTCCACAGCATCGACGGCCTCGGCTGGCGCGGCACCCACAAACCCTCGCCGACGCGATGGGTCATGTCGGTTCCACGTGAAACCGTCGCCGACGCCCCCCTCCCGGACCGAATGAAACGTTCGGTCACTCAGAGTGACCGAACGTCACGTTCGGTCACCGAAACGGAGAAGGCGGCGGCGTCGTGAGCGGAGATCGTCGCGGACCGTTCGTCGTTGCGCATCGCGGAGCGTCGGCGGAGAAGAAAGAGCACACGCTGGCTGCCTACGACCTTGCGCTACGCGACGGAGCCGACGGCCTCGAGTGCGATGTTCGGCTGACCCGCGACGGCCACATCGTGTGCGTGCACGACCGGAGAATCGACCGCACGTCCTCCGGTACCGGAATCGTCAGCGAGCTGGACTACGACACCCTCAAGGGCTACGACTACGGCGACGGCGCCGAGCCCGCCGATCTGCTGACACTCAGCGACCTGATTCAGCTGGTGCTGGACTGGACGTCCAAACCGACGAAGCTGTTCATCGAAACCAAGCATCCGGTGCGCTACGGGTCGCTCATCGAGAGCAAGGTGCTTGCCGAGCTGCACCGCTTCGGCATCGGCCAACCTGCGTCCGCCGACCATTCGCGCGCAGTGATCATGTCCTTCGCGGCCACCGCTGTCTGGCGAATCAGACGAGCCGCGCCGATGCTGCCGACAGTTCTCCTCGGCGACTCGTCGCACTACCTCGGGGGAGGCGCCGCCACCACCGTCGGAGCCACGGCAGTCGGACCGTCGATCAAAAGCCTGCGCGAGCACCCGTCGATCGTCGACCGCGCGGCGGCGTCGGGCCGCGCGACGTACGTGTGGACCGTCGACGACAAGGCCGACGTCGACCTGTGCCGTGAACTGGGCGTCGGGTGGATCGCCACCAACAACCCAGCGCGCACCCGTGCTTGGTTGGCAGGAGCGGAGCCTGCGGAGTGACTCGGTGGGGCAGGAGCGGAGCCTGCGGAGTGACTCGGTGGGGCAGGAGCGGAGCCTGCGGAGTGACTCGGTGGGGCAGGAGCGGAGCCTGCGGAGTGACCGGGTAAGGCAGGAGCGGAGCCTGCGGAGTGACTCGGTAAGGCAGGAGCGGAGCCTGCGGAGTGGGCTGGAGCTTTGGGCTTGCTGGACGTGCAGGTGGGGTGACCCTGTAGGTTTCGGGCGTGGGTAAGAGTAAAAGAAACAGTGGTCCGAAGCAGGACAGTAACCGCGCAGCAAAGCTTGCTCAGCGCGCGGCCGAGCGGGAGAACCTGTCCGCGGCGCCGGTGCGGCCGTTCCATGGTGTGCGGGCCGAGTGCGATCTCGTTGCGATGCGGGAGTTCGTTCCGTCGGCGACGGCACCGGTTGTGGTCGACGGTCGCACGCTGACGGTGGCGACGGTGTTGCCCGGTGCGGTTGCGGCGCTGGTGCGTGAGGAGAGCGGCGACGTGCGGGGCTTTGCTGGCCTGCAGGTTCAGGTGCATTCGCCGAATGTCGCTGCTGATCTGTCCAGTGCATTGTCGTGGGCGTCCATCGCGCAGCCGGGTGAGTCGTTGGAGTCCGCGGGGCCGGACGGCAACACTCCTGCGCTGTCGGAGGTGCTGGATCCGACGCTGGAACTCGACATCACGGTGCATCAGGATTTCAACTGGTGGCTTCCGGAGGGCGCTGAGCCTGCTGCCGACGTCGCGGCGACGGTGGAGCGTGCGAATGGGGCCATCATGCCGTCGGCTCGCCTCGAAGGTGAGGGCCTGACTGCTGCGTGGTGGGTCGATGCGGGCGACAAAGCGCATCTTCGGTGGGTTCGTCCGGAGAGCGAGGACGATCTGATGCTCGCGTTGGCGCGTCTGCACGCTGCCGGTGATCTGACGCTCGGCGAGGGCTCGCGGTACGCCGGTTCGTTCCGGACGCACGGGCTGCTCGTGCCGGTGTTCGATCTGGATCCGGAGATGCACCCGACGGAATGGGCCGCGCCCACCGTTCGGTTCGGAAACAAGCTTGCCGAGGCACTGGCTGTGGATGCGCCGCTGACCTCGGAGCAGCGGCGGTCGCGCGACGGACTGCGCGGGCGTCAGGTGACGCTGAGGTGATCCGTTGTGAGTGGAAATGTGTCCCCCAGGACACATTTCCACTCACGAGCGCGGGACGCGCGACTTAGATGGCGCCGCCGGCAGCCTGAGGTGCACCGCTGTCCGAGGGGACAGTGTTGCTGTACTCACGAGCAACGAACTGCTCGAGGTCGAACAGGTTGTGTCCGGCACGGTCCGCGACGTTGAGCAGCGTCTTCATGCTCGCAACTTCCTCGACCTGCTCCTTGAGGAACCACTGCATGAACTGCTCGCCGAGGTAATCGCCCTCTTCGCGTGCGGTGCTCGCGAGCGCGATGATCTGCTCGGTGACGGTCTCTTCCTGGGCCAGGGCCAGAGCGATCGGCTCGCGGGCGTCGGTGAAGACGGACTTAGCGCCGTCGACTCCGGTGAGCTCGACGGTGATGTCGCGGTCCAGGAAGTACTGGACGATCATCATCGCGTGGTTGCGCTCTTCGACGGCCTGCGCGTAGAAGTGCTTGGCCAACTGCGGCAGGTCGGTGTTGGCGAAGTAGACCGCGGTGGCGATGTACTGATGCGAAGCGTTGAACTCGTTCCGGATCTGATCGCGGAGGAGTGCGTGGAATTTGGAATGGTTGGTTTCTTTGACGTCTGCGCTCATGGTGAAGAGAATATGCAGGTCAGAGGCTATTGTCACCCAAGTTCACCCTTATTGAGGTCAAGGTTGCCTAAATAAGAGGGCCCTAATTCTTGACTATGACCAGCGAAAAAGTCATACTGCGCCGGCCTGTTTGGGGGCGTTTGTGGTGCGGTTCACTCGCGCGGCGGTCTCCCTCGCAACGTACGTCTCGACGTCGAACAGTTGATTGCCTGCCCGGTGCACGATGTTCAGCAGGCTCCTCATGCTGGCCACTTCCTCGACCTGCTCCTGCAGGAACCACTGCATGAACTGTTCGCCGATGTAGTCACCGTTGTCCCGTGCCGTGCGCGCAAGGGCCGTGATCTGCTCGGTCACCTGTTTCTCCTGGGCAAGCGCCAACTCGACAGGCTGGGCGACCCGGTCGAACTCGTCGACGACGTCGCCGATCCCGGAGATTCCGACCTTCACCTTCCGGTCGATGAGGTACTGCACGATCATCAGGGCATGCCCGCGCTCTTCGGCCGCCTGCGCGTAGAACCTCGCCGCGAGCTGGGGGAGATCGTTGGTCTCGAACCACACCGCAATCGCGATGTACTGCTGCGACGCCGTGAACTCGTGACGCACCTGAGCGCGGAGAAGGTCGTGAAAAGCGGTGCTGCCGTCGCTCGAAGTCATGCACCCCAGATTACCGCTGGGGGTTGCTCGACCCCGGTCGTTCCGCAGGCTCCACTCCTGTGGCACCGCCCCGGTCGTTCCGCAGGCTCCACTCCTGTGGCACCGCCCCGGTCGTTCCGCAGGCTCCACTCCTGTGGCACCGCCCCGGTCGTTCCGCAGGCTCCACTCCTGCGTCAGGGCCCGGACGTCCTGAGGTCCTCCGGGATCTGCTGGTCGTCGGCCAGCAGTCCGAAGAACTGCGAGGCGCGGTCGGAATCCCACAGCAGGACGTTGCCGACGTCGGTGTTCTCGAATCCAGCGACGGGCACCGTCGTCGTGACGAGGTCTCCGCGCATGGCCCAGGCGAGCGAGCCGAGATTCCAGATGTGATCACCGTCGTCGACGCTGAGGGATCCGGCGGCGTCCTTGACCAGCGGCCACAAACGGAACGGGTTGAGGAATGTCGACGGACTCGTCGCCTTGTCCAGCAGGGCGGACATGAACTGGCGCTGATTGTTCATGCGGTCGATGTCGGCGAGCGCGGTCGCGCGGGTGCGAACGAATCCGAGAGCGTCCGATCCGGCCAGCTCCTGGCATCCGGCGGGCAGGTCGATCCCGGCGAGGGGATCGGAAATCGCGTTCTGCAGGCAGACGTCGACGCCGCCGACAGCGTCGACGATCCCCGCGAAGCCACCGAAACCGATCTCGGCGTAATGGTCGATGCGTAGACCCGTCGCGCCTTCCACCGTCTGGACCAGCAGGGGCGCGCCTTCGAATGCGAATGCCGCATTCAGCTTGTCCTGGCCGTAACCGGGAATGGACACGTACGAGTCACGCGGGAGGCTGACCATCGTCGTGGCGCCACCACCCTCGGGAATGTGGATGAGAATGATCGTGTCCGTGCGCGACGGGCCGGTCTCGCCACCCGTCGACAGCGATGCCTCCTGCTCGGGCGTCAAGCCGGTTCGAGAGTCCGAGCCGACGAGCAGCCAGTTGGTTCCCGGTGTGTCCGCGATGCGCCCGTCGTAGCTGGTGAGCGCGTCGACCCGGGTGAGCGAGCTGTCGACGTAGTAGACCAGTCCGCCGACGATCAGAAGCAGCACCAGGAACGTCAGGCCGAAGCGTCGACCCCAGTGCCGTTTCTTGCGAACCCGAGGAGGCTTCGCGGGCTCGGGGCGGCGCAGGGCCCGCTGCGGGGGCGGCGGAGTCCGGCGGCGTGGTGGTTCCTCGACGTACGGCCGAGGAGTCTGCCGCGGCGCGTGATCGCCGTCGTAGCGATCGGCTCTGTCACGAGGCGGGTACTGCTCGGTCGGGCGGTATCCGGCGGTGCGATCGCGGGAGACGACTCCCGGCTCGGGTGCCTGCGACCACGCCTGCTGCGATGCCGGTGGCCGGTGCGAGTCCGGCCGGCCGTCGCGTCGAATGATCTGAGTGCCCTCCTGCCGCGGTGGGAGCGGCGGGCGAGCGCCGGGAGGGGGCGGCCGGTAGCCGTCGTGTGGTCGGCCGCCGGCGGGAGGTGGCCGGCGATCGACCGGAGGCGGCGGCTGACGATGACCGGGCGGGGGCTGAGAGCCGGCCGGCGGCGGAGGCCGGTAGCCGGGCGGGGGTGTACGACGCCCAGGGTTTCGAGGCGCAGCAGGTGGACCCTGTGGCGGGGTGCCTCGTCTTCTGCGGTCGTCGTCGTTCACCCGTCGAATGTACCTACAAATCTAGGGTAGCCAGGAGAGATGGTCGCGGAGGAGGGCGTAGCCGACGAAAGCGACGATGTCGATGAGGGCGTGGGCGACGAGCAGTGGCCACAGACGGTTGGTCTTCTGCCAGAACCGTCCGAACACCAGGCCCATCAGAAAGTTCCCGACGCCGGCTCCGAGGCCCTGATAGAGGTGGTACGAGCCGCGGAGCAGGGCGGAGAGCAGCAGGGAGGAGTTCTCGCCGAGTCCGAGCTTTCGCAATCGGGAGATCAGGTACGCGACGACGAGTATCTCCTCGGCGCCGGAGTTGGCGAAGGCGAAGGCCACGAGGGCTGGAATGCGCCACCAGGTGTCGTCGATCGTGCTGGGGACAACGGTGAGATTGAGTCCGACGGCGTTTCCGACGAGGTAGAACACCAGGCCGGGCAGGCCGATCAGCGCGGCGAGCCCGATGCCGGCGAGCAGGTCCTTGCCGAGCTTCGGTGTCGCGAGCCCGACGAGCCTCGGTCCCAGCCCGGCGCGCCACAGTAGGTACAGACCGAGGGCTCCCCACGCGCACAGTCGCAGGATGCGCAGTACCTGGTACAGCAGATCGATGACACCGAGGGAGGAGTTCGACGTGTTCAGCGCTACCGATCGGTCGGACAGACTGCCCGCGAGCAGGGCGTCTTCCACGAGCGAGAGGATGCTGCTCGCGCCGCTGAGGCCGAACGTCACCAGCAGAACGATGACGATCTCGATTTTGATCGCTCGTCGTTCTCGCGGATCCAACGGAGGGCCGTCGGGCACGTTCGGCGGGTTGATCCAGCCCTTCAGATCGATCACGAATCAAGTATGAGCTAACCCCGTGCGCGCAATCCGTTCAGGAACGGGCACCCAGCGAGTACACGGAGCGCGCGGCTCAGCGCCATGGTGTCGTCGACGGGTTCGGCGAAACCGAGCCGAACGTCGTTGTCCCCGTAGTCGCTTTCGATGCGCAACCGGATGCCGTAGCGATCGATGCCGAGAGGCCGGATGCGTCCCTGTCGCAGCGACGGCGGGAGGCGTCGGGCAAGTTGGTTGACGAGGTCTGCATGGTCCTCGTCGAGGTGCTGCAGCCAGCTGGTCTCCATCTCCCAGAACGGATCCGGCTCGGCGGAGAGCAGGTCGTCGACGGCGACCGGCTCGGCGCCGGTGCTGTCCGCGACGACGGCCGAGGTGAGGATCAGCCGCAGCAACACCGTCGAATGTCCGACGTCGAGCAGTGCGGGGTGTGGGTGCTCGGCGGCAACGGCACCGGCCATGGGTCGCATCAGCGACTCGGGCACGGGCCGTAGCTCGCCGCGCAGCCACACCAGCGAACGAACCGGCTCACGCAACGCCAGTGGTGCGTGATCGGTCAGTTCGAGGACAGCCGGGACCCCTGCACGGGTCGACTGCCACGCAATGGCGCCGGTAGCGGAATCGCTGGGCACCGCAAGCACTACTTCACCGTTGGACCGCAGGTGGTGAAGGCTCGTGACGACGGGTTCGCTGCCTTCGATCGCCAGAGCCGCACCCTCGGCACGCGCACAAGCGCTGCGGACTCGTTCTGCGGTCGACGGTCCGGTCGTCGTGGCGCCGATCATGGGCTCCTCCGATGCGGTTGCTAGTAGGTGAGGCAAACCTAAGTTAAATGACGGGAGCCGGTATCGCAAGTGCACGACGAAAATTCCTCCGCGCTAGCGTGAGAGCCGTGTCCATTCCCCTGACCCTGGGCGTGCCCCACCGACCGGAACCGGGGGCCCTCGTCGCCGGCCTCCTCCACCAGCGTTCCCGCAGTTCCGAGCGCGTCGAGCGCGATGCCGACGAGGTGACGAGCGGTCCGGCGATCGTGTCCGCATCGGTGTTGCGCGACCATCCGGGGGAACCTACGCTCGGCAGACTCGTCGTCGACCTCGACATCGATCCCGAGGAACTCCGAGGATCCCGCGCCGTCTACGAAGCCGTCCGGTTCCACCTCGACGTCGACGCCGAGACCATCGACGACGCCACCGCCCTGCGCGTCCCGTCGCCGCTGGTTCTGTTTCCCGACCTCGGTGATGGACCGACACTCGACGCGGTCACGCAGATCGTCGAAGCACACCGCATCCCCGGTCTGATCGCGTCGGCGTCGCCGCGGCAGGTCGCCGACGTGCTCGCCGTCGTCGCCCACGCCGACGGCGGATTCTTCGCGCGGGCTCGGTCGGGTTCCGAGGTCATCGCGTTGCTGTCCGCCACCGTCGCAGCCCTGCGCGGTGACGACATCGCCACCGCATGGGCGAACCCCGACACGGCCGCGTTGGCGGCATTGAGGCCCGAGGCCGCGGAGGCGGTGCGGACGGTACTTCTCGGCATCGAGGTCGACGACGCCACCGCCGCGCATCACGATCTCGCGGCAGCGGGCTTGGTTCCGGCACCGTCGGCGTAATCTCGTCTTCCGTGCCCACAATCGCGTATTTCGGTCCATCGGGAACATTCACCGAGATGGCACTCGGCCAGTTCGAAGCGCAGGGCGTCTTCGCGGATCTCGGTTTCGTCGGAGATATCGAACGACGTCCACTCGGTAGTCCGCCGGCGTCGCTCGACGCGGTCCGCGCAGGCGACGTCGATGCAGCGGTGGTGCCCATCGAGAGTTCCGTCGAGGGTTCGGTCTCACCCACTCTCGACGCTCTCGGCGCGGGCAGCAGGCTGCAGATTCTCGCCGAAACCGAGGTGGACGTCGCGTTCTCGATTCTCGGCGCGCCCGGTGTCGCGCTCGCCGACGTTCGTACGGTCCGTGCGTATCCGATTGCCGCAGCACAGGTTCGGCAATGGATCGACGCCACGATCCCGGGTGCGGAGGTGCAATTCGCCTCCTCGAATGCCGCTGCGGCGGAGGATGTTGCGGCCGGGCTGGCCGACGCGGCGGTGTCCACGCCGCTGGCCGGCGAGAAAACGGGATTGCCGACGCTTGCTGCGGGCGTCGCCGACGTCGACAACGCGCGCACCAGGTTCGTGCTCGTCGCGCCTCCGAGATCCGCACCACCGCGAACCGGTGCCGATCGCACCGCGCTGGTGCTCATGCCGGACAACGTTCCCGGCGTGCTCAACCGGGCTCTTGCGGAGTTGGGCATCAGGGACATCGATCTCACACGCATCGAATCACGTCCGACGCGTGAGCAATTCGGCACTTACTGGTTCTACCTCGACCTCGCCGGTCACATCGACGACGAAGCCGTTGGCGAGGCACTGCGTGCACTGCACCGCAAGATGAAATTGCGGTTCCTCGGATCTTGGCCTGTCGCGACGGGAACAGGGCACCGTCCTCCGTCGTTGGAGGAGGAGATCGAATGGTTGAGTGCGCTTCGCGGAGGTGCGCACCGAGACGAAGAGGAGGATCGATGACGGGCAAGCTCGTACTCGTCCGTCACGGACAGACGTTCTCCAACGTGGACAAGCTCCTCGACACGAAGCTTCCGGGGGCGCAGCTGACCGATCACGGTCACGAACAAGCCAGGCGCTACGGCGCCTCGATCGCGTCGACACCTCCGAGCGTTCTCGTCTCTTCCTTCGCGATCCGTGCCGTGCAGACAGCGACGCACATCGGTGATGCCACCGGACTCGATCCCCAGCAGCGCGAAGGTATTCACGAGGCGCAGGCAGGGGAATGGGAGGACCGGAGCGACGACGCCGCGCACAAGGGCTTCACTGAGATCTACGGCCGTTGGCACGCAGGCGATCTCGACGCCACGGTCCCTGGCGGGGACAGTGGGCGCAGTATCCTCGACCGATACGTGCCGGTTCTCGACGAGCTGCGGGAGCAGTACCTGACGTCCCCGGATTCCGCCGATGTCGTTGTGGTCAGCCACGGCGCCGTGATCCGGTTGGTCGCCGCCGTACTCGCCGGTGTCGACGGCACATTCGCCGCGGACAACCATCTGGACAACACCGAGACCGTCGAGCTGGTGCCGTCGGGAACAGGTTGGACCTGCGAGCGTTGGGGTACGTTCCTGCCGCCGTTCGAAGGCAAGGGAAGCACGACCGCGGACAACCCGATCTCCTAGAGCGGCCTGTCGATCAGCGCGCCCTGTCGATCAGTTCGGACAGGGCCGCTCTGATGCGGGGGTCGGTGCCGGCGGACAGGGTGGTCCAGTGGCTCCCGTCGGCAGCGCTGCTGGACGTCGCGGCGATCCGTCCCCGCGGGGTGTCGAAGAAGGCGACGGGATGAGCGCCTGCCGATCTGTTACCGGATTCGACGGTGACCGAGGTGATCTCGGCTTGTGCCGAACACATACTGATCGCCGACGCCACCTCCTGGGCCACGTCGGCGTCGATTCCGAGGTGGGCCAGGCGGGATGCCGTGGCCCCGGAGTCGGTAGGCGCAGCGTCGAGGGCCTCCGCGAGTCCGTCCGTCGGAGCCGACAATCCACGGAATTCCAACGGCCGGCCACTACCGAGCTCGGTGAACAGCTCGACGGCCGGGTCGGCAGCTGCGATCCGCAGCCGTAGACGGCCTTCCGTCTTGGTTGCGATCACGGTGCCGGTGCTGTTGGCTGCCAGGCAGATTCGTAGGATCGGACTGTCCTCCGTGTACGGCGTGGGGACCCGACGCGCCGATACGTACCATCGTGGCTGCTCGAGAATCCGGAGCCATGCCTCCAGGTCCGGGTGGATGAAGCCGTCGACAATCAGATTGTCCTGCACCAGGCCGGCATGACCGCGTGCGAGCGATTCGTGTTTCTTCTCGAACGAGTCGTAGCGAGGGAACACGTCGAGAACGACGGGCAACTCGACGATGCTCAAACTGTCGACGAGGAAATCCGTTCTGTCCGCGTCCAACTCGGCGAACGGGAGAGTATGGCCGAGCGGTTGGGTTCCCAAGTCGATCAACGATCGTTCCAGGACGGATCGGCCCCGATCACCGAGGGAGCAACCGTGCGCCCGTCGGAGAAATGCTCGAACTGACGTAGATAACCGGGTGTGTCGTGTTCGTCGTCTTCGTTGTTGCTGCTGTGGCCTGCGCCGACGGGTCCTGGGCCGTGGGCTCCGCGTGCCGCCGCGGCGCCGTCCGGCGCGGCAGAGCCGAACATGGACCCGGTACCGACTGCGCGTTCGCCGCCCACCCCGGGGCCCGAGCTCGGCGACCCTGCGACCGGACTCCCGAGTGAACCTGCAGCCGAACCGAATCCGCTGCCCGAGCGCAGCCCACCGGCGCCCGGCACGCCGACGTTCGACGCGGACACCGCACGGGTGGACGTCGTCCCCGCCGTCGGGGACTCCGTTCTGAACGAGGCAGGGGTCGACGCCTGCCCGGTGGAACTGGAGTTCGAGCTCATCAGCGACGACACCGCGGCGCTGCCGATGTTGGTTGCCGCCGATGCCACGGTGGTGACCGACGACCCGGCGACCGAACCTGCCGTGCTCGCAATCTGGCCTGCGGCACCGGCCAACGCGGGATTCTGCAGCGCGGACCCGACGGCGGCGAGAGCTGCCTGAGCCGGGGACGTGTTGGTGCTGAAGCCGAATATGCCTGTCTCCGGATGAGATCGTGCGGAGTCGATGGGGCGTCCCGCGCTGTCGATGCCTCCGCTCACGGCAGAGTCGTTGACGATCTTCGGCGGATGGTCGAACGATACCTGCAGTGCAAGGGGTGTCGTCGCGGCCTCGTAACCCTCCATGACCAGGCCCGCCCGGACGTCGAGGGCGCGCTCGGCGACTTCGAGCGCCTGGGCGCTCCCGTTGAGCGCACCACCGGCACCGTAGGCGGCGATCTTGGCGCTCTGCACGGCACCGATCTCGACGGGATTGGGCATGGTCAGCGCGGCCGTCGAGTACGCCGCGGCTTCACCGGCAGCCATTCCGGATATCTGAGTGGCCTTCGCCGTGACGCCTTGCGTCCAGGCGAGAAAACCACCGAGTCGCTCCTGAGCGGCATTGGCGGCCTCACCCTCCCACCCCGCGGCGAGAACGGCCATCACGCGAGTGAGGGTGATCGAGGTGTCCGCGTACGCAGCCGCGACGGCCTGCCAAGCTCCGCCGGCAGCAGCCAACGGAGCAGCGCCCGCACCTGCCAACAGCGACGTCGAGTTGACCATCGCCAAGCGTGGCATCCACACCACACCGGTGACTCCGAGTGTCATCGTTTTGCTCCCAAGGATGAGTGGGCGTGAAAGAAGGTTCTTCGGCGCGCGGAGGTTCTCAGCTGCCCAGCGCTTTTCCGTGCTCGAAATCCACGTTGCGGTAGGCCGCCGCCTGCGCACGGAGGGCAGCTGCCGTCTCGATCAGTTCGCCCACCGCATGGGCCGCGGCCGGGGAGAACGTGCCTGCCGAATTTCTGAAGAACCGGTTGGCGAGCAGAGAAACTTCCTCGCTACCGGAGGGAATCGGTTGAATGGGCAGCGACACCGCGGTGAGGTTCGCCTGCAACCGCGCGGCCGCGGCATCGAGATCCGCGGCAGCAGCGTCGAGGGCCACAGGGTCGACCCGCACGGTACCTGGCATGCTCACTCCTCGTTCAAGTTGTTCTCGCGATGCGGCGGCCCTCGTTGCCGAGAATTCGCCCTTCGTATGGATTGGACGAGACCGGAACCCGATCGGTTCCAGCAGAACGAGAAAAAGCTCAGCTAATTTTTTCCGCGACCGAGCGGAGGGTCCATCGACCCGCCCGACACTGCACTGTCGTCGAGGTCAGCGGCGGAATGTCGACGCGCCAGAACGACAGCTTCGGTGCGTCGAGAGTTCGCACGACCGCCGCCCTGATCACCGCGGGATGAGTCACCGCGCAGACCCTCGTCGGATCGGAGGCGACACGATCCATCCAACCGGTGACCCGAGAGAAGAGATCGTCGACGGATTCACCACCGGGCGGTGTGAACGATGTGTCCGTCAGCCACGCCAGAACGTCGGGCTCGGGGAGTCGGTCCATCATCGAGCCACGCCAGTCGCCGTAGTCGATGTCCGCGATCGCCTGCGTCGTCGAACCCGTCAATCCGAGCCCCTCCGCAGTCTGCCGGGCGCGTAGTTCGGGAGCGATCACGACTGCGTCGGCGATACCTGGATACCGAACGGCGACAGGAGCAATGACCGGTTCGTCCGATTCGAAGCGCGCCCGACGCTGCGCTTCGGTGACGGCATGGCTGACCAGCGTCAGTCGCAGCACCGAATTGCCCACGCGCGTCACTGTAGTTCCGATTGACAGCTGTAGGAGATCGGTGCCACAGTTCGCGGGTAAGTGCGACGTGTGCAGGTAATCCGGTGGAAATCCGGAGCGGTTGCGCCACTGTGAGCAGGTCCCGGCCTGTCAGCCAGAAAACTCACACGTCGTGGACGTTTCTACGGGACGCACAATCCCAGGAGGCAACACCGAATCATGGCTACAGTCGTCCATCCCAGCAGATCCGCGGAGTCCGCGGCCCTCGCCCTCGTGGTGGGAGCGGTCATCCTTCTCGCATTCCTCGTGCTCTATCTGGTCGGCTTCGACCAGGGCGCCGTCTCCCGCAGCGGGATGTACATGCACGAGTTGATGCACGACGGACGCCACCTGCTGGGGCTCCCGTGCCACTGACCACACTCGGAGGCACGTTCGCCCAGCTTCTCGTGCGCGGTCTGCTGGCCGGCCTGATCGCCGGATTACTCGCCGGCGCGGTGGCCTTCACCATCGGTGAGCCACACATCGACTCGGCCATCGCTATCGAAGAAGCCGCAGGCGCGGGCGAGCATTCGCACGGTGAAGAGGCCGCGGCCGGACACTCGCACGACGAGGAGGACGCTCTAGTCAGCCGCGACGGACAACGCGCAGGACTGTTCCTCGCGACAGGGCTGGCCGGTCTCGCTCTGGGAGCGATCTTCGCCGCGGTACTGCATTACGCCCGACGATTCACCGCACTGCCCGGATCGATCCTCGCGCTCGCGACGGCGTTCCTCGGGTGGGTGGCCATCGAAGCGGTCCCGTTCTTCAAGTACCCCGCGAACCCACCCGCCGTCGGAGACCCGGACACGATCACCCAGCGAACCTGGCTGTGGCTGGCAGCAGTGGTTCTCGGACTCGTCGCCGTCGGCATCGGTGTCTACGTCGCCAAGCTCGTGTCGACCCAGACCTCCGTCGCCATCCGCATCGGAGCCCCGACCCTGACCTTCCTCGTCATCGCGGCACTCGGATACGTCCTACTACCCGGAATCAACGAAGTCGGCGACGACTTCCCCGCCACCCTGCTCTGGGAATTCCGACTGTCGTCCCTCGCGACCCAGGCAACACTGTGGCTCGGCCTCGGCCTGGTCTTCGCCTTCCTCACCGACCGCGCCTCCTCGCCCACCAGGGAAGCGGTCTCGGCCTAGCGCCTCCCGCCTGCAGCTGGGCCGGGGGTCAGCCGAAGCCGAGTTCGTGCAGACGTTCGTCGTCGATACCGAAGTGGTGGCCGACTTCGTGGGCGACGGTGATGGCGATTTCGCGTTTGGCGGTGTCGGCGTCGTCGACCATGTCGAGGATCGGTAGCCGGTAGATCGTGATGACGTCCGGTAGGTGTCCGCTGTATTCGTAGCGCTCGGTGAGGGCGACGCCTTCGTACAGGCCGAGGATGTCTTCCGTCGGGTGTTCTTCTTCGACGAGGATGACGACGTTGTCCATGCGGTCGGTGATGTCGGGCGGGAGGGTGTCGAGGGCGTCGGCGACGGCTTCTTCGAACTCGGCGCGGGTCATGTGGGTGGGAATGTCACCCTCCGGGAGTGATCGGCGCTGCGCCGGGCAGCGGAGTGGGGAGGGCGCGGCCGTCGGGAGCGGCGGGGGGAGGCACGGGGGCTTCACCGTTGATGAGGATGTCGCCCTTCGCGGATCCGGCGATGGTCGCGAAGCCGCCTTCGTCGAGTTCCTTGCCGATGGAGCAGCTCACCTGGCGTGAGCCGGCGAGCCAGCTGGTGACGTCGATGGTGTTCCAGAAGAGCGTGAGCGTTTTGTCTCGCAGCGCGGTGTCCGAGCCGAGGTAGCCGTTGACGGCTTCGGTGCAGGTCTGTTCGAGGTAGGCGTCCTGGTCGGCTTCGGTGGGGATGCCGCTGGGGAACTGCTGCTGCAGGTCGATGATCGATGCGACTTCGAAGGCGTGTGCCTGGGCGCAGTCGACGGGGTCGGCCGGGACGTTCTGGTTGATGCCGATGCAGGTTCCGACGTCCCACACGTTCGATTGGTCCTGTCCCTGAACCGAGCCGCTCATCTCCTGCGGGATGCCGGTGTTGGAGGACTGTTGGATTCCGCAGCGCAACGTTCGTTCGCCCGACGCCCATCCGGCCTGGCTGGGGAACATGAGCCCGACGCTGAACTTGCCGCTCGGATCGAACTTGGTGCCGAGGTAGTCGTCGACGACGTCGATGCAGTGTTCGTCGCGTAGTTGCCCGAACCGTAGGGCCCCGGGGTACGCGGCTCCCGGGGCGAACTCGAGGCCCGGGTAGGCGGTCATGTCGACGTCCTTGGCGACCTCGAATCGGTGCGGTTCGGCGCAGGAGACCTCCGCCAGATCCTGGCGGTCGGTCTCGGGGTCGTCGGTCGGCGTCCAGTCGAGGCAGGTGCCCGGGTCGGCCGAGCCGAAGGACGCCGCGGACACCGGGCCGTCGGTGGCGGGACCTGCCTCGGAATGCGTCGTGATCTTCTCGGGCTGGGAGAAACCGTCGGACACGAAGAGGGTGATCGCCGCGGCGGCGACGGCGCCGATGGCGACGAGCACCAGGCCACGACGCGCGACGTGGGCGGTGACGGTGCGCTGGTTCGGTTTCTCGGGCTTGCTGGACATCGCCTTCCATCATGCCCGAGTAACTTCTACTGTCATGACGGGACCTGATGACGCCGACGACGTTGCCGAGCTCGCCGGACGGCTGTTCGACATGGCTCGTGCCGGGGACACCGAGGAGCTGACGGCGTACGTCGATGCGGGTGTTCCGGTCGATCTGAACAATTCTGCCGGGGACACGTTGGTGATGCTCGCGGCGTACCACGGGCATGCGGCGACGGTGAATGCCCTGGTCGAGCGGGGTGCGGATGTGAATCGGCCCAACGACAAAGGTCAGACGCCGCTCGCCGGTGCCGTGTTCAAGGGCGAGGACGACGTCGTGAAGGCGCTCGTCGACGGTGGTGCCGACCCGGCAGGGGGTCACCCGTCGGCGATCGATGCAGCTCGGATGTTCGGACGCGAGGACTACCTGGGGTTGCTCGGCAAGTAAGGTTTGTCTCCGTGATCGACCTCAAGTTCCTCCGCGAGAATCCTGACGTAGTTCGAGCCTCGCAGCGCACACGTGGTGAAGACCCTTCACTGGTGGACGCGTTGCTCGAGGCGGATGCGTCTCGTCGCGCAGCTGTGCTGGCCGGGGATCAACTCCGCGCCGAGCAGAAGGCGCTGGGCAAGAAGGTCGGCAAGGCGTCTCCCGACGAGCGCCCGGCGCTGCTGGCCGGTGCGTCCGAGTTGGCGGCTCAGGTCAAGGCTGCCGAGGCGACGCAGAACGAGGCCGACGCGGCCCTCGACGTCGCGGCCCGCAAGATCTCCAACATCGTCGAGGAGGGCGCACCCGCCGGCGGCGAGGACGACTACGTTCTGCTCGAGACCGTCGGCGACATCCCGACGTTCGATTTCGAGCCGAAGGATCACCTCGAACTGGGCGAGTCGCTCGGCCTGATCGACATGGAACGCGGCGCGAAGGTGTCCGGTTCACGGTTCTACTTCATGACCGGGTACGGCGCTCTGCTGCAGCAGGGAATGCTGCAACTCGCCGCGCAGAAAGCCGTGAAGAACGGTTTCACGATGATGATTCCGCCGGTGCTGGTGCGCCCGGAGATCATGGCGGGCACCGGTTTCCTCGGGGCGCACGCGGACGAGATCTACCGGCTCGAAGCCGACGACCTCTATCTCGTCGGAACGTCGGAAGTTGCTCTTGCGGGCTATCATTCGGGCGAGATCATCGATCTGTCCGACGGTCCCAAGCGCTACGCGGGATGGTCGTCGTGCTTCCGCCGCGAGGCAGGCAGTTACGGCAAGGACACCCGCGGCATCATCCGGGTCCACCAGTTCGACAAGATCGAGATGTTCTCCTACATCAAGCCGGAGGACGCTGCGGCCGAGCACAAGAAGCTGCTCGAGTTCGAGCGCGAGATGCTTGCCGCGGTGGAGCTTCCGTACCGCATCATCGACGTCGCCGGCGGCGATCTCGGTTCGTCGGCCGCCCGCAAGTACGACTGCGAGGCATGGGTGCCCACCCAGAACGCCTACCGCGAGCTCACCTCGACCTCGAACTGCACGACCTTCCAGGCGCGTCGTCTCGGCGTTCGGTACCGCGACGAGAACGGCAAGCCCCAGATCGCGGCGACGCTCAACGGCACCCTGGCGACGACCCGGTGGATCGTCGCCATCCTCGAGAACCACCAGCAGGCCGACGGTACCGTGCGGGTACCGGAAGCGTTGGTGCCCTTCGTCGGAACGGATGTCCTGCGCTGACGCGCGGGGTCATCCGCCGAACTTGGCGGTGATCCGGTGCTCGAGCCATTGGAGTGCGATGGTGGGTGGCAGCGCCATCACCATGATCAGTACGACGGTGCCCATGATGTTCTCCATGCGGACCAGGCTGACGTTGCGCAGCAGTTCGTAGCCGATGCCGCTGGACGACGAGAACATCTCGGCGAGAAGCAATCCCAGGAACGCCAGCCCGAACGTCATGCGCATTCCGGTGGCCAACGCCGGCAGCGCCGAGGGAATGACGATCTGACGGATCAGCCGTGGCCAGCTGACCTGCAGTGACGCTGCCATCTTCAGGTGGATCTGCTGGACCGACGCGGTGCTCTCGACGGCGACGAGAAACATGGGTACGAAGGCTGCGTAGAACGTGAAACCGCCTCGGCTCAGTTCGCCGATCCCGAGGAACGACAGGAAGATCGGGTACAGGACGATCTTGGGAATGCTGTTGATCGAGTAGAAGATCGGCAGGATCGACCGTGTCCAGAACGGGCTGATTCCAAGAGCGAGTCCCAGCAGCGACCCGGCCACGGTACTCGCGAGGTAGCCGAGGGCGAGGATGCGCAACGAATCGAGAACGTTCGCACGGAATTCGGCTTTCCCGAGGTCGTCGGCGAGGGAAGACATGGCCTCGGCGGGCGTCGGGAAGATCAGGCTGTTCGCCACGACGGCGGCGAGCCACCAGAGAGCGACAGCCAGGACTGCGACGACGACCGGGGGTGCGAACCGCCGCAGCAGGCTGGGTTTCGTCGAGGGGGAGCGTTTCGGTGCGGCACCCGGTGCGGTGGCAACCTTCGCGGTCACGGTGCTCATCGGCGACGCCTCCAATCGAATCGGTTCAGGGCAGCGGAGATGCCGAGGGTGGCGAGAAGGGCGAGAGCGGTGACGACCAGGATTCCTGCGTACATCTCTGCGATGTCGAAGCTGTCGTAGGCGATGGAGATGTAGTGACCGAGGCCTTGGGTCGACAGGATGAACTCGCTGGCGAGCACGGAGATGATGGCGTAGGACAGGCCCAGCTTGAGTCCGGTGACGATGTTGGGCAATGCATAGGGCAGGAGTATCGACCGGAAGTACTGCCACCGGGTCAATCTCAAGGTCGACCCGAGTTTGGCGACGATGGGGCTGACGGAGTTGAAACCTGTACGAGCGTTCATCGCGACGACACCGAACGCGAAGATGGTCGAGAGTATGGCGATGGGGGCGATGCCGCTACCGAAGAGTACGACCATGATGGGGTACAGCGCGAAGGTCGGCACAGCGTAGTACACGTTGAGGTAGGGCTGGAATGCTCTGTCCCACACATCGAACCGCCACAGCAGGTAGGCCGCGCCGATCCCGAGCAGCGAACTGAGAACGAATGCGACGACGATGATGCCGAGGGTCCGCCCGAGTGCATCGACGAGGAAATCCGGATCGGTCATGAGCTGCAGGGCTGTGGCGGCCATGTCGGATACCGGCACGATGTCGAGTGGCGAGGCCAACGGGGAGCGTGCGTACATCTCCACCACCAGCACAGCCAGTACGATGACCGCTGCGGTCCAGCCGGCAGCTGGAATCTTCAGTACGGCTTTCGTTGCGGGACGCAGATAACCCGGTACGACGGAGCGTTGTCGCGTTGTTTCTGCCGCAGTGGACGTGGTCGTCATGGCTCCACGCTCATCGTCTTCTTGGCTTCGTCCCGCAGAGTCGACCAGATTCGCTCGTGAACGGTGATGGCCTCGGGGCTGGACAAGACGTCCTCCGACCGGGGCCGCGGAAGATCGATCGGCATCTCGTCGATGAATCGGCCCGGCCGCGCGCTCATGACGAGCACCCTGTCGGACAACAACACCGCCTCCTGAATGCTGTGGGTGATGAACAGGACTCCACACGTGAGCTTTTCGACGATCTTCAGCAGCTCGTAGGACATGACGAGCCGAGTTTGCTCGTCGAGCGCGCCGAACGGTTCGTCGGCGAGAATCAGATCGGGTTCCATCGACAGGCATCGGGCAATGGCGACGCGTTGGCGCATACCGCCGGACAACTGCGTCGGAAAATGGTCGCCGAACTTCGACAGTCCGACGGTGGCGAGCAGTTCGTCGGCGCGTGCCCGTCGTTCCTTCTTTCCGACGCCCTTGACCTCGAGCGCGAACGCGACGTTGTCGCGGACGGTCCTCCACGGAAGCGTCGCCGATTCCTGGAAGATGATGGCGGTCTTGCTCCGTGGGCCGGTGAGCGGACGGTCGTCGACGGTGACGGTGCCCCCGTCGTGGTCCTGCAGGCCCGCGAAGATTTCGAGCAGCGTGGATTTGCCGCAACCGCTGGGCCCGACGATGGAGACGAACTCACCCCGTCCGATCGTCAGGTCGATGTTGTGCAGAGCGGTCACCTCTCCGAAACGCCGGGACACCGAGTCGGCGACGGCGATGTTCGGTGTGGTGGTGGTGCGTGGTCGATCGTCTGTCTGTGTCACGTGGAATACCCTCTCGTGCAGGCGGAGTGAAGATCAGGTGGTGCAGTCGACAGGCATGTCGCGCGCGACGCCGTCGGCCAGGAAGTCGGGGTCGAACAGAGTGCAGAAGTCGGGTTCTCGGTCGCTGCCCGACGCCTCGACGCCCGCTTGTGCGGATGTCACGGAAGCCGGGTCGAATCCGCCGCCCCACGTGTCGACCGAGGATGCGCGTTCCACCACCGCCAGTGCCGACGCGGCGTCGAACCCGGTGTAGGCGGCGTAGATCTGCGCCGCGGCTTCGGGATCGGCCTTGATCGACGCCACGGCCTCGGTGTATCCGGCGTTGATGGCGCGGACGACACCTGGATTGGATTCGGCGTAGTCCTTCGTGGTGGTGATCGTGGACTGCAGAAACCTCTGCATGTAGTCGGGGCTGCTGACGATGAGCTTGAAGTCCTCCGGACGCTGCTCGGCAACGATGGAGGGGATGAGCGCGATGTCGACGGAGCCCGCTTCCAGGAGGGCCAGGCCTTCACCGATGCCTCCCGACGAGACCCGTTCGATCTTGCTCGCATCGACGCCGGCGAGGTCGGGTAGCAGAAGCGTGAGCGCGTCGGAGGCGGAATTGGGGCGGGTGTACGCCCACCGGCGAACGTCGTCGATGGAGTTGATCGACGGATTCGATGCCAGCGCGTAAAAATTCATGGGGTATGGCCCCTGGGTGCCGCCTCCGACGATCCGGAGCTCGGAACCGCCTGCGTCGGCCTGGACGATGGAGGGGTAGCTGACCTCGCCGATGGGGATGTTCCCGTCGAGCAGCGTGCGCATCGTGGCGCTGCCGCCTTTGCCCGGCACGATGTTCTCGACGATGACCCCGTGCTTCTCGAAGAGGCCCTGCTGCTGGGCGACGAGCCACGGGATGCTGTAGATCTCCGCGGCTGCGGACACGGTGACGTCGATGGTGACGGGGTTCTCGGGGTCGGCGTCGGGGCCCGGATCCGACCCACAGGCGGTGAGTCCGAGAGCGAGTGTCAACGCCACCGACAGGGCGGCGGTTCGATGAAGGAACATGGCAGGCCTCGTAGACTTGTTGCGGATTCGAGCGGCGGAGCGTCGCCGCAATGACCTCGGCCACTCACGGTGGTGAATGAGACGTAAGTAACAGATGTCCAACTTTAAACATAAGACGTTTACGTCGTCAAGGTGAGCCTGCGGGGCCGCGAAGATGGTCCGATTCACCCTGGGGCGGGATCGATCGAGCTCTTGACTCGTTAATCATCTGATGTTTATGGTGTGAGCAACGCTACAGCCCAAGCCTGAGGAGGCACCGTGGCAACTCACCCCGCAACGCTCGGACGATTCTTCGAGGACTACGTCGTCGGCGACGTGTATCAGCATCCGCTCGGTCGCACCATCAGCGAAGCCGACAACACGTGGATCACGCTGCTTTCGATGAACACGAACCAGAATCACTTCAATGCGCATGTCGCAGAACAGAATCCGATCACCGAAGGGCGAGTGATCGTCAATTCCGGGCTCACCGTCGCCGTTGTTCTCGGTATCTCGGTGCTCGACATGAGTCAGAACGCGATCTCCAATCTCGCGTTCACCGACATCAAGATGAGTCACCCGCTGTACGCAGGCGACACCCTGTACGCGGAAAGCCTCTGCACGGACAAACGCGAATCCAAGTCCCGGCCGTACGCCGGGATCATCTCGATGATCACGCGCGGACTGAATCAAGACGGCGACGAAATCATCTCCTGGAAGCGGTCGGTCATGATCGCCACTCGCGCAAGCGGAATCGGCCAGAACTATTTTCCCGACGCCAAGGCCGGGCCGCTGGAACTGTCGGCCCTCGTCTCGACCGGAACCAACGGGGTGGCGAAATGAGACCACTGGAAGACGTACGGATCTTGTCGCTCGAGCAGTACGGTGCCGGCCCGTTCGGCAGCCTCCACCTGGCGGACCTCGGCGCCGACGTCCTCAAGGTCGAGGACCCCGGTGTCGGAGGCGACGTGGGGCGGTACGTGCCTCCGTATGCGTCGGGGGAGGACTCGTTGTTCTTCGAGACCTTCAACCGGAACAAGCGCAGTATCTCCATCGACCTGAACACCGAGTCCGGGCGCCGCGTCTTCGAGGACTTGGTGCGAGAAAGCGACGTCGTCTACTCCAACCTCCGCGGCGACGTGCCGGCGAAGATCGGCATCACCTACGACGACCTGAAGCATCTCAATCCCGCCATCGTGTGCTGCAGCCTCACCGGGTTCGGTATGACCGGCCCGCGCGCGAAGGAACCCGGGTACGACTACATTCTCCAAGGCTTGGCCGGGTGGATGTCCGTCACCGGTGATCCCGACGGTCCACCGACCAAATCAGGTCTGTCCCTTGTCGACTACTCGGGCGGGTTCGTGGCCGCCATCAGCATTCTCGCCGGCCTTCATGCGGCACGGCGTGACGGCGTCGGCGGCGACTGCGATCTGTCGTTGTACGACACGGCCATGGGACTGCTGACCTATCCGGCCACGTGGCACCTCAACGAAGGTTTCGAGCCGGTCCGGACCAAGAACTCGGCTCATCCGTCGCTCGTTCCGTTCCAGGCCTTCGAGGCGTCCGACGGTTGGCTCGTGGTCGGTTGTGCGAAGGAGAAGTTCTGGCAGCGCCTCGTCGAGGCCATCGGTGCGCCGGACCTGGCGTCGGACCCGCGGTTCGCGAACTTCACCGAACGCGGAAAGAACGCCGACGCTCTCCTGCCGATACTGGAGAAGATCTTCGCGACGGAGTCCGTGGCCCATTGGCTTTCGCTGCTCGGACCGGCGGGTGTGCCGTCCGGACCGATCAACGACATCGCGGAGGCGCTGACCGAGCCGCACACTCTCGCTCGCGGCCTCATCGTGGAGACCGAACACCCGAATCTCGGCACGATCAAACAGGTCGCATCGCCCGTTCGATTCGGCAGCGAGCCTGCCGTCTACACCCGCGCCCCACTTCGCGGAGAACACTTGGACGAGGTGCTCGATTCGCTCGGCTACGACGCCGAGACAGTCGCCGATCTTCGCCGCAGCGGCGCATTCGGGAAGACGGCAGTGGGAAGCACCGTATGAGAACGGCATCGGAAACCCTTGCTGGGTGGGTTGTTTCCTTCGGTTCCGACGATGTCCCGGATGCCGTCGCCCACGCCGTGAAACGGCACCTCCTCGACGGGATCGGCGACGCCATCGCCGCGCGGAGGCTGGGTGCGGGCGCTCCCGGGTGGGCCGTCGCGCACGCACTCGGAGGGCCGGGTGAAGCCCGAGCCCTCAGCGGAGACGTCGCACTCTCGGCGCCCGCCGCTGCCATGGCGACCGGAATACTGGTGCACGCACTGGATTTCGACGACACCCACGCCGGCGGGCTCGTGCATGCCACTGCAGTGGTGCTTCCCGCAGCGTTGGCCGTCGGCCAGGAAGTAGGCGCGACGGGTGCCGAGGTGGTGACGGCGTCGGTGATCGGAATGGAGACGGTGTGCCGACTCGGCGCCGTCAGTCCGCACGGATTCCATGCACGGGGACTGCACGCCACTGCGGTAGCAGGACCACTCGCCGCAGCTGTGGTGGCATCGAAACTCGTCGGCTCGCGCGAGGACACCGTCGTCGACGCACTGGGTATCGCCGGATCGTCGAGCGGCGGGCTCCTCGAATTCCTCGACACGGCAGCGGACACCAAGTCGCTGCACCCGGGTAGCGCCAGTGTCGACGGCATCCTCGCTGCTCGTCTCGCCGCTGCCGGGGCCACCGGACCGCGCACCGTGCTCGACGGTCGCCGAGGCGTGTACGCGGCCCTTGCCGATCGGCCCGTCGACTTCGCCGTGCTGACCGAAGACCTCGGAACACGCTGGGAAGCAGCGCAGATCGGCATCAAACCGTACCCGGCATGCCAGCTCATGCACGTGACCCTCGATGCGGTGACCGCAGCGACGGCAGGAACCGTCGTCGACCCGTCGGACATCGTGTCGGTGCAGGTGCACGTGCATCCGGATTCGTCTCCCTTCGTGTGCGGCGAGCACGCGGGTACGGCCGCACCGCGGAGTACCTACGATGCCAAGTTCGATTTGCCGTGGAGTGTGGCCGCGTTGCTCGTCGACGGGTCGGTGACCATCGCGACCTACACCGACGAGTCGATCTCGCGCAGTGATGTTCTGCAGATCGCCAAGGCGGTCGAGGTGATCGACGCGCCCACCGACGGTCCGGCCGCCGCGGCACCGGGCAAGGCCGTCATCACCCTGCGCGACGGTTCCACGCTCACCGGTGAGGTCGGTGGCAGCCGGGGGACGCCGAGTTCGCCGTTGACCGACGACGAACTGCGCGCGAAGTTCCTCGCCAACTGTGGTGAACATTCACGCGCCGCCGAGCTGGCCGACATCGTCGCGAATCTCGAACTCGAACCCGACCTGACCCGCGTGCTCGATCTGGCCGCGGAGATCTCCCGAACAACCGACTCCTAGGACACGTCATGGATTTCACGTTCACCGAGCAACAGCAGGACTTTCGATCCGCACTGCGAAAGTTCGTCGACAAGGAAATCATCCCGGTTGCAAGCGAATACGAGCGCAGCGGCCGATACCCGACGGAAATCGTCGAACATCTCAAAGCGATGGGCCTGTTCGGAATCACCACTCCCGAGGAGTTCGGCGGACTGGACCTGGACAAGGTGTCCTTCACGCTGGTCTACGAGGAACTCGCACGTGGGTGGATGGGTGTGGCGGGCATCCTCGGCAGTCACAACCTGTCCTGCTGGATGATCGCCAAGCACGGTACCCAGGAGCAGAAGGAACAGTTACTTCCCAAGCTCGCGGCAGGTGTGTATCGCACCGGCGTCGGCCTCACCGAGCCCGGTGCCGGTACCGACCTGCAGGGAATTCGGACGACCGCCAAGCGCGACGGTGACCACTACATCGTCAACGGGACCAAGACGTGGATCACCAACGCCCGCTACGCCAACGTCCTGCCGACGCTGGTGAAAACCGACAACACCGCCGATCCAGCGCACAAAGGCATGAGTCTGTTGCTGATCGACACGGAGACCGAGGGATTCGAAGTACAGCGCGATCTCGGCAAGCTCGGTTACAAGGGCACCGAGTCGTGCGAAATCCACCTCCAGGACGTCCGCGTTCCAGCGTCCGCCCTCCTCGGTGGTGTCGAGGGTCGCGGGTTGCAGCAGGCGCTGTCCGGGCTGGAGATCGGGCGACTCAACATCGCGGGCCGCAGCGTCGGAATCGCCCAGGCTGCCTACGATGCCGCACTGAAGTACGCGAAGGAACGCACCGCATTCGGCCAACCCATCGCGGACTTCCAGGCCATCCAACTGAAGATCGCCGACATCGCGACACGGTTGCAAGCCGCGCGGCTGATGACGTACTGGGCTGCATCGCAGGCCGATTCGGGAAAACGCGTCGACATGGAAGCCGGGATGGCCAAGTACTTCGCCTCCGAAACCGCGATCGAAGCCAGTCTGGAATCGATGCGCATCCACGGCGGCTACGGATACTCCACGGAATTCGTGGTCGAGCGGTTGTACCGAGATGCCCCACTGATGGCGATCGGTGAAGGAACCAACGACATCATGCGCACCGTCATCGCCAAGGCACTCGTGGCAGGCCACGGAGTGATCGGATGACCGCACTGACGTTCCTGTACGTCCCGGGCGACGTACCTGCTCGGTTCGACAAGGCGTCGAGATCCGGAGCCGATGCCGTGGTCCTGGACCTGGAAGACGCAGTCGTCGCGTCGAACAAGGACGAGGCGCGCAGTACCGTCGCCGCGTGGTTGGTCGCCTGCGAACCGGGGCAGGTCGAGATCTGGGTGCGGGTGAATCCGGGTGCTCTGCAGGATGCAGACATCCGTGCGGTTGCAGGCCCGAACCTCACCGGCATCTGGCTACCCAAGGTCGAATCGCTCGAGGAGATCGAAGCAGCCGCGCGCATTCTGGATACGGTCGCACCGCACGCGGAACTCTCGGCGCTGATCGAGACGGGAAAGGGGCTACTCGCCCTACCGGCGATCGCGACGGGCCCGAGGCTGCGGTTCCTGCAGATCGGCGAGGTCGACCTCGCCGCCGACCTGTCCATCGAGCCCGGCGACGACGGTCGCGCGTTGCTGTTCGCACGCAGTCAGGTCGTTGTCGCGAGCGCGGCAGCGGGGCTCGAGCCGCCCCTCGCCGCGGTCTCGGTCGAGTTCCGCGACACCGACGCGTTCGCTGCCGACACCGTGGAACTGCGCAGGCTGGGGTTCCGCGGCCGAGCGTGCATCCACCCGGCCCAGGTGGCCCCGGCACGGGACGCCTTCGTACCGACGTCGGAGGCGGTGCAGGAGGCCGAGGAGATCCTGGAGGCCCTTGCGCAGGCGACATCCGGCGTCGGCGTCGACAAGAACGGACGTCTGATCGACGAGGCCGTCGCACGATCGGCACGCCGAGTCGTCCAGTACGCCCAGAGCCGAACCTAGCGTCGGCGTCAGATCGTCGGCTTGGCGTCGCCTGCCCAGGCGATGCGTATGGGGTCGCCGTGGCATTCGACGATGGCAGCGTGGTCGCTGTCGAAATAGTCCCACGCCCAGGACAGGAAAGCGTCGACCTTGCTGTGCGCGCCGCTGAGCAGGGCGGCGTGCACACCCAACCAGGCCGCGAACGCGAGGGGACCCTCCACCTGGTGACGGTGCGCTCCCACCTCGGCGACGGCGGCGCCGCGTCCGATCATCGCCATGATTCCCTTGTCCTTGTAGGCGAACGGCTTTCGAGGTTCACCCGCGATGGACAACAGAATGTTGCGGGCGGTCCACGCTCCTGCCTGCTGCGCGACGGATCCCAACTGAGGCAATGCCTTTCCGTCGGAACCGGGGATGTTGGCCACGTCGCCGACGGCGTACACGTCGTCGAACGTCGGTACCGTCAGATCGGCGAGTACGGCGATGCGGCCGCCGTGGCCGGGCGTCACCGACGCCGTGGACGCGATGGGTGACGCGGACTCCCCGCCTGCCCAGACGACAGTGCGGGAGGCCAGGCGAGAGCCGTCGGACAGCTGCACACCGTCGGTGTCGACAGACGCCACACCGACGCCGAGCCGCACCTTCGCGCCGTGCTGAACGAGCTTGTCGTGGGCGTACTCGTGGGAGCGTTCGCTGTACGGCGCGAGCAGCGCGGGCCCGTGGTTGATCAACCACGCCTCGCCGCGGCCGCCCGGGTGGTTCATCTTGCGCAGCGCCGTGAACAGCTCGGCGAACGCGCCCGCGGTTTCGACTCCGGTAGGACCGCCTCCGACGATCACCACGTCCAGCGGGTCGTGATCGCCCCGGAGGAGGTCGCTGACGTGGTGGCGCAGCTTCTCGGCGTCGGCGACGGAGTAGAGCGGAAACGAGTGTTCCTCGGCGCCCGGGGTGCCGAAGAAGTTGGCCGTTGCACCCGCAGCCACCACCAGGTAGTCGCCGGACACCCGTTCGCCACCCGCTACGAGGGAGCGTTCGGAGAAGTTCAGATCGGTGATCTCGGCCTGGACGACGCGCACCGACTTCATCGACTCGAAGATCGACGCCAACGGCCGGGCGATGTCCTCGGCGGGCAGCTGTGACGTCGCCACCTGGTACAGCAGGGGCTGGAACTGGTGATAGTCGTTGCGGTCGACGAGGGTGACGTCGACGCCCTTTCGGCCTAGATCGTGCGCACATGCAATTCCGGCAAGACCGGCACCCGCTACCACCACGTGAGTCATGGGATCCACAGTAGTTCCGCCCCGTGCCGCCCGGCGGGTTTACGCTCTGTCGCATGGTGCGTCTGCGCTCGTGGTTCCTCGGTGAGGTGACCGAGAACCCATCCGGGCATCTGGGTCCGTACCGCAAGCCCACCGAAACCGAACACACCCACCCGTGGTGGAAAGTGATGTGCCTGACGGGCGTCGACTACTTCTCGACGCTCGGGTATCAGCCGGGAATCGCGGCCCTCGCCGCGGGCACTCTTGCACCGCTCGCCACCGTCGTGCTGATCGTGTTGACGCTGTTCGGGGCTCTCCCGGTCTATCGGCGCGTCGCCCGAGAGAGCCCGACGGGTGAAGGTTCCATCGCGATGCTCGAGAAGCTGCTGCCGAAGTGGGGCGGCAAGGTGTTGGTGCTCGTTCTGTTGGGCTTCGCGGCTACCGACTTTCTGATCACCATGACGCTGTCCGCGGCCGACGCATCGGCGCACGTGATCGAAAACCCATTCGCGCCAGCAGGTCTGGACAGCGCACAGGTGATCGTCACCCTGGTGCTGCTTGCGTTGCTCACCGCGGTCTTCCTGAAAGGGTTCACCGAGGCGATCGGAATAGCCGTCGTTCTCGTCGGGACGTTCCTCGCGCTGAACCTCGTCGTCGTCTTCGTCGGATTCTGGGAGATCGCGAAGAATCCGTCGCTGCTGTCCGACTGGCAGCACGCCATGACCGCGCAGCACGGAAACCCGCTCATGATGATCGCCGTCGCCCTCATCGTCTTTCCCAAACTCGCACTGGGCCTGTCCGGTTTCGAAACCGGCGTCGCCGTCATGCCGCAGATCGCCGCCGACGGTGACGACGCGCTTCCCAACCGGATTCGCGACGCCAGAAGGCTCATCACCACGGCCGCTCTCATCATGAGTGGCTTCCTGCTGACGTCGAGCATCATCACCACGGTCCTCGTTCCGCAGGACGAGTTCCAGAGCGGCGGCGGAGCCAACGGACGCGCGTTGTCCTATCTCTCGCACGAATACCTCGGTGAAGTGTTCGGCACCGTCTACGACGTCAGCACCATCGCAATTCTGTGGTTCGCCGGGGCGTCGGCGATGGCGGGATTGCTCAACCTGGTTCCTCGCTACCTGCCGAAGTACGGCATGGCGCCGGAGTGGGCTCGCGCGGTTCGACCACTGGTGCTTGTGTTCTCGTTGATCGCGGTCGCCGTCACGCTCTACTTCGACGCCAGTGTCGACGCGCAGAGTTCTGCCTACGCGACGGGTGTTCTGGTACTCATCACCTCCGCGTCGGTTGCGGTCGCGATCTCCGCCGCGCGGAACCGTCAGCGTGTGCAGATGTGGGTCTTCTCGGTCATCGCCGTCGTCTTCGTCTACACCACCGTCACCAACATCTTCGAGCGTCCCGACGGCGTCAAGGTGGCGTCGTTCTTCATTCTGGTGATCATGGCCGTGTCGTTCTGGTCGAGGGTCACGAGGTCATTCGAACTGCGCACCGATTCGGTCGAATTCGACGAGTGGTCGCTGCAGTACATCGAAGAAGCAGCCGCTCGCGGACGGATACGCATCGTCTGCCACGACGCCCGGCATCTGGACCCGGCGGAGTACGCCGCGAAGGAAGAGCAGCAGCGCCGCGACAGCAACATTCCCGCGGACGAGCCGATCCTGTTCCTGGAGGCCAATATCCGGGATGCCTCGGACTTCAGCTCGGACCTCCTCGTCCACGGAGAGCAGAAGGGCGACTATCAAGTGCTGTGGGTCGACGCCTCGGCCGTACCCAATTCCATTGCCGCAGTGCTGCTGCAGATCAGGAACGTCACCGATGTACGCCCCGATGTCTACTTCGAATGGTCCGAGGGCAATCCGCTGGTGAACCTACTGCGTTTCCTGTTCATCGGCGTCGGCGAAGTCGCTCCGGTGACCCGAGAAGTGTTGCGCCGGGCGGAACCCGACCGAGACCGAAGGCCGAACGTGCACGTCGGGTAGGTCTAGAAGAACTGCCCGACGACGAAGCCGGCAACCAGTACCCCGGTCCCTCCGATTTCGGCGACGGCAAGGGTCCACATGAAGGCGTGGGTGCCGTGGACTGGGTTCTCGAATTGGTTGTCCGTGTCTCGCAACAGCCCGTGGACCATGTAGCTCGCGATGGCTGCGACGAAGAAGACGGTGACGACCAGTCCGGCGATCAGATTCACGGCCGTCGGGAAACCGGAGAACTCTGCCAGGGCTGCGAGGATCAGGGTCGCGAAGGAGTACATCAGAGCAGCGCGGTGTGCGATGTCGACGTAAGGGTGGGCCAGAGCCGTCGGCGACGTCGCCATCTGGCGGTACTTCCACACGCCGAGGCCCAGTGCCCACAGCAGGATCATCCCGGTGAGCAGCAGCAGTATCTTGGTGTCGATCCCCAGCATCGTGTCGTACCCCCCGTTCGTGGACGCCTGCGTCAGGCGATGTCGCCTATGCAGTACCCGTTGGCCCCGATGCCCAGTGTGAACACTTGGTTCTGTTCGAATCCCGACACGTTCGTCACGTCGGCGTACACCGTCTTGTAGTCCCCGTTGGTGAAGGCCACGTAGACGCTCGCCGGGTTGTAGGACGCCGACCCCGTGAGCCTGCCCGGGTTGTTCGCCAGCGGCGCGGGCGTGGGAACGCCTGTTCCCTGCGGATCCCACGTCGGGCGGGTGTCGCAGACGAGGGGGTAGTCGCCCTCGAGGTCGGCGGGGTCGACCGGCGCTCCCGTGAATCGCCCGAGGTATCGCTCGACGGTGTACGTCGCGTCGAGGTCGGTGAACACCGGTGCGGTGCCGGTCGGGTAGACGCTCGGGCAGGCATAACCGGAGGCGATCTCGCTGCGCTTGATCGACACCGTCGACACCGGGCCGGTCCACGTCACCGCGTACTGACCGTCGACGCCCGGCTGACCGGCCGCGTCGGCGATCGAGGCGACGTCGGAGTATCGCACCGGAATGTCCGTCGGCGGCACGGTCCAACACGTCGGCGTCACAGCCGGCGGCCCTCCGGCTTCCAGGTCGGCCAGGAACGCCCCCAGTGCGGACGCAGCCTGCGGATTGCCCGGAACGTCGCCGACGGCGGGTCCTGGAGGCGGTTCGGGAGTGGTCGTCGTCGCTGACGTCGTCGGGGTCGTCGCTGTGGTCGTCTCTTCCGTCGTGGGTGCCGACGGTGGATCGGTGGGGATGCCCTGCCGGCCGTCACCCTCGCACGCGGTGAGTACCAGGACTGCCCCCAGCAGCCCTGCACCGGCACGAGCGATTCTGCTAAGCGAACTCATGTTCAGCTGACCTTCCCCGTTCACGGCTTCTCCCCAGAGCGTTCTTCTCGCGACCGCCCGATACGACTACGCTAGCCGACTGTGGAACCCGTCTACCGAACTGTCATCGGCATCGCCCGCGTCGTCTTCGCGTCCCAAGGCCTGAAGTTCGAGGTGGAGGGCGAGGAGAACATCCCTGCCAGTGGCGGCGCGGTCATCGCCGTCAACCACACCGGTTACCTGGACTTCACCTATGCCGGGCTGCCGCCTCGGCGGGTGAAGCGCTACATCCGCTTCATGGCCAAGAAGGAAGTGTTCGACAACAAGATTTCCGGTCCCATCATGCGGTCGCTCAAGCACATTCCCGTCGATCGTGGCGCGGGCGCGGAGTCCTACAAGGCCGCGGTCGCGGATCTACGCAAGGGCGAGCTGGTCGGGGTGTACCCGGAAGCGACCATCAGCCGCAGCTTCGAGATCAAGGAATTCAAATCGGGTGCGGCACGCATGGCCATCGAGGCAGGTGTTCCCATCATCCCGACGGTCATCTGGGGTGCGCAGCGCGTCTGGACCAAGGGATTCCCCAAGAGGCTGGGCCGCACCAACACTCCCATCCGCATTGCCGTCGGCGCGCCGTTGGAGCCCGTCGGACCGGCGAACGAGTTGACCGAGAAGCTGCATTCCACGATGAAAGAGATGCTGCTCGAACTGCAGGACGGATACCCGCACGAGCAGGGTGCGTACTGGGTGCCGGCACGCCTCGGCGGCAGCGCTCCGACCCTCGAGGAAGCGGACAAGCTCGACGCCGCGGACGCGGCAGCGAGAAAGGCAAAAAGGGAGGGCTGACGCCATGTCGCGCGAACCGGTGTATGCCGCGTTGACCGGGTTGGTTCGTGCGATCACCGCCGTGCAAGGCCTACGCATCACCTATCGGGGAACCGAGAACATTCCGCGCCGCGGCGGCGTCGTACTCGCCGTGAACCACACCGGGTATCTCGACTTCATGCAGGTCGGACTCGTTGCGCGCCAGGGCAAGCGGCGGGTTCGCTACATGATGAAGAAAGAACTCGAGCGCAATCCCGTCGTCGGGTTCCTGATGCGACACTGCAAGGCCATCGGCGTGGACCGCGCAGCCGGAGCCGAGTCGTATGCCGCTGCTGTGCAAGCGCTTCGGGACGGTGAACTGGTCTGTGTGTATCCGGAGGCCACCATCAGCAGAAGCTTCGAGCTGAAGGCGTTCAAATCCGGTGCCGCACGGATGGCACTGGAAGCGGGCGTTCCGATCGTTCCGGTCGCCATCTGGGGGTCGCAGCGAATCATGACCAAGGACATGCCGAAAGCATTGGGTAGACACAACTTTCCCGTGCACATCGCCGTCGGACAAACAGTTCCGCCGCACGGAACCCCCGACGAACTCACCACAGCCCTACGTAGTGGATTGGAAAGCGCCCTCGGCGTGGCGCAGCAAGGTTACGAACACCCGGCAGGCGCCCGGTGGGTACCGGCACGACTGGGCGGCAGCGCACCCACCCTCGACGAAGCAGCAGTCATCGAAGCGGACGAGAAAGCGCGGAGGGCAAAGGGATAGTCGGCTGTCCCTCGACTGCTCAGCTGGTCGAGGCGTGCCAGACCAACGCGGCGGCGAGAGCGCCTAAGCCGTTGAGGGACCAGTGCAAAGCGATGGGGGCGATGAGGCTGCCGCTTCGGTTGCGAAGCCAGGTGAACACGAATCCCGCCGCGGCCGTCGCGATGACTGCGCCGACGATGCCCACGACCTGGCCGAACAGTCCGCCGCCCAGGAAGTTGCTGAATCCGGTGTTGTTGGCGGTGAGGCCGAGCGACGAAGCGATGTGCCAGAGGCCGAACAGCAGGGAGCCGGCCGCGAACACTCCGCGCGCCCCGTAGATCCGACCCAGGGTGCCGTGCAGGACGCCGCGGAACGCGAGTTCCTCCGGGATGACGGTCTGCAGCGGAATGACGATCATCGACGCGACCAGGGCCGCCGAGATGGTTGCGTATCGATCGGCCATGAAGAACGGCCGAGTGATCGGCAGCAGTGCGCCGATCGCGATGACCGCGAGGACCAGCCCCACGGCTGCGAGAGCATAGATCGAACCGGTCTTCCACTGCTTGGGTGACAAACCGAGCTCGGACCAGCCCAGACCCCGGCGTCGGGTCAAGGCGACGAGAACGACGGCAGCGATGGGGACCGTCGCGATGCTGGCCCACACCGTCGTGAAATGCGCGATGAGGTTCGTTGCGATCAACACGAGCACGACGACGGCCACGTCGAGGTAGGCGTGGAAGCCGCGCCAGCGAGCGGCCCGCGCAGCATCTTGCGTCATGAGCATCCCGCCGAGTGTACGGATCGATGCTGAGAAACTCAGCCGTTCTCGGGCTGGGACTGGGTCGTCGTGGTCGCGGGAGCGTTCGGCGTGGTCGTGGTGGGTTCGGTCGTCGTGACGGGTGGATCGGTGGTCGTCACCGGTGGGGCAGTCGTCGTCGGCACGACGGCGGCGGTGGTGGTGACGGGTGCCGGTGCGGGAGGTACGACGGCGGGAGCAGGCGATTCCGGGACCACCGTGGCGACCTCGGCGGTGGAGGTCGTCGGGGCCGCGGGCGACGGGGACGGCGGTTCGGTCGTCGTGGTGGGCATGGTCCTCGGGACGGGGCCGGGTGCGACGTCGACCTGCGCCGGCGCCGTCGGGCGGCTCGCGGGCTCTGCCACCAGGAATCCGATACCCGCGGCGATCAGCAGAGCAACGCCGGCGACTGCCGCCCACACGACCTTCCCGGAGGCCGGACCGTGCGTCGGGAAGCCGAGTCGGTCGGTCCGATCGAGAGTGGTGGTGTTCACGACGACCCCCATCTCGGAGTCGGTCAGAATTTTCTCCCGCAGCCCGAACGGCGCGGTTGCCAGCGGAAACAGCCGGAGAATCGCGGCAGCTCCGACGACACGCTCCTGCCCGGCTCCGGCCGAACGCTCGAGCTCCTCTCGCGCCCGGGAGATCAGCGTCGACGCCCGACGTGTTCCGATCCCCAGCACCGCGGCGACGTCGGCGTCGGCGAGTCCGTGACGAATACGCAGGTCGAGGACCTCACGGTGCTCGGCGCTCGAGGCAGTTGCCGCCGTCGCGACGAACTCCTGAACGGACCGTTCCTCGTCGCTGGCATCGGGAGCGATCGTCGATGTGAAGTCGCACCGGTCGCGGCGTGGGCGGGGCAGGCACTCGGCCCGAGCGATCGCGTACAGCCAGGCCCGGAATCGTTCCGGATCGCGAAGCACAGCACTCCGCCGTGCGGCGATGAGCATCGTGTCGTGGACGACGTCGGCAGCGGCGTCCTCGTCGGCCAGCATTGCCTTCGCGTAGCTGAACAGGTGGCCGGAATGCCTGTCGTACGCGTCGCCGAGGCCCGAAAGTTGGCCTGCGACCAGCGCGGCAACGATCCGGGCGTCGGGCGAATCCTCGGACACCCCGGGCATCGTCGGCTCCCTCCCTCGTCGGTTCGCAAGTCTAAGGGACCCAGCGGCGGGCACTGCCGGAGCCACCTCAGGCACAATGACCTCGATGCCTACCACCAGCCGCGCACCCCGCCTCGTCGCCAGTGATGTCGACGGAACGCTCCTCGACCACCGCGAGAAGGTCACCGAGCGCACCCGACGCGCTGTACTGGCGATGGTCGGCGCCGGCACACCGTTCGTCCTGTCGACGGGTCGTCCGCCACGCTGGATTTCCCCTGTCGTCGACCAGCTGGGCTTCGCGCCCATGTGCGTCTGCGCCAACGGCGCCGTCATCTACGACGCCGGCACCGACCGGATCCTCGACGCCGAGGTTCTGACCGGGGAGACGCTGCACTGGCTCGCAGACCTCGCATACCAAGCCCTGCCGGGCTGCGGGCTGGCCGCGGAACGCGTCGGCGAAACAGCGCACGACGCCGCCACACCGCAGTTCGTCAGCTCGCCCGGCTACGAACACGCATGGCTCAACCCCGACAACACCGAAGTGTCGTTGGCCGAGGTCATCGACGTCCCCGCCGTAAAACTGTTGATCCGGCTCTCCAGCGCGTCCAGCGGAGACATGGTGGCCGCCCTGGCACCCCTCGTCGACGGCCGAGCCGACATCACCTTCTCCACCGACAACGGACTGATCGAACTCTCCGCACCCGGCGTGACCAAAGCATCGGGCCTCGCCCTCGTCGCCGAACGCCTCAACGTCCAGGCCGCCGACATCGCAGCATTCGGCGACATGCCCAACGACGTCCCCATGCTGCACATGGCCGGCCTCGGCGTCGCAATGGGCAACGCACACCCCGCAGCAGTCGCCGCAGCCGACGAAATCACCACAACCAACGCCGACGACGGCGTGGCCAGAGTCCTCGAACGCTGGTGGTGAGCTCCGTCTCCGGACCGAACGTGACGTTCAGTCACTTGAAGTGACCGAACGGCACTTTCGCTCACTCACCCGGGCCGCGTTGGCGGCGCCGGCCGGTGCGAGTGGGTGGGACGGAGTGCCCGATACTTTCGAAATCAGCGGACTTCCGCGGTTCGTCGAAGTATCGGGCAATCCATTGCATCGGGCGTGCACGAATGCGGGTTTCGCCCCCCTGACGGGAGCGAACGTGACGTTCGGTCACTCCAAGTGACCGAACGGTTCATTCGGTCGCCCTCGCCTCGACGGTTGGCTGGTGCGCGGACGGAGCGGAACGCGGCGCATCAGGTGGTCACAAGCCGAGGTCGGACAGGCTCGGATGCTCCGCCGGTCGCGGTGCATTCCGGTCCCAGAAGAACTTGCGCTCGCTTTCGTCGATCGGCACGTCGTTGATGCTTGCGTGGCGGTGCGTCATCAGGCCGTCCTTGTCGAAGAGCCAATTCTCGTTGCCGTAGGCTCGAAACCATTGACGCGAATCATCCTGATACTCATAGGCGAAGCGGACGGCAATACGGTCGTCACTGTGCGCCCACAGTTCCTTGATGAGGCGGTACTCGTGCTCGTGGTTCCATTTACCGCTAAGGAATTCGACGATCTGCGCACGGCCGGTCACGAAAACGGACCGATTCCGCCAGACGCTGTCGATCGAGTAGGCCAGCGCAACCACCTCGGGATCACGGCTGTTCCAGGCATTTTCGGCCAGCCTGACTTTCTGTACCGCTGATTCGTCGGTGAACGGCGGAACCGGTGGCTTCGTGGTGGTTTCCACATTTGCAGTCATTGATCGTCCTTCGCTTCGAGGGTTGGTCGAGGCGCTCTGCCATGTAGACAATGCTGTCTACATGGCAAGAACGTACGCCATGTAGACAGGCTTGTCCACATGCATGTGGCGCCGGTGGACAGATTTGTCTACTCTTGCGACGTGAGCATCTCCCAGACTCTTGATCCGCAGGTCGACGTGTCGGCCCTCCCCGCTCGGGAGCGGATACTGGCCACCGCGTATCGGCTGTTCTACCGCGAAGGAATTCGAGCAACCGGTGTGGACAAAGTGATCGCGGAGGCAGGCGTCACAAAGGTGACCTTCTATCGCCACTTCCCAAGCAAAGACACGCTGATCCTGGCGTTCCTGGACCTACGGCATCGGCGTTGGATGGAGTGGTTCGTCGACGCGTTGGACCGCTACGCTGCAGGCAACCGTCGCAGGCCCGTGGTGGTCTCGGCAGTCGAGGAGTGGCTGACCTCGGATACCTTCCGAGGATGCGCCTTCATCAACAGTGTCAACGAGATCGGGGCTGAACTGCCGGAGGTGTACGAGATCGCCACTCGCCACAAGGCCGATATGGTCGGGGCTATCAAAGCGACACTTCCGCCGGGCCCCAACCGAACCCGCGCGGCACAAGCGCTCGCAGTGGCGATCGATGGCGCTGTTGTACAAGCTCAGTGCCAGCTCGACGCCACATCGGCAGTCAAGGCTCTGACGACGATCGCGTCGACGCTGCTGCCGGAAGGCAGGTAGCTGAGCGGCGCCGGTACATGCGCAGTGAGATGAATTGCCCGATACTTTCGAAATCGGCGGACTTCCGCTGATCGTCGAAGTATCGGGCAATCCATTGCATCGGGCGCGTACGCATGCGGGTTTCGCCCCCCCGACGGGAGCGAACGTGGCGTTCGGTCACTCCAAGTGACCGAACGGTTCATTCGGTCATCGGTGCGGTCGGTGGGGGAGGGGGCGGAGATGGGTCGAGCGGCGATTCGGTGGATTCGAATCGCCGCTCGACTGAGGGTGGTGATTTACGGTGCCGGTGCGGGCTCCGGGGCCGGGGCCGGCTCGATCGGGGCTGCGACGGGGTTCTGCATCTGCTGCTCGTAGGTGTCGTTGTAGGTTTTGATGACCGTGGTGACGATGCCGGTGAGCTCGTTGAAGATCAGTGAACCGTTTTCGAAGTCGGTGCGCAGACCCTCGGGGACGCGGTATTCGTCGGTGGTCGGCAAGCCGAGTTCGCCGTTCTCTCCGCCGAGTGCCATGAACTGTTCGAAGATTTTTCCTATCACGGCAACGGCTTGGCCGGCAAGGGAAGTGAAGATGGAGCCGTTGGCGAACTGTGCGGCTTCGCCTCCGCCCTTGACCTGGACGAGGCCGCTGACGGGGGTGCCGAGGGTACCGGTTTCGCCGCCGGATGCCAGCCACTTCTGGGCGATGGGGTTGGAACTGGCGAGGCGAACCAACTCGTCGACAAGTCCTGGAATGTTTTCTCCCAGAGTGCTGCTCGCGTCGGAGGTCGGCAGGGACGAATCCGTGGTGGTGTCGGATTCCGTGTCGGACGGTGCCGGAGCGGTGTCGACGCTTCCTCCGCCGCCGAGGTTCGCGGCGGCGATGTCGCGGATTTCGTCCATCTTGGCGTAGGCGCCGTCACCGGGGCATGCGGTGTTGCCGACGTCGCGGTGCGCGAAGATGACCGGCAGGTCGACGCTCTGGCCCTTGCCGACGAAGGTGAAGTTGGTGCCTTCGCTCGTCATCGTCGTCTCACCGTGTGGGTCGAGACCTGCTTTGCCCAAACGCCATCCGAGGAACTTGCCCACCGAGTCGAGGGTTTCGGTCGACGGTGCTTCGCTGGAGTAGTCGCCCATCATTGCGATGCCCATGGTGTTCTCGTTGAAGCCACCGGCGTGTGCGCCCTGGACGGGACGGTCGAGTCCGCCTGCGCGGCCTTCGAAGATCTGACCGTACTTGTCGACGAGCACGTTGTAGCCGATGTCGCACCAGCCGAGCGTCTGTGCGTGGTAGGCGTAGATCGCCCGCACGATCTCGGCCGATTCGTTCTTGGAGTACTCGTTGCTGCCGGCGGTGTGGTGCACCGTCGCACCGCCGAGGAAGTCGTCGTACGTCGGTGTGGCGCAACGGATCGACTCGTCGGCGCCCCACTGTGATCGCGAGATGACCTTCGGTCCTGCGTTGCCCGCGACCGGAGTCGCGATGTCGGCGAGCGCTGAATCGGCGGGGGAGCTGCCTGGCTGGATCAACACTGCGCTGATGTCGGCCAGCGCATCCGCTACGGGAGTGTCCTGCTGACGCAGCGGCTTCGAAACCGATGCCGGGGTGTATCCCAGCTCCTGTTCCGGTGCGGGTGCCGCCGCGGGGGCGGGGGCGGGTTCGGGTGCCGGCGCAGCGGGAGTGGCAGGCGGTGTCAGAAGAAGCTGAACGGCTTTCGTGGCTCCGACGAAGATGGGCTCGGTGCCCTTCTTGTCCGGCTCGGCCGCGACGTCGCTGGCTGCGGTGTCGATCGGCTCGGTTGCGATCCACGGACCCCAGGACCCGTCGTCGAGCTGGCGACGAACCTGCGCGACGGCACCGTCCACGGCGGTCGACGTCAACGCGACCATGCTGAACGGATCGTCCTGACGCAGTTCCTTCACGACCGCTCCGAGCGGGGCGCCCGGGTCGTCGCCGGCCGGGAGTTCAGCAGGCGGGGCGATCGGGGCCGCGACGTCGTTACGGCCCGGCACCGGCGCCTGGGCCGACGGGCTCGTCGGGGACGGCACGGTGATGCCGGGGATTTCGGGAATCTGGATCGGCGGGATGGTGATGTTGTCCGGAAGCGGCAGGTACTTCAGATCGGACAGGCGCAGGTCGGGCAACGGCAGACCCGTCAGTTCCTGCAGAGGAACGACGATGTCCGGTGCCGCAGTCAGTGCTGTTTCGACGATCTTGGTCGGCACGGTCACAGGGGTGGTCTCGTTTGCCGATCGAACATCGGTGGACGCGGAGTCGCCGGAAATGCTGTAGACCGCCACGGGACTCGCGACGGCCAGCAAGGCGACAGCGCCGAGAACGATCGACGGCTTCGTTCGACGGTGCAAGGCGGTACTCCCTGGTTGTTGGTGCCTGCCTGTCCGACACGATTCGAACAGGCTTGCGAATTGCTTCGAGGTTGACTACTCTTCTGTCACAGGAGTCACATCAACCTCATCCGACACAAGGCTAAACCTTAGCTTGAGAGTTAGCCACCTCATGGATTGACCGGCCCACGGCGCGTCGGCATAGGTTTGTTCCGTGACTGTTCACTTCATCGGCGCGGGACCGGGCGCAGCAGATCTGCTGACGCTGCGAGCCGTCGAGCATCTACGCACCAGCCCGGTATGCGTTTATGCAGGTACCTACATAGACGACGCGATTCTGGACCACTGCCCTCCGGGCGCGCGGAAAGTCGATACCGCGAAGCTCGACCTAAATCGGATCACCGCGGAACTCGTCGGCGCGCACGAGCGCGGGGAAGACGTCGCACGGCTGTGCTCGGGTGATCCATCTCTCTACTCGGCGCTCGCCGAGCAGTCCGCGCGTCTCGACGAAGCGGGTGTTCCGTGGGACGTCACGCCTGGCGTGCCCGCGTACGCGGCTGCTGCGGCCGAGTTGCGCGTCGAGCTCACGGTCCCGGAAGTAGCCCAGTCGGTGGTGTTGACGCGAGCTCATGCCCGTTCGACGGCGATGCCCGACGGCGAGAAGCTGGCCGCGTTCGCCGCGACCGGGTCGACGCTCGTGCTGCATCTGGGGATCACTCGCACGAGACAGCTCGCCGACGAGTTGACGGGGTACTACGGTGCCGACTGCCCGGCCGCCGTCGTCTTCCACGCCAGCAAGCCGGACCAGCTGACATTGACGGGCACCCTCGCGGACATCGCGGATCAGGTCGACGCCGCCGGATTGAGACAAGCAGCGGTGATTCTGGTCGGCCCGGCCCTCGGCCGCGCGCCCGGACGGGAACGACCCGAAAGGCTTGCTGTGGAGTCTCATTTGTACGACGTGAACCGAGCCAGGACATGAAGGTCCATCTCGTCGGTGTCGGTGGAGGGCATCCGGATCAGGTGACGGTGCAGGCGATCGAGAAGCTCCAGCAGGTGGATGTCTTTCTCGTTGCCGACAAGGGCGACGGCGTCGGCGATCTGGCCGAGGCGCGGACGGAGATTCTTCGGCGCCATGTGACGGGGGACTACCGCGTCGTTCAGGTGCCGGACCCGGCGCGGGATCGGAAGCCGAGTGACTACGGCACGGCGGTGACCGACTGGCACGAGGCCCGGGCGCGCGCGTACCGGGAGGTCCTGGACGGCCTGCCGTCGGACACTGTCGTGGGTTTTCTGGTGTGGGGTGACCCGTCGCTCTACGACAGCACCATTCGTGTCGCCGAGCAGTTGGGCGTGGAGTTCGACGTCACGCCGGGTGTGAGCAGTGTGTCGATGCTGGCGGCGTCGCATCGGATCGTGCTGAACCGCATCGGTGGACCGATCGTGATCACCACGGGCCGGGCTTTGCAGAAGGACGTCGCGGCGGGTGCGGACAATCTCGTCGTGATGCTCGACGGCGGCTTGGCCTGCCGGGAGTTGGTCGGATCGCGGCCATGGGACATCTACTGGGGTGCCAACCTGGGAACGGAAGATGAAAAGTTGGTGGCGGGCGATCTCGACGACGTCATCGACGAGATCGCGTCGATCCGGGCCGAGCTGAAGGCTAGACACGGCTGGGTGATGGATATCTACGTACTGCGTGCTCGGCGCTGACGAGTACCTGCGGAGCCTGCAGGAGTGACCATGGGAGGCCGGGAGCGGAGCCTGCAGGAGTGACCATGGGAGGCCGGGAGCGGAGCCTGCAGGAGTGACCATGGGAAGTGAATGCTCCGCTGTCGGATACCCTGGTTGCCCGTGACTGCTGTAAGCCCTGAGCCCACCTCATCCGATGCATCCGTGACCGGCCGATTCGACCTGATCGTCGTCGGATCGGGGTTCTTCGGCCTGACCGTGGCGGAGCGTGCAGCGTCCCAGTTGGGCAAGCGCGTGCTCGTGTTGGATCGTCGCCACCACCTGGGCGGTAATGCCTATTCGGAGGCGGAGCCGGAGACGGGTATCGAGATCCACAAGTACGGTGCCCACTTGTTCCACACGTCGAACAAGCGTGTGTGGGAGTACGTGAACGAATTCACGGAGTTCACGAGCTATCAGCACCGTGTGTTCGCGATGCACAAGGGCCAGTCGTACCAGTTCCCGATGGGGCTGGGCCTTATTTCTCAGTTCTTCGGCAAGTACTACTCGCCGGCGGAGGCTCGCGCTCTCATCGAGGAGCAGTCCAGCGAGTTCGACGCGAAGGATGCGCAGAACCTCGAGGAGAAGGCGATCTCGCTGATCGGTCGCCCCCTGTACGAGGCGTTCATCCGCGATTACACGGCCAAGCAGTGGCAGACCGACCCGAAGAATCTGCCCGCAGGCAACATCACGCGTTTGCCGGTGCGCTACAACTTCGACAATCGCTACTTCAACGACACCTACGAGGGTCTTCCCGTCGACGGTTACACCGCGTGGCTCGAGAACATGGCGGCCAGTGACCTCATCGAGGTTCGCTTGAACACCGATTGGTTCGATGTCCGCGAGGAACTGACGAAGGAAAGCCCGGACGCGCCGATCGTCTACACCGGCCCGCTGGATGCGTACTTCGACTACTCCGAAGGTGAACTCGGCTGGCGCACACTCGATTTCGAGACCGAGGTGCTGCCGACGGGTGACTTCCAGGGAACGCCGGTGATGAACTACAACGACGGCGACGTCGGCTACACCCGTATCCACGAGTTCCGTCACTTCCACCCCGAGCGGGAGTACCCGGCCGACAAGACGGTCATCATGCGCGAGTTCTCTCGGTTCGCCGAGAGCGGCGACGAGCCGTACTACCCCATCAACACCCCCGACGACCGGCAGAAGCTCGAGGCGTACCGGAACCGCGCCAAGGCGGAAACCGCGTCGAACAAGGTGCTGTTCGGTGGCCGGCTCGGCACCTACCAGTACCTGGACATGCACATGGCCATCGCCAGCGCGCTGAACCTGTACGACAACACGCTCGCACCGCATTTCGAGACCGGTGCGTCGCTGGCGGGGGACAAATGACTGCCAAACATCTGCTCGACGACGGAATCGCCGACGTAGCACCTGTTCTCGGCAAATCACTGCTGCAGCGGATTCTGCTGCCGCGGTCCGGGGAGCCGCTCGACGTACGCACCCTGTACCTCGAAGAAGCCAAAACCAATGCCCGACGGGCACACTCGGTCTCGCGTACGTCCGTCGCCATCGGTGCGGAGTCCGAGGTGTCCTTCGCGACGTACTTCAACGCGTTCCCGGCGAGCTACTGGCGTCGCTACAGCATTCTGAAGTCCGTCGTGCTGCGTGTCGAGGTTTCCGGGCACTGCCGAGTCGACGTCTACCGGTCCAAGGCCGATGCGTCGCGCATTCACGTCGAAGGTCGCGAAGTGACCCCGAGTGATGCGGCGCAGGAATTCGAGATCGACCTCGGTCCGTTCGAGGACGGTGGCTGGATCTGGTTCGACATCACCTCCGACTCCGAGGTCGTTCTCGAGAGCGCCGGCTGGTACGCGCCGATCGACGCACCGGGTGAGGCGAGCGTCGCCGTCGGCATCCCGACGTTCAACCGTCCCACCGACGCCGTGAAAGCCCTTGTCGCGCTTGGCTCGGACCCGCTGGTTCTCGACGTCGTCGAGGCCGTCATCATGCCGGATCAGGGCACCCGCAAGGCCAAGGACGAGCCCGGGTTCGACGAGGCCGCAGCCGGTCTCGGCGGCAAGTTGGCGGTCCACGATCAAGCGAACCTCGGTGGCTCCGGCGGATACAGCCGCATCATGTACGAGGCGTTGAAGAACACGTCGGCGCAGCACATCCTGTTCATGGACGACGACATCGAGATCGAGCCGGACTCGATTCTGCGTGCGCTCGCGATGTCGCGGTTCGCCAAGGTCCCCACCCTGGTCGGCGGTCAGATGCTGAACCTGCAGGCGCGCAGTCACCTGCACGTCATGGGTGAAGTGATCAACCGCGGCAACTTCATGTGGACCGGCGCTCAGAACGTGGAGTACGACCACGATTTCTCCGAGGACCCGCTGCGCTCGTCGAAGCTGCTGCATCGCCGCATCGACGTCGACTACAACGGCTGGTGGATGTGCATGATCCCCCGCGTCGTCGCCGAGGAGATCGGCCAGCCGCTGCCGCTGTTCATCAAGTGGGACGACGCCGAATACGGTTTGCGCGCACGGGAAGCCGGATATCCGACGGTCACCTTGCCGGGTGCCGCGATCTGGCACATGGCGTGGAGCGACAAGGACGACGCCATCGACTGGCAGGCGTACTTCCACCTCCGCAACCGCCTGGTGGTCGCCGCGCTGCACGCTCCGGGCAACGGACGCGGCATCGTGGTCGACACCGTCAAGGCGACCGTCAAGCACCTGCTGTGCCTGGAGTACTCCACCGTCGCGATCCAGAACAAGGCGATCCGCGACTTCCTCGCCGGACCCGAGCACATCCTCGACATCCTCCCCACGTCGCTCGGCGAGGTGCACGCACTGCGCAAGACCTATCCCGACGCCGTCGTCGTCGGATCCTCGACGGAACTGCCGCACGCATCCGGTGAGGAAGTCGGAGCCGTCGGCGAGCCGAAGAACCCGCTCGCGAAGGTCAAGCGCCTCGCGTCGGGACTGCTGCACAATGTCCGGCCCGCACACGAGCGGCACCACGAGCGCCCGCAGCTCAATGTCCCGACACTCGACGCTCGCTGGTTCCTGCTGTCGCAGGTGGACGGCGTCACCGTCACCACCGCCGACGGGCGAGGGGTCGTCTACCGCCAGCGCGACCGAGACAAGGCAGCAGCGCTGCTGAAGGAAGCGATGTCGCTGCGAGCCGAACTGTCGCGCCGGTTCCCCGAACTGAAGGGTCGCTACCGCGACGCCGTCCCTCACCTCACCAGTAAGGAAACCTGGGAACGTGTCTTTCGTTACGAGGCGTAAGAACCAGACCGAATCCGCCGCCGAGGTGCGCGTCCTGTCGGCGATCCAGTCGACGATCGGTGCACAGCCCGGCGTGGTGTCGGTCGCGAGGGGCATGTCCCACTTCGGCGAGCACGCACTCGGTTGGGTGGCTGTGGCAGGCATCGGCGCCGTCGCCGATCCCGGGCGGCGCAGGCAGTGGGCGGGAGTGGCCGTCGGAGCAGTCGGCGCGCACGCCGCGTCGATAGTCGTCAAGCGCATCATCAGGCGCCCTCGTCCCAACGATCCGTCGGTGAAGATCAACGTGTCGACACCGAGCAAGCTCAGCTTCCCGTCCTCGCACGCCACGTCGACCACAGCAGCCGCCGTGTTGCTCGGTCGGTTGACGGGGCTACCCTTGCCTGCGGTCCTGGTACCGCCGATGTTGCTGTCGCGGCTGGTGCTCGGCGTGCATTACCCCACAGATGTTCTTGCAGGATCTGCGCTCGGCGCTTTGTCTGCAGCCGCAGTGTGCAAGTTCGAAGGAGACAAATGAGCGAGGAAGCCACCGCCGTCGGAGCGCCACCGAAGAATCTGATCGACGGTGTGATCAAGGCGCTTCGTCCACGTCAGTGGGTCAAGAACGTTCTCGTTCTCGCGGCGCCGCTCGCCGCTGGTTCGGTGACGCAGGCCGATGTGCTGGCGCCGGTCGCGCTGGCGTTCGTCGTGTTCTGCCTCGCGGCGTCGGGTGTCTACCTCGTCAACGACGCGATGGACGTCGAAGCCGACCGAGCCCACCCCACCAAGCGTTTCCGTCCGATCGCCGCGGGTGTCCTTCCGGTCAACCTCGCGTACGCGATGGCTGTGGTGTGTCTGGGTGGTGCGATCGGCCTGTCGTTCATCGCCAACTGGAAGCTTGCCCTGGTCATCGGCGTCTACATCGCGATCCAGCTGGCGTACTGCTTCGGCCTCAAGCATCAGGCCGTGCTGGACATCTGCATCGTGTCGTCCGGCTTCCTGCTGCGCGCAATCGCCGGTGGCGTCGCCGCGTCGATTCCGCTGTCGCAGTGGTTCCTGTTGATCATGGCGTTCGGTTCGCTGTTCATGGCCGCAGGTAAGCGCTACGCCGAGCTTCAGCTCGCGGAGAGCACCGGCGCGAAGATCCGCAAGTCTCTCGAGAACTACACCACCACCTACCTTCGCTTCGTCTGGACGCTCTCCGCCACGGCAGTCGTGATTTGCTATGGACTGTGGGCCTTCGAACAAGACGCCGAGACGAACACGAACTGGTTCGCCATCTCGATGATTCCGTTCACGATCGCGATCCTGCGCTACGCGGTGGATGTCGACGGTGGGCAGGCCGGTGAGCCCGAAGAGATCGCGCTCGGCGACAGGGTGCTGCAGGTGCTGGCTCTTGCGTGGATCGGAGTAGTCGGTGTCGCTGTATACGTCGCCGGCTGAGGTAGATCAGCAGGCTTCGCGCGGGGGCCTGACGAGCAAGGCGATCTTCGCCGTCGGCGTCATCGTGACGTCGGTGCTCTTTTTCATCGGGGCCTGGGAACGGCGCTGGATCGCCGACGACGGGCTGATCGTCCTCCGCACGGTGCGCAACCTGTTGGCGGGCAACGGGCCGGTGTTCAACGCAGGCGAACGCGTCGAGACGAACACGAGCACCATCTGGACCTACCTGGTGTACGCGGGCAGTTGGCTCAGCGAGGTGCGCCTCGAGTACGTGGTGCTCACGATCGCGCTCGTCCTGTCGACTGCAGCCGTCGCAGTGGCCATGATCGGAACGTTCACGCTGCATCGCGCCGGTCGCTGGACCGGCGGCATCACCGCGTTCCTTCCGGCCGGGGTGCTCGTCTACATCGCGGTTCCTCCGGCACGTGATTTCGCGACGTCCGGGCTCGAGACCTGCCTGGTGATCTTCTGGATCGCCGTGCTGTGGCTGCTGATGGTGCGCTGGGCGACTCGGGACACCAGCACCGTGGGCGTGCTGTTCCTGGCGTTCTGGGCCGGCCTCGGCCCGCTGGTGCGTCCGGAGCTGGTGATCCTGTCCGGTCTGTCGCTCGTCATGATCTTCGTGGCCCGGCAGAGCTGGCCGAGTCGCGTCCTCGTCTTCGCTGTCGCGGGTGCGACGCCGGTGCTGTACCAGATCTGGCGGATGGGCTACTACGGTCTGCCGTATCCCAACACCGCGGTGTCCAAGGATGCAGGCGGAGCCAAGTGGGCGCAGGGGTTCGACTACCTGTGGAACCTGCTCGGCCCGTACATGCTGTGGCTCCCACTGATCCTTCTCCTGCTCGCGGGTGTGGTGTCCTCGTCGCGCCCGACGGTTCCGCGCACCATCCGTGACGCGCAGGGTTGGCTCCGCAGCCCGACGGCCGTCGTCGTGTTCGTTCTGGTGGGTGGCGTGCTGTCGCTGGTCTACGCGGTGCGCGTCGGCGGCGACTTCATGCACGGACGGACCCTGTTGCCCGCCCTCTTCACCCTTCTGCTGCCGGTGGCGGTCGTACCGCTCCGAGTCCCGACGAGCATGTCCGACGTCCGTCAGGTGGTCGTCTTCGCCGTCGGAGGTCTCGTGTGGGTCACGACGGTCGTGTGGGCGTTCTTCGCGGCGAACACGACGGGTATGCCCGAGGGCTCGATCGTCGGAAGATCCGGCATCGTCGACGAGCGTGCGTTCTACGCGCTCAACACCGGTCATGCGCATCCGATCCTGGCGTCGGACTACCTGGACTACCCACGCATGCGCGCCATGGTCGAAGCCATCGACAACACCCCGGACGGCGGTCTGCTGCTGCCGAGCGCACAGTTCACCTACTGGGATGTCGTACCGCCACCGTTGCCGATTCCTCCCGGCGGCGCCGGCCACACGGTGTTCTTTCTCAACTTGGGCATGACCAGCATGAACGTCGGCCTCGACGTTCGGGTGATCGACCAGATGGGTCTGGCGTACCCGCTGGCGTCGCACACCGAGAGGTTGGAGAACGGCCGCATCGGTCACGACAAGAACCTGTACCCGGACTGGGTCGTCGCGGATCTCGGAATGGTCGGAGAGCACCCGTATCTGCCGTGGTACATGGACGAGGACTGGGTGACGCAGGCTCGCGTCGCGTTGTCCTGCGCGGACACGCAGGAGCTCATCGCGTCGTACCGGGCGCCGTTGACGAAGGAATTGTTCGTTCGCAACATCAAGCGGTCGCTGTTCTACGCCGGATATCGATTCGATCGCGTTCCGGAATACGAAATACAACGATGTGGTTTGGAGCCTCCGATTCTGGAAGGTCACAATTAGTCGATCGGGTCGCGTCGCAATCCGTTCGTCGCCAAGATGGGATATCTCATTTCGGTAACGGACAGCGCCTCACGGACGATGTATGCGAAAGATATGTGTGACTGCCCCTGGTCTGTCGGCCGGGTCAGCGCTCTCGATGAGCGTCGATGGAGGGGCATGACCGCCGAAACGGGTGTTACGTGCAGTGACTGCGCGGTTCACCGACACTGCTGAGAGGTCGAATGCATGCTGGGTAGAACGAAGAAGGGTGCCGGGGGGCGCCTCCGCCGGATAGCTACATCTCTGGTGATGGCTGTTGCACTGCCGCTCGGTCTGGCCGTGGTCGGAACAGGTGCGACCGCCAGCGCCGCGTTCGATCCCGGTGCCCAGGATTTCTGGACCGATTCGAGCATGGGCCCGATCAAGAGCAGGATCTGGCGTGCGGCCGACGGCAACACCGACCGCGTCGTCTACTTGCTGGACGGACTCCGCGCCACCAACGACATCTCCGGTTGGGAGCACGAGACCGACGCAGGTGCCTACCTTGCGTCGTGGAACATCAACGTCGTTCAGCCTGTCGGTGGACAGTCCAGCTTCTACTCGGACTGGTACGCGCCGTCGAACTTCAACGGTCAGAAGTCCACGTACAAGTGGGAGACCTTCCTGACGCAGAACCTGCGCAACAACCTGCGGGACCGTCTCGGGTTCAATCCCAACCGCAACGGCGTCGTCGGCATCTCCATGGGCGGAAGCGCGGCGTTGACGCTGGCGGCGTACCACCCGGATCAGTTCTCCTACGCGGGTTCGCTGTCCGGTTACCTGAACATCTCGGCACCCGGAATGCGCGAGGCCATGCGAGTGGCGCTGCTGGATTCCGGTCGCTACAACATCGACGCCATGTGGGGACCTCCGTGGGATCCGGCGTGGCTGCGCAACGACCCGTTCGTCTTCGCTCCGCGTCTGCGTGACAACGGCACCCGAGTGTGGGTCTTCGCAGGTAGTGGTCTGCCCGGTGGTCTCGACCGCCCGCGCAGCTTCATCGACTACTACAACACCGGCAATGCAATGGGCCTCGAGGCGATCGCACTGGCGAACAGCCGCGCGTTCCAGATTCGCATGGCGAGCATCGGTGCGAACAATGTCACATATGCGTTCCCTGCCGTCGGCACCCACCAGTGGGGCTACTGGCAGGAGCAGGCGCACATCATGGCACCGGATCTCAGCGCGAACATCGGCTGATTCAGCCCGCTCGACACCCGCAGGCCACCTTGTTTTGTGAGAAATCACTGGTTTGACAGGGTGGCCTGCGGCGGTCGCGCGGGATAGTGTCACAGTCTGATATCGCCCTCGAAGCAAGCACGAGATGCAGATCACAGTTTTGCTTCGGGGCGAAGGAGTGGAATAACCTCCCTTCGGTGCGTATGTCCACTGGACGTGTGCGCTTCACAACTTCATACCCAGTACTACGGCCCGACGGGGCCGAAGACAGCCCTGTTGGAATGCCGGGGGCCGCAGATCGCGGAGACCGCAGCAGAACGAGAGAGAGCACGATCCATGCGATTTTCCGGCCCCTCGAACAAACCGAGTGTGACCAAACGATGGCGGCAGCGACTGCTCGGACTCGGCGCAGCAGCGCTGGTCCTTCCCCTCGCAGCCGGTGTCGTCGGTGGAGCAGCAGCAGTTGCAGCGCCCACCGCGGTCGTGCACAAGGCTCCTGCCGGTGGACGTGAAGATCTCTGGGTACCGTCCGAAATGGGCCCGATCAAGGTCCAGGTCCAGTGGGCCGCTCGCGGTGGCAACGCCGCCCTCTACTTGCTCGACGGCCTCCGCGCCCGCGACGATCGCAACGCGTGGACCTTCGAGACCAACGCCCAGGATCAGTTCGCAGGCGACGACGTCACCCTCGTCATGCCGGTCGGTGGCCAGGCCAGCTTCTACAGCGACTGGTACGCGGCGTCGAACCTCAACGGCCAGGAAGTCACCTACAAGTGGGAGACGTTCCTGACGCAGGATCTGCCTGCCTTCCTCGAGGGCTACGGAGTTTCGCGCTCCAACAACGCCGTTCTGGGAATCTCCATGGGCGGCTCGGCTGCATTGACGCTGGCCGCGTACCACCGCGATCAGTTCAAGTTCGCCGGCTCGTTCTCCGGTTACCTCAACATCTCCGCTCCCGGCATGCGTGAAGCCATTCGTGTCGCGATGCTGAGCCAGTCCTGGTTCAACGTCGACTCCATGTGGGGACCGCCGTGGAGCCCGGCATGGCTACGCAACGATCCGTTCGTGTTCGCTCCCGAGCTTCGTGGACTGTCGCTGTACGTCTCCGCCGCATCGGGTCTGCCCGGTGAGTTCGACAAGCCGCGCGCCCCGATCGACTTCTACAACACCGCGAACGGCATGGCACTGGAAGCTCTCGCACTGGCCAACAGCCGCGCATTCCAGGTCCGCCTGGCAACGCTCGGAATCCCGGCTACCTTCAGCTTCCCGAGCAACGGCATTCACAGCTGGCCCTACTGGTCCGCCGAGCTGTTCAAGGCTCGTGGCCAGATCCTCGAGGCTCTGAACGCCTGACCTGTGCTTCTCTCGCCGATGCCGTCCTGCCGTGCGCAGGGCGGCATCGGTGCGTTTCTGGCCTCGATCAGCAGTGTCGCGGGATCTCGACGATTCCTGATTCACAATTGCACCATCAGTCACAGCGAGCCTCGGCCTGACCGACGCACTTCGCGTGTAGAAAGACTTGAGAACTACAAGTCTGCGACTCATGCGTTCGGTGCGGACTTGATCAGGTAAGAGAAAGAGAGTCACCACCATGCGTACTGGGTCCAACAGGTTCGGCCGGGGTCGAACGGCCGGAACGGCGGCCTGGCAAGCAAAATCCACGAAAGCAGGAGCTCGCCGGATGGCGACGGCTGCAGTCGTCGCTGCTGCGCTGATCTCCCCGTTCGGAGCCGCAGGCATCGCTCAGGCCGCGCCGACGGCCCTGACCGCGCCGTCGCAGACTCAGGCCCCGTCCGGTGCGAGCGTCACGGCCGTCGACTGGCTGTCCGACCGCCGCGTGGCCCTCTGGATCGACTCCCCGTCGATGGGAACGCCCATCCAGGTTCAGCTCCTGCTCGCTCGTGACTGGAACATCAACCCCCAGGCGACGTTCCCGTCGGTGTGGATGCTCGACGGTCTGCGTGCCACCGACATGGAGAACGGCTGGACCGCCGAGACCGACGCGGAGTCCTACTTCGCGGACAAGAACGTCAACGTCGTCCTGCCGGTCGGTGGGCAGTCGAGTTTCTACTCGGACTGGGTGGACCAGGACAACGGCAAGAACTACCAGTGGGAGACGTTCCTGACCAAGGAACTCCCGCCGATTCTCGAAAGCAGCTGGCGCACCAACCAGACCCGCGGCGTCGTGGGCCTGTCGATGGGCGGCACCGCTGCGATGTTCCTCGCTGCTCGTAACGAAGGCTTCTTCAAGTTCGCCGGGTCGCTCTCCGGAATGCTGACGACCACGACCCTCGGAATGCCGCAGGCAATCCAGTACGCGATGGCGGACGCCGGTGGTTTCGACTCCAAGGCGATGTGGGGCGCACCGTCGAACGACTTGTGGGCACAACATGATCCGTACCTTCTCGCGGAGAAGCTGAAGGGCGTGAGCCTGTACGTCTCGAGCGGCAACGGCGTTGCCGGACCGTACGATCCGCCGTCGGGCATCCCCGGCGTCAGCTCCAACTACGCCGGCATGGGCCTCGAGATCCTGTCCCGCCTGACGTCGCAGACGTTCGCGACCAAGCTCAACAAACTCGGCATCCCCGCTCAGGTGGTCTACCGCCCGTCGGGACTGCACACCTGGGAGTACTGGGAGTTCGAGCTCAAGCAACTGTGGCCGCAGCTCGCGAGCGCGCTCGACGTCGAGGCGGACAAGCCGTCGTGCAGCGTCGCCGGAGCAATCGGAAACGCCGCGGGAGCGAACTCCTGGCTGGGCGACTGCCTGACGGCGGAGTACAACGTCGCGGGTGGCCGTGCACAGGACTTCCGGTTCGGTCGCGTGTTCTTCAGCCAGGACACCGGCGCTCAGGTCGTTGCCGGAGCCATCGGCGGTAACTACCAGGGTTCGGGTGGGCCTGCGGGTCCCCTCGGCTTCCCGAAGACCGGTGAGTTCGGAACCCCTGACGGCCGCGGACGAGCCAATGCTTTCCAGAACGGCATGGTCTACTTCACGCCGCAGACCGGCGCGCACGCCGTACGAGGAGCCATCCTCGACGAATGGGCACGCCAGGGCTACGAGGCCGGGCCGCTCGGCTACCCGGTGCTCGACGAGGTCGCCACACCGTCGAAGCCCGGCGCGGTCCAGGGATTCGAGATCGGTGCGATGTACTGGAACCCTGATCTCGGTACGCATTCCGTGCAGGGCATGATCCTCGGAAAGTACGGCCAGATCGGGTGGGAGAACGGGCCACTCGGCTTCCCGAAGACCAGCGAGCTCGGCCCGATCAGGGACGGCGGCAGGTTCAACGAGTTCGAGGGCGGCAACATCTACTGGAGCCCCCTGACCGGTGCCTGGGCGATCCGCAACGGCGAGATCTTCGACGCGTGGAAGAGCGTCGGCTACGAAGCCGGCCGGCTGGGCTACGTCACGAGCGATCAGTTCGAGATGGACGGCGGCGGAATCCAGCAGAACTTCCAGTTCGGCATCATCACCGTCAAGGACGGCAAGGTGACCATCGCGCCGTGACGTCGCGGCACGTCGGCTCCTGCAGGGTCCCTCAGAGTTCTCTCAGTGGCCGTCGGTAGCGTCTCGGTTTGTCGTCGTCCGTCCGGCCGCCCGGTCGTGAACCCATCGACCTCCGGGTCATGGTCCCAACGAAACGTCGAAGGACTCTCCATCATGCGCACTTCTCTTTCCCGGACACTGTCCCTGGCGGTACTGAGCGTCGCCGCGGGCGGCCTGCTCGTCGCCTGCGGTAGCGACGACTCCACCGCGACCGGGTCACCGTCCACGTCGTCGTCGACCACCACGGCGGCGGAGACGACCAGCGCGGAGGCAACCTCGTCGCAGGAGACGTCGAGTGCGGCTCCGACGACCAGCCCCGGCGATGCGGCGACCGCACCGCCGGAGCAGCCGCAGCCGGTGCCCGAGGGATTTCCCGGGCCGACGGAGGCACCCGTCGACGCGCGGGGCCAGGCGTTCCTCGACGAGCTCGAGAAGCAGGGCGTCACAGTTGCGGGCAACGGTGAGATCGCGATCTCGACGGCGTCGTACATCTGCTCCGCCCAGTCCCAGGGCGTGCCCGCCGACGAGATCGCGACGTTCGTGACCGCCAACGTCGGTGTGGAGGCGAGTGCCGCCGGCACCCAGGTGTCCGCGGAGCAGGCAGGTGAGACCGCGCAGGTCTACATCGCGTCCGCTCAGAACACCATCTGCAAGGCCTGACGGACACGTCGATGGCCAATCGAACGAAGCGCAAGAGAAGGCTGCTGCCGAAGCTGCTCGCAGGGGTGGTCGTTCTCGGGCTGATCGTCGTAGCCCTGTGGTACCTGCTGGCCGGACGTCTCCCGAAGGAGATCCCGTCGCCTCTGCCGGGGCCAGGGCCCGATCAGCCGCAGTCGCAGCCCGCCGATTGCGCCGACGTCGCGGTCATCGCGATTCCGGGAACGTGGGAGTCGGCCGTCGGCGACGATCCGTACAACCCGACGGCCAACCCGGCGTCGCTGATGCTGAACGTGACCCGCCCGCTGCAGGAACAGTTCGATCCGTCGCGGGCGAGCGTGTACACGGTTCCGTACGTCGCTCAGTTCTCCAACCCGATCGCGTTCCCACCGGACGGGCAACAGTCCTACAACAACAGCAGGACCGAAGGCACCGCCGCGGCCAGAGCCGAACTGGCTCGCGTCAGCGATCGCTGCCCGTTGACGAGCTACGTTCTCGCCGGCTTCTCCCAGGGTGCGGTCATCGCCGGGGACATCGCCGCCGACATCGGTGCGGGCAACGGCCCCGTCGCCGCGGACAAGGTCCTCGGTGTCACGTTGATCGCCGACGGTAGGCGCGACGGCACGTCGGGAACAGATATCGGACCGCCCGTCGACGGCGTCGGTGCCGAGGTCGCGCTCGGTGGTCTCGACCTTCCGGGAATCACGATGACGGGTGCGCGTCCGGACGGTTTCGGAGCGTTGAACGACCGCGTGAATCAGATCTGCGCGGCGGGCGACCTCATCTGTGCGGCACCCTCGGAAGGGTTGTCGCTGCGCAACATTCCGCAGAGCATCGGCATCCTCGCGGGTGCGGCAGGCAACCCGGTCCACGCGTCGTACAACTCGTTCGTCGTCGACGATGCAGGCACGACGTCGACGCAGTGGACGGCGGGCTGGGCGGCCGGGTTGATCTCGTCGGCGCCGGAGATTCCGCACTCCTGATGCACCCCGTGTAGTTCTCACAAGGTCGCCTCGGGGCACCTGAGGAATACGCACAAAGGTGGTCCCGGCGTACCCCGCGAAGTGTATTCCCATGTCGTGAGCAGATAGAGTGGCGCCTTGGACCAGCTGGCGATTGGCGCTGGGCACCGAAGATGACCGCACGAGGAGACCTATACATGTGTTCTGCCCAGGCCCCCGATCTGCCCGCAGAAGGGCACGTCACGGCACTGCGCAAGTTCCGATTCGCGGCAGGCGGAGAAGGCAACGCGGAGGAGGGCGGGGCGCGTAAGTTCGTCAAGCTGGCTCAGCAGGCGGAGGAGCTCGGGTACGACAGCTTCATGATCCCCGATCACCTGGGCAACCAGGTCGGGCCGATCGCTGCGCTGGGCGCCCTGGCCGTCGCGACCGACAAGATCAGGCTCGGTACGGCTGTCCTCGCCAACGGCTTCCGGCATCCGGCGATTCTCGCCAAGGACGCCGCCACCATCGACGTGCTGTCCGGCGGTCGCCTCGAGCTCGGTCTCGGCGCGGGCTGGATGCGCGACGAGTACGACAAGGCGGGCATCCAGTACGACAAGCCCGGTATCCGCATCGAGAAGCTGGAGGAGAGCCTCGAGATCCTCGACACCTTGCTGCGCGGCAAGGAGTGCAACTTCGAGGGCAAGCACTTCCAGATCTCCGGACTCAAGGGCAGCCCTCGTCCGCGGCAGGGACCTCGTCCTCCCATCTGTGTCGGTGGCGGCGGCCCTCGCATGCTCGCGCTCGCGGCCAAGTACGCGGACATCATCTCGGTGGTTCCGGCCAGCACGAAGGAAGGCAAGCTCAAGCTCTCCGGTATGACGCTCGAGCAGACCCTCGAACGCGTCGAGCTCATTCGCGCAGCAGCCGGGGATCGCTTCGACGAGATCGAACTGAACTGGGCCATCACGACCATCGTCGTCACCGACGATCGCGAGCAGATGGCGGAGATGGCGCTCGCCGCATTGGACAACGGATATCCGCCCAACGTCGACGTGGACGTGAAGCTGAGCGTCGAGGACATCCTGACGTCGCCGTACCTCGCATTCGGGACATACGAGGAGATCGCAGATCAAATCCGTAACGTTCGCGCGAAAACGACGATGTCCTATGTCGGGGTTTTCCCCACTCAGATGGAAGCGTTCGCTCCGGTCATCGACCTGTTGAAAGGCGAGTGACCGAAGGACGTGTCTTCCGGGCATGCGCCGCCGTTTCGGAGGAGCATGACGAAGACAGCAAGTATTTGCCGTGAGGCAAGCTACCAGCTAGTAATATTCACGCAGTTCGGGTGCGAGTCGTGAGTGAAAAGGAAGTCGGGGCGCGGGCCGAAAGAGCTCCGGGGCGCCAGCTTCGGGAAGCGCAATCGCAGCGGACACCGTCGGAGGAGAAACGAACACCATGAGCCACACATTCGATGACTACATCGATGAGAACGGCCACATCACCATCGCCGAAGGCAAGACGCTCGTCCGCCACGTCGAGGTGAACGTCGCCGAGAACGCCGACACTCTTGCCTATCGGTTCATGGATTACTCCCGCGAACGTGACGGTGAAGCACACGAGCTCACCTGGGTCGAGTTCGGCAAGCGTCTTCGCGCGGTGGCAGCACGGCTGCAGCAGGTCACCCAGCCCGGTGATCGCGTCGCAATTCTTGCTCCGCAGGGCCTCGACTACGTCGTCGCGTTCTTCGGCGCCATCTACGCAGGCACCATCGCCGTGCCGCTGTTCGACCCCGACGAGCCCGGTCACACCGACCGTCTGCACGCGGTCCTCGGCGACTGCAGCCCTACCGCGATCCTGACGGCCACCAACTCCGCGGCCGGTGTCCGCGCCTTCTTCCGTGCACTCCCCGCCAAGGAGCGCCCCCGCGTCATCGCTGTCGACGCCATCCCGGACAGCGTCGGCGAGACCTGGGTCGAGCCCGCCGCCAAGCTCGACGACATCGCGTACCTGCAGTACACCTCCGGCTCCACCCGCGTCCCCGCAGGCGTGGAGATCACGCACCGCGCGGTCGGCGTCAATGCGCTGCAGATGGTCGACAGCATGGAGATCAACGAGGACTCGCGCGGCGTCACGTGGCTGCCGATGTTCCACGACATGGGCCTGCTGACGGTCATCCTGCCCGCGCTGGGCGGCAAGTACATCACCATCATGAGCCCCCGCGCGTTCGTGCAGCGGCCGTGGCGCTGGATCAAGGAACTCGCCGCGGTCTCCGACGGTGCAGGCACCTTCGCTGCCGCCCCGAACTTCGCGTTCGAGCACGCTGCGCAGCGCGGACTGCCGAAGAACGGCGAGAAGCTCGACCTCTCCAACGTCATCGGCCTCATCAACGGCAGCGAGCCGGTCACCACCACGTCGATGAAGAAGTTCAACGACGCGTTCGGCCCGTACGGCCTGCCGAAGTCGGCCATCAAGCCGTCCTACGGCATGGCCGAGGCGACGTTGTTCGTCTCCACCAGCAAGCATGCCGACGAGGCCAAGGTCGTCTACGTCGACCGCACCGAGCTCAACGCAGGCAACTTCGTCGTCGTCGACGCCGACGCCCCGGGCGCGATCCCGCAGGTCTCGACCGGCACCGTCGCTCGTAGTCAGTGGGCAGCGATCGTCGACTCGGACTCCGCGACCGAACAGGCCGACGACCACGTCGGCGAGATCTGGCTTCACGGCGAGAACATCGGTCAGGGCTACTGGGGTCGCGACACCGAGACCACGGAGACGTTCCACAACAAGCTCGTCAGCCGCATCGCGACCGGCTCGCACGCCGACGGTGCCCCGGACGGCGCCAACTGGATGCGCACCGGAGACTTCGGCGTCTACCACGACGGCGAGCTGTACATCACCGGCCGCGTCAAGGACCTCGTCATCGTCGACGGCCGCAATCACTACCCGCAGGACCTCGAGTTCTCGGCGCAGGAATCCAGCAAGGCACTGCGCCCCGGTTTCGTCGCCGCCTTCTCGGTCCCGCTCAACCAGCTCCCGGACATCGTCTTCGACTTCAGCGGCTCTGCGCTGACGAAGGATCCCGAGGACGGCGCCGAGCAACTCGTCATCGTCGCCGAGCGCGCCCCGGGCGCGGGCAAGGCAGATCCGCAGCCCATCGCCGACGAGGTCCGCGCCGCCATCTCGGCACGGCACGGCGTCACCGTCCGCGACGTCCTGCTCGTCCCGGCCGGATCCATCCCCCGCACCTCCAGCGGCAAGATCGCCCGCCGCGCCTGCAAGGCCGCCTACATCGAGGGCACCCTGCGCGGCGGCTACCAGCAGCAGGCCTTCCCCGACGCGGAACTGCCGGACTGACGTCTTCGGATCGGGTCCCGTTTCCTTCTACACGTAACTTGGTGAGTGATGGCTGAACAAGAAACCGACAAGATCCAGCGTGCGGAGGGCGACGGCGACTTGACTGTCGCTCAGCTTCGCGAGTGGCTACGGAACTGGGTCGCCGAGGCAACCAACCAGTCACCGGACCAGATCTCCGACGACCGGCCGATGGAAGAGTTCGGCCTGTCCTCGCGTGACGCGGTCGCACTGAGCGGTGAGATCGAGGAGCTCGTCGGAGTCACGCTGACCGCGACGGTGGTCTACCAGCACCCGACGATCGCGTCGCTCGCGAAGATCATCATCGAGGGCGAACCCGAGGTACCCGCGGGCGATGTCGACGACTCCTTCTACACCCGTGGCATCGTCGCCGGAAACTCGCACGACATCGCCATCGTCGGCGTCTCCACCCGTTTCCCCGGAGCAGGCACCACCCCCGAGGAGATGTGGGCCCTGCTCAGCGAGGGCCGCGACGGCATCACCGATCTGCCCGACGGCCGCTGGGAGGAGTTCACCTCCGACCCGGCCATCAAGGCAGCCGTCGACGCCACCGTCACCAAGGGCGGCTACCTGGACGACGTCAAGACGTTCGACGCCGAGTTCTTCGCGATGTCGCCCAACGAAGTCGTCAACGTCGACCCGCAGCAGCGGCTGGCTCTGGAGCTCACCTGGGAGGCGCTCGAGCACGCGCGCATCCCCGCCAGCTCGGTCAAGGGCTCGCAGGTCGGTGTCTTCATCGGCAGCTCGTCCAACGACTATCAGCTCCTCGCCGTCAGCGACCCGAAGGCGCACCCGTACGCCCTGACCGGAACGTCGACGGCCATCGTCGCCAACCGCGTCTCGTACTTCTACGACTTCCGTGGCCCGTCCATCGCAGTCGACACCGCGTGCTCGTCCTCGCTCGTCGCCGTCCACCAGGCCGTGCGCAGCCTGCGTACCGGTGAGTCGGACCTCGCCGTCGCCGGTGGCGTCAACATGTTGCTCGCACCGCCCATCACCGTCGGCTTCGGTCAGACCGGTGTGCTCGCGCCCGACGGCAAGATCAAGGCGTTCTCCTCCGACGCCAACGGTATGATTCGCTCCGAGGGTGGTGGCCTCGTCGTACTCAAGCGGCTCGAGGACGCCAAGCGCGACGGCGACAACATTCTCGCAGTGGTCGCAGGCTCGGCCGTCAATCAGGACGGACGCTCCAACGGGCTGCTCGCACCGAGCCCGGATGCTCAGGCCGACGCGCTGCGCTTCGCCTATCGCGATGCAGGTATCGCACCGTCCGGCGTCGACTACATCGAGGCGCACGGCACGGGAACCATCCTCGGTGACCCCATCGAGGCCGACGCTCTCGGACGTGTCGTCGGACGTGGCCGCGACGCAGACAAGCCGGCACTGCTCGGATCGGCCAAGACCAACTTCGGTCACCTCGAATCTGCCGCCGGTGCAGCAGGTTTGATCAAGGTCGTGCTGGCCATGCAGCAGAATCGTCTGCCTGCCTCGCTCAACTACGCGGGACCGAACCCGTACATCGACTTCGACAAGGCACACCTGAAGGTCATTCCCGAGGGTTCCGAATGGCCGCGCTACACCGGCAAGGCCGTCGCGGGTATCTCCGGCTTCGGCTTCGGCGGCACCAACGCCCACGTCGTGGTGAAGGAGTATGTCGCCGACGAAGTTTTTGAGGGTTTCGATCCGGAGGCGGTTGATCCGGAAGCTGTCTTGGTAGAGGGTGTTTCGCCGGTCTCGGAGATCGAGACCACCGATCCCGTCGCCGAGGCCGAAGAAATTCTGGAGCAGTCCGTTTCGGTCGACGAGACGGTCGTCCTCGCGGTGTCCGCTGCTCTGCCATCGCGCCGTAAGCGCGCCGCATCGGATCTCGCCGACTGGCTCGAGACCGAAGAAGGCAGCACGACGCCTCTTGCGGACGTCGGCCGTGCGTTGGCCAAGCGTAACCACGGGCGTTCGCGTGCAGTGGTTCTCGCGAAGACCCGAGCGGAAGCGATCACGGGGCTTCGTGCCATCGCGGCCGGTAAGCCCGGGCAGGGTGTTTTTTCCGCTGATTCGCCGGCCTCCAACGGTGCTGTGTGGGTGTTCTCCGGCTTCGGCTCGCAGCATCGCAAGATGGCATCGACGCTGTACCGCACCAACCCGATCTTCGCGGCGGCACTCGACGAGGTCGACGAACTGCTGATCGACGAGGCCGGCTACTCCATCAAGGAGATCATCCTCGACGACTCGCAGACGTACGAGTTCGAGAACTCGCAGGTCGGTATCTTCGTCATCCAGATCGCTTTGGCTGCAACGCTTCGTGCGCACGGCGCCGAGCCCGCCGCCGTCATCGGCCACTCGATGGGTGAGGTCGCCGCCGCATACGTCGCAGGCGGGCTCAACCTGGAAGACGCCGTGCGGATCATCTACGCCCGCTCGCGACTGCTCGCCGAGGGCCAGGACGGTCTGGGAGCCGCGTCGCAGGGCGCAATGGCATTGGTGGAGTACACCGCCGACGAGGTCACTGCCCTGACCGATCAGTTCCCGGACGTGGAGCCCTGCGTGTACGCAGCGCCGACGCATACCACCGTCGGTGGGCCTCGTGCGCAGGTGGAAGAACTTGTCACCGTCGCCGAAGCAGCCGGAAAGATGGCTCGCCTTCTCGACGTCAAGGGCGCGGGCCACACGTCCGCCGTCGATCCGCTGCTCGGCGAACTCGCCGCCGAACTTGCAGGCATCGAGCCCAGCACGCTGACGGCCGGGGTCTACTCGTCCGTCGATCTCGAGGCGCACTGCCGCGTCGGACACGAGGCCATCCACGGCGTCGACTACTGGGTCAAGGGCATGCGGCACCCGGTGAACTTCACCCAGGCCGTCAATGTTGCTGTCGGAGACGGCCACACGACGTTCGTCGAACTGGCTCCCAATCCTGTCGCGCTGATGTCCGTGGCGGCGACGGCATGGGCTGCCGGTGTTGCGGACTCGACGCTGGTTCCCACCTTGAAGCGCAAGGAAGACGAGTCCGAGACGTTCCTCGCTGCCCTGGCGCAGCTGTACGTCCACGGCCATGCCCTGGATCTGCCGACTCTCTTCGCCGAAGGTGGCTACGCTCCCATCCCGCGTACGGCCTACCTCCGCAAGGAGTTCTGGCTGAACACTCGCGTCAATTCCAGTGGTAGCGGCCGTATTCCGGGATCGCACGTCGCCCTCCCGGACGGCAGGCACGTGTGGGAGGTCGAGGCGCCGAGCGTCGAGTCTCTGGGAACTCTGGTCGAAGCCGCGGCAGCGCAGGTCTTCTCGGGCGTTGCGCTCGGTGCATCGGTGTCGCACGCCGCCATCCCGACCGCAGGAACCTTGGTGACCACGCTGACCCCGCACCTCGGGGGAGCGTCCGTCCAGGTGCACGCGCACGCGGGCTCGTCGTTCACGTTGCTGCACGACGCCGTCGTGACGTCGGGCGAGGCGCTGCCGGAACCTGTTGTCGCCGAGCCATCCACGGGTGTCGTGGACCGTGGCCGGCCCGGAGTGGAGGAGTTGCCGGAGGTTGTCGAGGACTTCGGTGATCGTTGGGATCCCAACGGCAACCAGAAGCTCGAAGACCGCCTGGCCATCATCGTCGCCGAGTCCATGGGGTACGCACCCGAGGACCTGCCTCCCGAGATCCCGCTCATCGAGCTCGGTCTCGATTCCCTGAGCGCCGTCCGCATCAAGAACCGCGTGGAGTACGAGTTCGACATCCCCACTGTTCAATTGCAGGCCGTCCGGGACGCAAACCTCCTCGAGGTGGAGAAGTACCTGCGGTACGCGATCGAGAACCGTGAGGAAGTTCAGGCTCTCGCAGACAAGCAGGCGGCCGAGAAGGAAGCGGAAAAGGAAGCCGAGAAGGCTGCCGAGGCCGGAGCGGGGGCACGGGACGCCGCAGTCGACACCGCGGTCGCGTCGGACGAGGTTGCGACGCCGAGTGCGGAGTACCAGCCGGCGCCGTCCGCGCAGACCGATCTCGGTGGCAAGGAAGCTTTCGCGGAAGCAGCGGGATCCGATGTTCCGCCACGTGACAACGCCGAGCGCATGACGTTCGCGACGTGGGCCGTGGTGACGAAGGAATCCGCCAAGGGCATCTTCAACACGCTCCCGATTCTCGACGACGAGACCGCGGAGAAGTTGGCGGCGCGCCTCACCGAGCGGGCCGGCGGCGAGATCACCTTCGACGACGTGCTGGATTCGGAGACGATCGAGCAGCTCGCGGACAAGGTGCGTCCGCACCTCGAGGGCGGAGAGATCGACGGTCTCGTCCGCAATCTGCGTCCACGTCCGGAAGGATCCACCGCGACACCGGTGTTCGCGTTCCACTCGGCCGGCAGCTCGACGGTCGCGTACGAACCACTGCTGCGCAAGCTCCCTGCGGGTACTCCGATGTACGGGTTGGAGCGCGTCGAGGGGCCGATTTCGGTCCGTGCGGCGGAGTACGTTCCGCTGATCAAGGCGATCCAGCCGGAGGGCCCGTACGTCTTCGTCGGATGGTCCCTCGGCGGCATCCTGGCCTACGAGGTCGCCCGTCAGATGGAGGAAGAGGGCATCGAGGTCGCGTACGTCGGACTCCTCGACACCGTCATGCCGGGTGCGAAGATTCCCGACACCAAGGACGAGGTTCGTCGCCGGTGGGAGCGGTACGCGAAGTTCGCGAAGAAGACGTACGACGTCGACTACCCGATTCCGTACGACAAGCTCGTCGAAGCCGACGACGAAGGCCAGATCCGGATCATCACCGATCTGGTCAAGCTCAGCGGCGCCAAGATCCCGGGCGGAATCATCGAGCACCAACGCACGTCGTGGCTGGACAACCGCGCGATCGAAACAGCGGAGCTCAAGCCGTACGGCGGCCCGGTGACGCTGTACATGGCGGACAAGTACCACGACGACGCCATCGCGCTCGAGCCTGCCTACGCCACTCGTGAGGATCACGGCGGCTGGGGACCGGTCGTGAAGGATCTCGAGATCGTGCAAATCGGAGGCGACCATCTCGCCGTCGTCGATGAGCCGTACATTGGACGAATTGCGGCACACATGACGAAGAAGCTCGATGAGATCGAGTCGCTGAGAACCGGAGACTAAATCTTGACTGGTACTACCGCCGAAAAGTTGGCCGACCTGCGGGCCAACCTCGAACTTGCCAAGGAACCGGCAGGTGAGATCGGTATCGCCAAGCGCGCGAAGAAGGGCATCCCCAGTGCCCGGCAACGCATCGACATGCTGCTCGATCCCGGCAGCTTCGTCGAGATCGGCGCCTTGGTGAAAGCGCCCAACGACCCGTCGGCTCTCTACAGCGACGGTGTCGTCACCGGTCACGGAACAGTCGACGGTCGCCCCGTCGCCGTCTTCTCGCACGACCAGACGGTGTTCGGCGGAACCGTCGGCGAGATGTTCGGCCGCAAGGTCGCCGGCGTGATGGACTTCGCCATCAGGGTCGGATGCCCGGTCATCGGCATCAACGACTCCGGTGGCGCTCGCGTGCAGGACGCCGTGACGTCCCTGGCCTGGTACGCCGAACTGGGGCGTCGCCACGAGCCGCTGTCCGGAATGTGCCCGCAGATCTCGGTCATCCTCGGCAAGTGCGCAGGCGGTGCCGTCTACGCGCCCATCAACACCGACGTCGTGGTCGCCACCGAAGAGGCGTACATGTTCGTCACCGGACCGGACATCATCAAGTCCGTGACCGGCGAGGACGTCAGCCTCGACGACCTCGGAAGTGCGCGCAAGCAGGCGCAGTACGGCAACGTGCACCACGTCGCGCCCGACGAGAAGGCCGCGTTCGACTGGGTTCGCAACTACCTCAGCTACATGCCGTCGAGCTGCCAGGAAGACCCACCCGTCGTCAACCCGGGTCTCGAACCCGAGGTGACGGATTCCGACCTGTCGCTCGACAAGATCATGCCCGACGCCGACAACGCCGGTTACGACATGCACGACATCATCCTTCGGCTGTTCGACGACGGTGAATTCCTGGAGATGTCGTCGGAGATCGCACCCAACGTCATCACCGGTTTGACCCGTGTCGACGGCCGGTCCGTCGGTGTCGTCGCCAACCAGCCGATGTACCTCTCCGGTGCGCTCGACGCCGACAGTGCCGACAAGGCAGCACGTTTCGTGCGCATCTGCGACGCCTACAACATTCCACTGGTCTTCCTCGTCGACACACCCGGCTTCCTTCCCGGCGTCGACCAGGAGAAGGTCGGCGTCATCAAACGCGGTGGCCGATTCCTGTTCTCCTACATCGAAGCATCGGTACCCAAGGTCACCGTCGTCGTCCGCAAGGCCTACGGCGGCGGTTACGCCGTCATGGGCTGCAAGCAGCTCGGTGCCGACATCAACTTCGCCTGGCCCACAGCGCGTATCGCCGTCATGGGTGCCGAAGGTGCAGTCAACATCATCGGCCGCAAGCAGATGGCCGCCGCGGGAGAGAACGCTCCCGCCGTGCGTCAGCAGCTCATCAACTTCTACAACGAGCACGTGGCCACTCCCTGGGTCGCCGCCGAGCGTGGCTACATCGACGCCGTCATCGAGCCCTCGAGCACCCGCCTCGAACTCCGCAAGGCGCTGAAATTGCTGAAGGACAAGGAAGTCTTCAAGAACCCACGGAAGCACCACCTGTTCCCGATCTGACTGTTGCTGGGTGGCTGCCTCATGCTGAGCAGGGACCGCCGTCGCCCCCTCGGTCCACGTTTCCGGTGCCCGATGTGTCGGTGAAGAGTTCGAGGTGGTCTGGCATGCTGTCCGAATGACTGCGGGGCGAGAAACGACGGCATTGGTGAAGGTGGTTTTCGAGCTGCCCAGGACCGAGGACAACTGGCCACCCGTGGGTTCCGAGCGTATGTGGGCGATACCCCGTGGTGACGATCTCGTCGAGCTCAACAACACGCCGTTCTTCGTTCGGGGCGCTGCCGAAGGCGACATCGTCCGTGTCGAGGAGAACGCGGACGGCGAACTCGTCGTCCAGGACACCGTCGAACCGTCGGACAACTGCACGGTCAGAGTCATCCCGTTGCGGGACGGCGGGGAGACCCTTCAGTCGGTGATGGACGTGTTCGGGGAACTGGGTGCCGAAGGCGAAGGCGCCGAACAGTTCAACTTGCTCGCTTTGAATCTTCCGTCGTCGGTCGACCATGGTGCCATCAAGCAACTGCTGATGGCAGGCGCGGCCGACGGCCGATGGGACTGGGAAGGTGGCGCGCTCACCCAGGAATTTCGCGACGCCTGATCGCGTGCCTGGGCCCGTCACGTGATCAGGAACGACCATCCCGACGGTCGAGGATTCTGCTCGAGCCGACAATTGCCACCGCAGAAAGAAATATGGTCGCGCCGACTACGGACAGGGTGGATCCCGCGGTGAGCGAGCCACCGTCTCCGAAGGTGCCGGTGGCGAGTTGTGTTGCGCGCGAGACCAAGGCATGCGGCAGTACGACGATGGCGGCACCGACGTCGGCGGTGAGCAGGAATGCCGAGACGCCTGCGCCGACGAGCGCAAGGGCAATCGGTACGGCGAAGGATCCGACGAGCATCGACAGTGCGGACTGCACTGCGGCCAGTGGAACCGCCGCGAAGATGGTCAACCCGGCGGCGATCCACAACGGCGCGGGCAGTGGTCCGTCCAGTCCGAACACCAGTTTGCCGACGACGAGGACTGTCGCGACCATCGACACCTGCATGGCAGCGGTGAGGAGTGCCACGACCGAGGTCTTGGCGACGACGATTCGTAGCGAGGGGGCCCGGCCGCTCATCAGGAAATTCCAGTTCCCTCTGTCGTGCTCGGGTTTCCAGATCAGCGATGCCAGGAGGGCGACTCCCAGTGCGAGCGGGAAGAGGCCGTGGAACACCACCGTTCGCAACCAGAGTGTGTGCCAACCGTTCTGCAGTTGTTCTCCGGACAGAACTGTATTGAATGTTCCGACTCCGACTATCAGGATGGGCAGCAGGATCACGACGGTCAGGCTCTGGGATCGTTTGAGTTTGATCAGTTCGGCGGCAACGGTGTTCATGCCAGAAACTCCTGTCGATCGAGCCGAGCCGTGACGAACAGAAACAGTGCGACGCCGACGACGGCGAGCCCGGCCACACTGGTGTAGGACGGGGACAGTGTCATGACGTGGTCGCCTCGGTAGTCCGCGGCGGACGCGAGTGCGTAGTATCCCCACGGGGTGAGATGTGCCAGCCACGAGGGAAATCCGGATGCGCAGATCGCGACGACGGTGCCCAGAACGCCGATTCCCAGCGAGATCAGCTGGTTGACCGCGAGTGTCGAAACCGTCAGGTGCAGCGTCAGGACCGCGAGATTGACGACGACCATCGCGCCTGCGTAACCGAGCCATGTCCACAGCGGCTTCGTTCCGCCGAGTAGCGCCCCGAGGGAGACGGCCGCGACGGTCGCTGTGGTGACGACGAGTCCAGCGGATACCACCTTGGCACGTAGGAGTTCACCGAGGGCCACTCCGGTGGCGCGACTGAGAAGCCATCCGTTGCCGTGGTGTTCGATGTCGATGGTTCGGCTTGCGACTACGGCGATCATGAGCGGCGAGACGAGGGGAAACGCGAGGGACAGTCCGGCGAGGGACAGTACCGAGGCGTGCTGTGCGGCATCCCCTGTCATCGTTCCGACGACGGTCAGCGCGACGATGCCGGCGGTCATCGACGCAGCAAGGGCCACGAGGTGCAGATGCCGCAGTTTGGCGAACTCGTTGCGCAGTATGTTCACAGTCTTCCGCCGCTCGTGAGGTTCATGAAGACGTCGTCGAGTGACTGCTCGTCTCGCCGGACTCCGTAGACCCCGGCTCCGGATGCGACGAGTTCGCCGACGACGTGGGCGGTGTGAAGGTCGTCGACGGATGGGATACGCAGCGTCTCTCGATCCCGAAGCTGTTGTTCAGCAGTGGAATTGGGGTTATCTGAACCGAGGATGTCGATGACGACGTCGGGAGTGGAGGCGGCAAGAAGTTGGTCGCGGCTGCCTTGCAAGATCAGTCGCCCCTCGCTGAGAATTCCAAGTACGTTCGCCGTCTTGTCGATCTCGCCGAGGAGGTGCGACGACACCATGACGGTCACTCCGTGCTCGGCGAGATGCTTCAGCAGGGCTCGAATTTCCTCGATTCCCGCGGGATCCAGTCCGTTGGTGGGCTCGTCGAGCACGAGAAGTCGGGGTTCGCGGGCCAGTGCCATGGCGATTCCGAGTCTCTGCTTCATTCCGAGTGAGTAGTTCTTCACCTTCTTGTTCAGTTGGTCCTGCAGTCGAACGGTGGCGACGGCGCGAGTGATCTGGTCGTCGGTCGAGCCCAGGTATCGTTGCACGATCTTCATGTTCTCTGCGCCCGTGAGGTGACCGTAGCCGGGTGGTGATTCGATCAACGAACCTATCCCGGTGAGCAATTCGCGTCGGGTGTCAGAGTTCATCGGTCGACCGAACACTTCCACTTCACCGGAAGTCGGCCGGATCAGAGACAGCAGCAGTTTCATCGTCGTCGACTTGCCCGATCCGTTGGGACCGAGGAAACCGTAGACGCAGCCCTCGGGAATGGCGAGGTTCACGTCGTCGACGACGGTGCGGTTGTCGTATCGCTTGACGAGGCTGTGAGTTCTGACGATGTCCATGCCTCGACCCTGCCGCGGATCGAGGATGGAATCATCCGTCCAGAGGATCAATCACGAGTACTACCGCGGTATGACCCGGTGAAGGGCAACGAGCTCTACCGATCGAACACCCTCAAGTTCCCTGGCGTCCAGAAGCCGGACCTGGTGACTTCGTTGGTGTCGAGTGTTGCCGGTACGGCGCCGGGGTAGTACTGCTCGTACCGTTCGAGCGAGCCCCAGTCGCGAGCCCAGTCGCGGTCGAGGTACGTCGGGACGGTGACGGGACGGGCGAGGAGTTCGCTCCAGCCGAGGGGGCCGCCGTTGTCGCCGGACTGCCAGGTGTCGGTGGAGCTGACGGCCAGTGGGCGGTCCGGGAGGATGCGGTATCCGGGTACTTCGGCGACGCCGTATTCGTGGTCGAACGGGCGCTGGCAGGGGAACTGCAGTCCTACGGCCCAGTCGAGCAGTACGGGCTGTTCGCTACCGATGAGGTCGTTCAGCTTCTCCAGCTGAGGTACTCGCGGTGGCGTGAATGCGAACCACTGGTCGCCGGTGAGGTTGGGGTCGTTGGCGACGATGCGCACGGCGTCGGCGTCGGCGGGCAGGTCCGCGATGGGGATGCGGAGGTTGCGCCACGACGGTGCGGGTCCGATGTCGCGGGGCATGTAGGTGCCCTTGACGTCGACGGTTCCGTTGGGCTGACGCGTGCCGTACTCGACGAGGAGCGACTGGCCGTATGTCATGGCGCCCGTGTCGTCGTAGGACAGGATGCGGCCTGCGGCGGACACGACGATCAGCGGTGCGCTGTCGGAGCGCTCGGGCAGCGAGTACCAGCTCGAGGTCGCCGACGCGGGTTCCTGGATGCCTGGCTGGTAGGAGCCGAGGACGGGGGTGGTGGCCGGGTCCAGTCCGAAGGGCAGGGCTGCGGTGGAGCCGTTGACGCCGAGGGCGCCGATGCCGCCGCCGGTGCCCGAGCTCTGGCCTTCTTCGAATGCGGGTCCGACGCTCTGCTGGTCGGTGTTGCCCTGTCCGGGTTTCACCTCGACGGCGTCGGCGCTGAGGTCGGTGGGAATTCCGTTGGGGGTGAAGCCCGACGGGGTTTCGCCTCCGAGTGGGCCGGTCTGTGGGTCGAACGCCGACGGGATGGGGTTCAGGATGCCGGCGTTGGGGTTCGATTCCACCAGCACGTCGTTCGCGAGGCCGCACGAGTTGCCGGTGAGGGCCTGGACGTTCGAGCGTGCGAGCGAGTAGGCGGGGTACTGGGACACTGCTCCCTTGACGAGGGAGAGGACTTCGAACAGCACCATGAGCCCGGCGATCACCGTCAGCGGTGCGGCGGCGAATTTCTTGATGCGCCTGCCTCGTTCGCTACCGGCACGGGGTTGTGGCGGTGCGTAACCCTCACGGAGGTACTGCCATCCCGCCAACGCGAGTGCGGCGGCGAAAAGCACGAGGAACAGGGTGTTGGATTCGTTTCCGCCGAGCGAGACGGTCTTGTCGAACCACGGCACGCCGTAGCTCGACACGTACCAGTACCCGTTGATTCCCGAGAACGCCAGTGCCAGCACGAACATCAGGCCGGCGAGGAATATCGTTCGGTTTCGGCGAGACCTCAACGCGCTGGCGGAGATCGCGACGGCGGTCAGCGCGGCGAGGCTGCCCGCTATGCCTGCGTACGACCCGAAGTGGTGGGTCCACTTGGTCGGGTTGAACATCATGAAGAAGATCGTTCCGAACACGACGCCGATGAGACGCCAGGCCGGTCCGTTGGAGATTCCGGGAACTCGCCTGCGTCGCAGCAGGATGAACAGCGTCGAGAACAGGCACAGCAGCATCACGAGGAATGCGAAGCGGCGAGCGACGGAACCGTCGACCGTTTGGACGAACAGATAGTAGTAGCGCAGGAAGTCCTGGTACCACTGCTCGTTGGGGCCGATTGCCGTGCGCACACGCGTCGACTCCATGACCGTCGCGTAGGTCTGATCGGCGAAGACGACGACGAGGACCAGGAAGCCGGCGGCAGCGAGCGGTGCGAGAAGCGGCAGGGTGCCGACCAGGCGGTGGCGTCGAACGACGATGCGCGCCATGGGCCGCGCTCCGGCCAACAGGGCAGCGACACACATCAGGCCCGTCGGCGCCGAGGCGAGGGTGAACGCGCCGATCAGGAACGCCGTCGCAGCAGGAAGCAGTCGGCCGGTGGCGATGGCCCGTTCGATGGAGCACCACGTCAGGAGGGCGCCGAGCGCGACGATGGGCTCGGGGCGGAGGCCGTTGTTGTAGGGCAGCCAGAACGCGAGGAACACGAGTCCGCCGGTCCACAGCGCCACGTTGGACTTGCGTACTGCACGGCCGAGACGCGGGACGACCTCGCGGCTGATGACCATCCAGCAGAGAACGCCGGCGATCAGGGCTGGCAGGCGCATCCAGGGGCTGGCGGTGGAGATCTTCGCGAAGACGGCGAGGACGTCGTAGTACCACCCGAACGGGGCCTCGGGGACTCCGAACCAACGGAAGTAGTTGGCCATGTAGCCCGACTGGTCCGCGGCCCGAGCCATGGTCAGCAGGTAGCCGTCGTCCGAGGTGTTGGCGCCGACGAAGTGCCAGCCGACGAGGACTCCGACGACGGTGACGTCGACTCCGGTGAACTTCCACCAATGCGACGGGAAGAACCGTCGGTGACCGCGTCCGTCGATGCCGTCGAGGCGACCGAGGGCGGTGACGGCGATGATCGTGCAGACCACCGCGAGAATCATCGCCAGCAGCTTCAGGATCGTCGGGCTGGAGGAGAAGCGCGAGTCGACGTCGATGGTGACGTTCAGTCCGGCGGGTGCGGCGCCGTCGAGGTCGGTGAAGACGCCGACGACCTGGGGCCGCAGGTCACCGTCGAGACGTCCGGTGCGTTCGAGGCCTTCGTCGTCGACGAGGCCGGTGAACGATGCCGAGGTGTAGTCGATGTTCGAGGTGATCTCGATGGAGCTGCAGGCTGCGCCCTGTACGTCCTCGCGCGGTGCCGACGCGACGACGACGTTGCGGTCCAGTACGTCGACCGAACCTTCGTTCACTCGCACGAACAGGCTGTTGAGCGCGGCACCCTCGCCCTGAGGCGGCGCGGTGGCGAGCAGCAGCCCGCCCTGCGGGGGTAGTGCGGCCACCGCGGAACACGGGATGGTCGCGGTCAGGGAGATCGGCGCCTGCGAGACGAGCGGGGCGTCGATGTCCTGGATCGAGCCCGATTCCGGCCACGAGATGGTCGACGTCGTCTGCACGACGGGCAGGAACGGCGTCAGGAGAGCCAGGACGGCACCGAGAAGACCCGTGACGATCGCGACCAGACGCGTCGTACGCACCGTGGATCGCAGATCGGTCCCGGTGCCCTTCGACACCGAACCCTTCGGCTGGGGGGCGTCGGGCACGGCGGGAGAATCATTCACGGCGTCGGGCACGGTTGTCGATGTTATTCGAACGTGATCGGTTCACCGCACCCGCATCGCGATGAAACCGGCTGCATGCCGGTTTCATCCGACCCTTATCGGACCTTCGGTCTCCCACCCGCTGCGGGTGACGGTTCCGACCGTCAATTCTGCCGGCGTCGCCGACGTGTCCAGTGGGATGAATCTCTCGAGCGAGCCCCAGTCGCGATCGAGATCATTGTTCAGATAGGTCGGGACAACCTGGGCGGACAGCACGAGTTGTTGCCAGCCGAGCGGCCCACCGCCGAAGGCGTCCATCACCGGACTGTGTGCGGCGGCACCGCTGCGGTCCGGCAGGATGCGGTACTCCGGCAGTTCCGCGACGCCGTCCTTGTGGTCGAACGGGCGCTGGCACGGGAAGCCCAGCGCGACGGTCCAGTCCAGCATGACGGGCACGTCGGGTCCGATGACGTCGACGAGTGGGGTCGTGCGGGGGATCCGCGGCGGCGTCACGGCGAGCCATTGATCCGGTGAGATGTCGCCGTCGGTTGCGACGAGGCGGATGCGGTCGGCTTCACGTGGGATGTCCGACAGGGGCACGCGCAGGTTGCGCCACGACGGCTGGGGCCCGATGTCGATCGGGGTGACGCGGCCGAGGACCTGATCGCCCGCGGCGTACTCCACCTCGAGCGGCTGGCCGGAGGCCACGATGCCGTCGGAGTCGACGGATCGGATGCGCCCGGCGGCGCTGATAGCGATGAAGTCGTTGCCAGGAGTGGAGCCCGTGGATCGACCCGATCGGTCCGCATCCGACGGTAGGGCGAACCATTCGGTTTCGAGGGTTGCGGGTTCCGCGGTGTCGGCGCCGTAGCTACCGAGGACGGGCGTGCGCGACGGGTCGAGTCCGAACGGCAGTGCGACGGAGCTTCCGTTGATGCCGGTGGCTTCCGTGGTGCCGCCTTGGGTGCCGGAGGAACCTGCGGAGGTGGGTCCCTGAGTGTCGGAGTCGGTGCCGCTGTCGGGGTCGTTGCTGAATCCGCGGGTGCTCTCCTGGGAGACGTCTTCTTCGTCGGCGGTGAGATCGTTGGGGATTCCGTCGGGGGTGAAGCCGACGGTGTTCGGTCCGGCCAGTGCATTCTGGACGGTGGATTCGATCGGTGTCAGCATCGAGCTGTTCGGATCTTGTTCGACGAGAACGTCGTTCGCGAGGGAGCAGGAGTTGCCTGCGAGCGCGTTCAGGTTGGAGCGGGCCACCGAGTACGCCGGGTACTGGGCGACGATGCCTTTGGCGAAGGACGCGAGCTCGAACAGTACGACGAATGCGGCCATCACCGTCAGCGCGGAGACTCCGAAGCGTGCGGAACGGGTGCTGGTTCGGTACGGCGCGCGGAGGTGTTGCCAGCCTGCGTACAGCAACGCGAGCACGGTCAGTCCGAGGAAAATAGTGGAGAAGCCTTTGCCGAGGATCATCGGAGGCTTGTCGAACCAGGGGATTCCGTAGCTCGAGACGTACCACCAGCCGTTGGAGCCGGTGAACGCGAGCGCGGCCAGGAACAGCACGGCAGCGGTGAACAGAGTGCGGTTGCGTGCGTTGTCCCGGGTGGCCGACGCGACGGCGACCGCCGCGACGGCAGCGAGCGATGCGGCCAGGCCCGCGTAGACACCGAAGTGGTGGGTCCACTTGGTGGGAGTGAACATCATCAGGGCGAGGGCGCCGATCACGATGCCGACGATGCGCCTGGACGGTCCGATCGCGACGCCGGGGATGTGGCCGCCTCGTCGGAGCATGACGACGATGGTGACGATCACGCACAGGATCATCGCGAAGACGGCGAAGCGCCGTGCGAGGGAGCCGTCGGGGGTGATCTCCATGAGGGAGTCCCAGCGTGCGCGCTCGTTGAACCAGGCGACGTTCGGTCCGACGGCGGCGCGGGCGCGGGTGGCTTCGAGGACTGTCGAGACGGTCTGGTCGGCGAACACGGCGGCGACGATGACGACTCCCGACGCCAGGATCGGGGCCAGGACGGGTGCGTAGCCGACGATGCGGGCGCGGGCGATGACGATGCGTACGAGGGGGCGTCCGCCGGCGAGGAGCGCGGCAACGCAGATCAGACCCGTCGGGCCTGCGGCGAGCGAGAACGCGGCGATGAGGACTGCGACGGCCGCGGGCAACAGTCGGCCGGTCGCGACGGCGCGTTCGATGGAGCACCACGTCAGCAGGGCGCCGAGAGCGATGATCGGCTCGGGTCGCAGGCCGTTGTTGTAGGGCAGCCAGAAGGCGAGGAACACCAGGCCAGCGGTCCAGATCGCGACCTTGTTGGAGCGGACGGCGCGACCGAGACGCGGGATGACCTCGCGGCTGATCACGGCCCAGCACACAAGCGCGGCGATCAGCGCCGGCAACCGCATCCACGGGCTGGCTGTGGAGATCTTCGCGAACGCGGCGAGCATGTCGTAGTACGGCATCCCGAACGGTGCTTCGGGGACGCCGAACCAGCGGTAGTAGTTGGCCATGTACCCGGCGTGCTCGGATACACGTGCCATGGTCAGCAGGTAGCCGTCGTCGGAGGTGTTGGCGCCGATGAAGTGCCACACGGCCAGTACCGCGATGACGACCCCGTCGACGACGGTGATGCGAAGCCACCGTGCCGGGAAGAACCGGCGGCTGCTGCGTCCGTCGAGCAGATCGAGTCGGTGCAACGCGACGAGCGAGATGATCGTGAAGATCACCGCGGCGGCCATGGCGAGTTTCTTCAGAACGGTGGGGGTCGAGGAGAAGCGGGAGTCGATCTGGACGTCGACGTTCAGGTCCGCCGGTGCGGCACCCTGCAGTTCGGTGAAGATTCCCACGGTCTGGGGACGTGCGTCGCCGTCGATCGTTCCGGCGACGTCGGTGCCCGTCGCCGACGCGGTCGTCGACGTATCGGTCGAACTGATGGTCACCGACGAGCACGACGCGAGTTCGGCGTCGGTCAGCGACAGCAGAACCTTCTCGCGCAGGACGGCCTGCAGGCCGGAATCGGTGCGGGAGACGACGAGACCGACGCCTTGGGCGTCCGGTGCGCCGGGGGCGGTGGTCGAGAGTACGAGCGTGCCGGGCGCTGCCGAAGCGATGGTGTTGCACGGAATCGTGGCATCGAGCGACAACGGCGAGTACGAGACGAGCGGAGCCTCGACCGAGTTCAGCGTTCCGTTCTGCGGCCAGCTGATCGACGCCGAGTCCTGGGTCACCGGCAGCAGCGGCGTCAGAATCGCGGCGAGGACTGCGATGACACCGGAGACGACGGCAACGACTCCCGCCGACATACGCGTCGACGACGATGCTTCAGGGGGCTTCGGTGCGGTGGCTGCAGCGGTGGACACGATTGTCGATGCTAGGGCACAGCCCCGACCCACCCCTTTTCCTGCAGGTCAGCGGGCGAAGTCCCGCACGTCCCAGATCCACACACCGTCGTGGTACTCGGCATCGAAGCCGAGGAGTTCGTCGACGGTGTCGCGTAGCTGGGTGCTGTTGCGGCCGGGTTGGAGGACGACGACGTCGGCGCCCCAGAATCGAAGATCGGCCCGAGCGTCGGCCTGCTGCTGTGGTGTGACGTCCGGGACGGTGCCGGAGTTCCGCACGGACCCGAGCAGCAGGGCCGTCGGCCGATCCACGGCGCCGTACTTGGCTTTGCGTTCGACGTTGTCACCCGGCCCGACGAAGTATCCACCCGCGAGCGGGAAGCCCATGTCGGCTTCGATCTGCCAGTGCAGGGGACGAGCGTCCTCGGGACGGGGGAGGGGCACGGTGACGACGGATCCGTCGTCGACGTAGTTCTTCCATTCACCGCTGGCGAAGAAGGACGGCGTCGACGCGCGTTCGACGGTGTCGAGTGGCGTCGGAAGCAGTGGCACCAGCGCGAGTGCGAGAGCGATCGACCACAGTGCCGGAATCGGCCGCAGTCCGGCCTTGAAGGCCTTGTCGGTGGCCAGTACCAGCAGAAGCGCCAGTGCCGGAACGGCGGCGAGCGCGAAGCGCGTTTCCAGGATCGACTCGACCAGTGGGGTGTCGGCGAGCCATTCCCACGGCAGTGCGATCTCGGTGTTGTTCTTGCCGATGATCAGCTCGGACCCGAGGGACAGCACGGCGACAGCGACGGCGGTGGCCGCGGCCGCTCGGGCGCAGGCGACCCGCCACAGCCAGACCGCGGCGACCCCCGCGAGCACCAGGAGGGGCCACCCGAAGTAGGCGTTCTCTTCCGTCGCGTTGATCCGGACGTTCTGACCGGGGGTCGCGACGCCGCCGATGGATTGCGTCGGGAACTGGGTGAGGGCTTTGGCGTCGTTGCCCATCGCGCCGTGTTCGAGGAACGAGTAGCTCTGCGGGCCGAAGAACTGCCAGTACAGAGGGAACGCGACGAGGGCGATCGCGAGCGCAGCCGCCAACGGCAGGCTTGTCGCCGAGTTCTTCACGGCCGGCCACAGGCTGCGCGGCTTACCGACGTAGTAGACGACGGCGAACAGTCCGAACGCGATCGCGAAGATCAGCAGGGGTTCTTCGCCGAGCATGATCTGCAGCGCGACGACGAGTCCGAGCGCGATGGTTCGTTTCGCCGTCGGGCCGTCCTGGGCGGTGCGGACGACGAGAGCCGCGATGACCGGCAGCAGGAAGAGTACGACGAAGTTGGGGTGGCCGTTGGCGTGGGAGATCATGCCAGGCGCGAAGCCGCACAGTGCTCCACCGAGCGCCGACGACGGTCGCGACGCCCCGAGCGTGCGTGAGAACAGCCAGTACCAGGCGTATGCAGTGCCTGCGAGACCGATGGTCAACGCGATGGCCCAGGTGACAGTCGGGCCGAACAGCAACGTCACGGGTGCGAGCGGGATCGACAACCCGAACATGGCCGTGTTGGCCATCAGGTTCACCCCGAGCGGGAAGTTCTGCAGATCGCTCGACATCGGGTTCTCGAGGTGCGCGACGGAATGCGCAGCTACCGCGAAGAACCATTCCCACATGGCCTGGTCCTGGCCACTGTTGTAGAGATAGCCACTACCGAGGTTCCGCCACTGTCCCTGCAGCACGAAGAGAGCGACGACGGTGAAGGCCGACGCAGCCGCGACATCGGCTCGATCGGCACGCCGAAGACGGGTGGAGAGCGCCCCGATTCGCCGTGCCGGGGCGGTCCGCGGCTGCTCGAGAACAGTCTGGTCCGAGGTAGGCATCGGTTGAACGTTACGTGAACGTTATGTCATTTGCCTATGTAGCGCGGGTGACCAGCGCGAACGGCCCGATATCGGTGACCTGGAACCGCGGATCCTCGAACAACGACTCGTCGAACGTGACCGTGTAGCGACGAACGTTCGGATCGTTCGGATAGACGTCCTCCGCCAACCGCAAGGTGTAACCGTCGGCGCCGCGGCGGAACAGGAAGGCGTCGGGCGCCTGCCACCGGCTCTCGTCGAGCTTGGTGACCAACTCGTCCGGGGTCTCGGCCGTCGTCCAGTCCTCGATGGCCGCGGCGCGCTGGTCGAACTGAGCGAGCGGGTTGGCGTAGTGCGACGTCAGCCCCTGGAAGCCGAAGTACGGGTAGTAGCTGAGGAACGAGGTGTCGGCCGTCAGGACGATCGTCTCGTCTCGGGGCCTGCCGACCTGCTCGGTGATCGCTCGGTCGACCTCGGAGTAGTAGGACACCGCACTCGGTGGGCGCTTGTCGGCGCGGTTGCCGTCGCCGTCGGTGTCCGAATACGCGACGGTGATCTCCGACTGCAGAACCTGAGGGATGTTCTGTGCGAACGCAAGTGCACCGATCGTCGCCACCGTCACCGCGGCGACCTTGAACCGCGACGGTTCGCCGACTGCCTGGTAGATGGCCTTCGCGCCTTCGACGAAGCCGAAAACGCCTGCCGCTCCCAGCAATACGATCAGTACGGCTTCCAGGCGGAAGCTGAGCAGTGTCGTGCCGGCAACGGTCGCCGCCATGGACAGCAGCGTCCACAGATACACGGAGACGACGCCGATGCTCAACGCCTGTGCTCGACGCGACGTTGCCGTCCTGACGGCGAGCCACAGGGTCCCGGCCATGGTCAGCGCACCGAGCAGGGAGAACTCGAACACCGGGAACGGCAGCTCGGCACCGGCCTCCGGGAGGTAGTGCAGCGCAGTACCCGACGTCGCAGGTGCTCCGGTCAGTGCATCGACAAGATAGGGAGCCCAGACCGTCAGTGCGACAAGTCCTGAAATCGCGGCGATCACAACGAGGCGAACAGCAACCGGAATTGCTGCACGCCAAGTTTTGTGAGCGCGAACATTCAGAAACGCCGACACAACGGCCATGAGCGTCACCGCAAACGCCGCCACACCCAGATACAAGGTGTAGAACGTTGCCGCGAGGCCGAGAAACAGACCCGTCCCGACGACAGCTCCCCAGCCCCAGTTACTCGATCGCTCGGGCTCGTCGGGAACCGGCCGATTCAGCGCGCCCCACGCGAGTAGGAGTGCAGGCGCGACAAGCAGCGCGATGACGGCACTGTAGGCCTCCGGGGAGGCGTAGGCGACGACGAGTGCGGTGGTGACGGCCGAGACGGCTACCGCGAGGTCGGCGCGGACCAGTTGGCGCCAGAGCGTGTAGGCGACGACGGCTGTGACGGCGAGAAATCCGATTGCGAACGGCTTGAACACTTCCCAGCCGTCCATGCCGAGCAGGTTCCCGACGCGTCCGCCGATCCAGAACCATCCGGCCGGGTAGAACGGTGGGATGTCCGGGTACGTCATGTCGCGCAGCGCAGGCGAATCGGTGAGGCGCGTCAGGTACTCGGTTCGAAACTCCTGGTCGACGGATATGCCGAACAGATAGAGCTTGGTCGCCGCCAGAGGCATGCCGAGCGTGACCGTCACGAACCCCGAAAGCCCGCCCCACGTCAACACTTTCGCGAGCCACGCAAGGGTGCCGCGTCGGTACAGCACGATCGCCGTGGCCAACAGGGCGACGCAGAGCACCTGCCCGAGCGTCGTCAGCGCACGGGTGACGTTGGACGAGTTGAACGCAGGCCACTCGACGAGTGATAACGCGAACAACCCGACCGCCGCCACCACAGCTGCGACTAGAGCGGCCAGTACACCGTCGACGGCTGTGCCGAGCGCTCGTTTCATCTAGATGGGGAGTTTGCGGAAGATCGGACGCGGCACGTGCCGCAGAGCGATCATGACGAAGCGGAAGGGACCCGGTGCCCAGACCAGATCCTTGCCCTTCTGCGACGCTGCGACGGCGAGCTTCGCGATGTCTTCCTTGTCCACCGTCAGAGGTGCTTCCTTGACGTGGGCGCTGAACTTGGTGCGCACCATGCCCGGGCGGATGACGGTGACGCGAGGGCCGAACTCGCGCAACGCTTCTCCGAGCCCGAGGTAGAACCCGTCGAGACCCGCCTTGGTGGAACCGTAGACGAAGTTGGATCGGCGCACGCGCTCGCCCGCCACCGAGGACATGACGATGATGCGTCCGTATGCCTGGGCCTTGAACTTCTCGGCCAGCAGAACACCGACCGACACCGACGCGGTGTAGTTGATGTTCGCCGTCAGGACGGCCTTGCGCTGGTTCTGCCACAGCTCTTCGGCGTCGAAGTCCACCGCGAACGCGACGATCGCCACGTCGACGTCACCTTTGGACCACGCCTCCTCGATGACCTTGGGGTGCGACTCGGTGTCGAGTGCGTCGAAATCGATGACGTCGACATCCTTGGCGCCCTTGGCTTTCAACTGAGCAACCGACGCATCCCGGAGCGGGTCGTTCGGCAAGGCCGCGAGGATCACGCGCGCCGGCGACTTGGACAGGTACTCCTCGGTGATGGCGAGACCGATCTCGCTCGTTCCACCGAGTACGAGAATGGTCTGCGGATTGCCCACAGCGTCGATCGTCACAGCAGTTCCAACCTTCTGGCCATATCGGAGGCGAAAACGCCCGTGGGGTCAACGGATCGGCGGACCTTGATCCACTCGTCGATCCGCGGGTACATCGAATGGAACGTCTCCGCATCGGTGCGCGAGTCCTTGGCGGTGTACAGCCGGCCGCCGAACTCGAGCACGCGCTTGTCGAGTTCGCGCACGAACTCGTTCAGGCCCGGCTTGATGGGGAAGTCGACGCAGATGTTCCAGCCGGGAATCGGGAAGCTCAGTGGCGCTTTGTTTCCGGGGCCGAACAGCTTGAAGACATTGAGGAAGGAGTAGTGCCCCGACTTCTGGATGTCGACGATGATCTTCTTGAACTCACCGACGGCCTCGGGCGGCACCACGAACTGGTACTGCAGGAAGCCGTTCGAGCCGTAGGCACGGTTCCACTCACCGAACATGTCGAGCGGATGGTAGAACGCGGTGAGGTTCTGCACCTTGTTCCGGTAGTTGCCTGCCTTGAGGTACCAGGCCTGACCCACTGCACTCAGCGTGAACTTGTTGGCGAGTCCGTTCGGGAACACGTCCGGGAACGTGACGAGTGGCTTTGCGTTGAACCGCAGCGGATCCTTCTGCAGCTTCGTCGGCAGCTGATCGAGCTTCGCCAACGATCCACGTGAAACAGCGGCGCGACCGAGCTTGGGCGGCGCGGCGATGGCGTCGAACCAGGCGCTCGAGTAGTCGTAGTTGTTCTCGCTGCCGTCGCTGTGCAGGGCGATGGTCTCGTCGAGCGTCTGCGTGACGTCACCGTCGGCGATGAAGTAAGCCGTCTCGGTCGGCGTCATCTCGATGGTTGCCCGCAGGATGATGCCGGTCAGACCGTTACCGCCGACCGTCGCCCAGAAGAGCTTCGAGTTCTTTCCCGACGGCGTGAGGTGACGAATCTGGCCGTCCGCGGTCAGCAGCTCCATCGAACGCACGTGGTTGCCGAAGCTGCCGGCACTGTGATGGTTCTTACCGTGGATGTCCGTGCCGATTGCGCCGCCGATGGTGACCTGACGCGTGCCCGGCAGCACCGGAACCCACAGCCCGAACGGCAGAGCGGCGCGCATCAACTGATCGAGGTTGACGCCGCCGTCGACGTCGACGATCCGCGTCGTCGCATCGATGCTGTGAATACCGTTCAGCGCATTCATGTCGACGACGAGGCCGCCGGAGTTCTGCGCGTTGTCGCCGTACGACCGACCGAGGCCGCGAGCGATGACGCCGCGACGCAGGTGGGCGGGCTTGCTGTCGTTCTTCTCCGCGACCTGCTTCACAGCGCTCGCGATGAGCTCTGGATCGGAGGTCGAGAGCACCTCACTCGTCGAGGGCGCGGTGCGTCCCCAACCTGTGAGTGTGCGGGTCTGCGTGGGTAGCGGCGCAGTGTTCCCGGCCGGTGGTTCCAGGGGGAAGAGTGCGTCGTCGGCTGTCGTGGACATCGTCGTTGAGGGTACCTGTTCGATCGGGTCGCTCCGCAGGCTGCGCTCCCTGCTCGTCATGACAGCTAGTCTCAGTGATCGTGTCCACCCCGCAGAACGACGACTGGCCCGCCGAAGCGTCGGAGCCGCAGCATCACGTGCCGCTGCCCGTCGAACTCCCACTGACGGAGAACATCGCCGACGAGGCCCTCGACCTCAAGACCCAGATCGTCCGGTTCCTGGCAACGGGTGTGCTCTCTGCCATCGTCGACCAGGGCGTCAACCTGCTGCTTCACTTCGTGTTCGGTGTCGGTGTGACGCTGGCGAAGGCAATCGGCTTCGTCCTGGGCACCACGACGGCCTACCTCATCAACCGGCGCTGGACATTCAACGCAGCACCGTCGCGCGCCCGCTTCTTCGCGGTCGTGGTGCTGTACGCCGTCACCTTCGCCGTCCAGGTCGGTATCTACACCTGGCTCTACCAGGCATTTCCCGACGGTTTCTGGTTCGCGAACCTCGCCTTCGTCATTGCCCAGGGCACGGCAACGGTCATCAACTTCATCGTCCAGCGGGCCGTGATCTTCAAAATCCGCTGACGCTCCCGGTGACCGAACGGCACATTCGCTCCGCGTGTCCGCGGGGGGATGAAAGGCGCGCGTGCGGCACCTCCCGGTGACCGAATGAGCCGTTCGGTCCCGACGCCCCTGGATCGAGGAGGTCAGCCTTGGTAGGTGGGGAGGTAGCCGTCGGCGATGGCTTGGGCGAGGGAGGGTGCGGCGCGGTCTTTGTCGGAGAGTTGGTACTCGAGTACCGATCCGTCGCGGGCGTGGGTGGGCCAGTCGATACCCAGGTCCGGATCGAGTGGGTTCAGATCGCGGTCCAGCGACGGGGTGTACTCGATCGAGCACAGGTACATCACGGTCGAGCCGTCTTCGAGGGACAGGATGGCGTGCCCGAGACCTGCCGGCAGGAACACTGCGCGGCGGTCGACGTCGTCGATGAGCACGCTGTCCCACTGCCCGAAGGTCGGCGAACCCACCCGCAGGTCGACGATCACATCCAAGAATGCGCCCTTGACGCAGGTGACGTACTTCGCCTGCCCGGGCGGGGTGTCGGTGAAGTGGATGCCGCGCAGCACCCCGGCCGCGGAGACCGAGCAGTTCGCCTGCTGCAGTTCCAACGGCCCGCCCACTGCGTTCTCGAAGGCGGAGGATTTGAACCATTCGAAGAACACGCCGCGATCGTCGCCGAACTGTCGTGGGGTGAACTCGTAGGCGCCGGGGATGGTCAGTTCACGAAAGCTCATCACTTGCCTCGCGCCAGTAGATCGAGCAGGTACTGCCCGTATCCGGATTTGACGAGTTTCTCGGCTCGTACTCGTAGTTCGTCATCGGTGATGAAGCCGCGTCGCCAGGACACTTCCTCGGGTGCCCCGATCTTCATGCCCTGACGTTGTTCGATGGTGCGGACGTAGTTGGAGGCATCGAGCAACGAGTCGAAGGTGCCGGTGTCGAGCCAGGCGGTACCACGCGGAAGCACTTCGACAGCCAACTTGCCTGCCTCGAGGTAGTGGCGGTTGACGTCGGTGATCTCGTATTCCCCGCGTGCGGACGGCGCGAGATCGCGGGCGATCGCCAGGACGTCGTTGTCGTAGAAGTACAGGCCGGGGACGGAGAAGTTCGATTTCGGTGCGGCGGGTTTTTCCTCGAGGGAGATGGCCTGGCCGTCGGCGTCGAATTCGATGACGCCGTAGGCGCTGGGGTCCTTGACTTCGTAGGCGAAGACAGCGCCGCCGTCGATGCCTTCGAATCGCGAGAGCTGGGAGCCCAGTCCGGTGCCGTAGAAGATGTTGTCGCCCAATACGAGTGCGGCGCTGTCGGTGCCGATGTGGTCGGCGCCGAGGACGAAGGCCTGGGCGAGGCCGTTGGGCTCGTGCTGGACCTGGTAGGTGAGGTTGATTCCGAATTGTGAGCCGTCGCCGAGGAGCCGTTGGAACTGATCGGCGTCCTGTGGGGTGGTGATGACGAGGATGTCGCGGATGTTGGCGAGCATCAGGGTCGAGAGGGGGTAGTAGATCATCGGTTTGTCGTAGACGGGGACAAGCTGCTTGCTGATGCCGACCGTGATCGGATGAAGACGCGAGCCCGTGCCGCCCGCCAGAATGATTCCCCGCATACCGGGAAGTCTCCCAGATGGCACCTGGTCGTGCGCGCTCACTGCCAGGGGATGCTGTACGGCTGGTCCTCCTGTGGCAACGGCCAGTGGCGGGGCCAAACAATTCTGGGGTCGGCCTTCATCTGTTCGACTTCCGGTGGGATCGGTACGGCATCGAACTCGATCCGGTCCCATGTGGAGCTGCCCGACGCCACCCTCACGCCGTACGTCCGGAGTTCCGGGCTCGCTGTTCGTGCCTGTGAAATGCGTTCGAGCAATGCCTCATCGACGACGACAGGGCCCTGGTCCACATGGATCGGTGTGGCATCGGCGCGGAGTCGAGCTGCGCGCAGGCGGTCGACGGCGTCGAGCGCTCTCCTGTACTCGGGAGTGTTCCTGGGATCGGTCATACCGCGTCCTGCCACGGTTGGTCGCCTTCGCCGACGGAGAATTGTTGGTCAGGCGCGTCGAGGACTGGGGTTATGTCGGCGGTTTTGCCTGCGTCGACGGCAGTGTTGCCCTTGTCCAGAGCGTCGTTGAACGGCAGGAGGTACTTGTCGATCGTGCGGCTGACCTGACCTTCCGGGTCGATGATCGCGTCGAGGAACAGTCCGAACTGGTCGACAAGTTCTTCGATTCTGCGCACGAGATCCATCGTCAGGTCCAGCGTCTTTCTCAGGATGTCGACGATCGCTCCCAGCTGCCAGGCTGTCCCGAGGACGGGAACTTTCTCGAGCGCCACTTTCATTGCTGCGGAGCCGGACCCGAGATCTACCTCGGCCTCCAACATCTCGGCGAACTTCCTCACGACGGTCTGGACGCCCTCGCGAATTTCCTCGGCGATGGCTTCGGAGATGGCGTGGATCGTGCGACCGCACGAACCTTCCCAGTACATGGCTGCAATCTGTCGACCGGAATACTCGGTGAATCCTTGGGCGGCCTGGCCATCCCAGTAGTCGTCGACGCGCCGGACGCCACGCTCGAGTGATGCGGCGGCAGCTTCCATTGCGCTGCCCGCGATGTCGAATGCTTCTCCAGCTCGTCTGATCTCGTTCCAGTTCCCACTCAGCGGTGTGGTGACTTCAGTCAGGGGGCTCCAAGTGGTGAGTTCGAAGATCGTCTCGTCCACGTCGCCCAGCCAGCCTGCAGCCGCTCGAATGACCTCACGGGTGTCGTCCACGGCGGGATTTGCTGGCGGATAGTCGATTCCGTCGGGGTGGCCGTAGTCGGCGGCATTGACGTAATCGTCGACATTTCCCACCGCGGCGGTCTTCGAATTACCTGAGGTGGACGTGCCTGCTGCGCGTATTCTCTTGGTAAAGAGCAATGAACGGTGCAAGCCGCTGCAGAATCTGACCGGGGATTGTATCGCTCGAGCCCGCGTGATCTCCGATATAGCGATGGCATGCCATCGTTTGTAGACCTATCTCGGACGCCATTTTCCCCATCCCAGCTATTTCACTTGCCTCTGCACGGAATAGTTCATCGGTCATCTCCAGCCCCCTGAATTGAAGTCGCTGCGCCTTATGGTCGATATCATGGCGTCGGCGATGGAATGGTTAAGCGCGTCAGGTAGGCCTTGATGGAGCTCGATCATGAAAACCGCGATGGGGGCCGTTGCAAACCCCGTGGTTGCGACGACGTCGAAGGTCGCCTGGTGCGGATCGCAGTTCTCTTGCCGATGGATATTCTCCGCGCGAACGGTGTACCGGACTGCGGGCTCACCTTGGATCTTGAAGTAATACGGTTGCGAATACTGCAGCCTGGGTGGGGCAGCGTCGGAGTTACCGAACACAACTTCGGCGTCGCGAGCGGCGGACAGTGCCGCATCGTCGATCGTCGTTCCGGTCCGTCCGGTCATGCCCGACAGAGCAAGGGCCGATCCGTCCGACTCCGGACAGTACTTGTAGCCGTAGTCGCCGATTGCGCCGTAGACGACCGACTCGCCACCTGTGGTCCAACCGGCGACGCCCCCGGAGACGTTTCTCCAGTCCGCTGGAATGTCGTAGGTCAAACCGAATTTCGTTGCGATGGGCTGGGGCTCCCCGTCAGGAACGATGATTTTGGGAGGCGGATACTCCGTCGTCGGAAACCCCGACGGCAGAGGAGCTGGTGTTGTCGTCGGAGCTTGTGGGCTCGTCTTGGACGGTTCGGCGACCGAGACCCCCTCGTATCGGCCGGGCGCTTCAGGTGCCAGTTTGGGTATTCCCCACAGCACTAGGTTGAAGACAACCAAGCTCCCTACCAGTAGCAGTAGCCGTTTACGTAATCCCACGAACGCTCCCCCCGAAGTCTGCGAAAAGGTAACACGGGGGTCGGACAAGTTCGGCCCGAAACCGGGCACACCGGTATGGTCACGGTTATGAAACTGCTCGTGACCGGGGGTGCCGGGTTCATCGGCGCGAACTTCGTCCATCTGACCGTCGCGCAGCGGCCCGATGTGGAGATCACTGTCCTGGACAAGCTGACCTACGCCGGCAACCGAGCATCGCTCGACCCGGTTGCGGACCGGATCGAGTTCGTCGAAGGCGACGTCGCAGACTCGGACCTGGTGTCGAGCCTGATCAAGGACACCGATCTGGTGGTCCATTTCGCCGCGGAATCCCACAACGACAATTCCCTCGCGAACCCCTGGCCGTTCGTACACACCAATGTCATCGGCACCACCACCTTGCTGCAGGCAGTCCGCGAACACGACGTGCGCTATCACCACATCTCCACCGACGAGGTCTACGGCGACCTCGAACTCGACGACGCAGGCGAATCGGGTCGCTCCGCAGGCTCCGCTCCTACCCGTTTCACCGAGAACACCCCGTACAACCCGTCGAGCCCGTACTCGTCGACGAAGGCCTCCAGCGACCTGCTGGTCCGAGCGTGGGCGCGGAGCTTCGGGGTCCGAGCCACGATTTCCAACTGCTCCAACAACTACGGCCCTTACCAGCACGTGGAGAAGTTCATTCCGCGTCAGATCACCAACATCCTGTCCGGTCTGCGCCCCAAGCTGTACGGCGAAGGCAGGAACGTCCGCGACTGGATCCATGTCGACGACCACAACAGCGCTGTCTGGACGATCATCGACGCCGGTGTGCTCGGCGAGACCTATCTCATCGGCGCCGACGGGGAGAAGAACAACCGCGACGTGCTCGAGACGATTCTCGAGGAAACAGGACAAGCCGCCGACGCCTTCGATTTCGTCACCGACCGTCCCGGCCATGATCTGCGCTACGCAATCGACTCGACCAAACTGCGCACCGAACTGGGTTGGACCCCCCAGTACGTCGATTTTCGCAGCGGTCTGAAAGCAACCGTCGACTGGTACCGAGACAACGAGGACTGGTGGCGTCCACAGAAGGACACCACCGAGGCCGCCTACGCAACCGCGGGTGAACGCACTGTCTGAACGCGTCCGGCCCTATCTTCTTCCCGCGACGACGGCGGTTGTCGCCGCTGTGGTGTTCGCGGTTGCGTCGCGGTTTCTGATCGACGACACCTTCATCACACTGTCGTATGCGAGAAACCTGGCATTCCATGGCGAGTGGGCGCTTGTCGGTGGTCATCCGTCGAACACCGCGACGTCGCCGCTGAACGTTCTGGCGCTTGCTGCCGGAACGTTCGTGGTGCGCGACGCCGTGCTGGCATGTGGGATCGTGTTCGTCCTGTCCTGCGTGGCAACGGTGGTCGCATTCCGAAGAATTGCTCTCCACCAAGGATTTTCGACGGCTTTCGCTCCGGTTACGCTAGCGCTCATCGTCGTGAATCCGGTGGTCTCGTCGTCTCTGGGATTGGAAGTGATTCTGGGAACGGCGATTCTGGCTTGGGTAGCAGTGTTCGCCATGGAGCACTCGCCGATTGCTCTCGGTGTGGCCTCGGGCCTCGCCGTGGTCGCTCGTGTGGACCTGGTCGTCGTCGCGGCCGCGTTGGTGCTGATCAGGAGCGCGCCGCTGCATCGACTATGGCTGTCTGCGCTAGCCGCTGCAGCAACAGCGTTGCCATGGTTCTTCGTCAGTTGGGTGTTTCTCGGTTCGGTGGTCCCGGATACCGTCGTCATCAAGACCGGCCAAGGGGCCTGGGGGGAATGGGGTTTCGGCAACGGTTTGCTGATGTACCTCGACATCTATCCCGCCGCGACTGTCCTGACAGCTGTCGTGCCGATTCTCGGAGCGCTGTGCCTGCTGGCAGTGCCGGCGGTGCGGCGATGGCGTCGAGCAACGGTCTTGTGGGCATGGGCGATCGGCGGCGTCGCCTACTACGCCGCGTACACCCTGCTCGAGGTCCCTCCCTACCACTGGTACTACGGGGTTCCCGCGGTGGCGGGGACGGTGATGTTCGTCGGCGCGATGTTCGCGGCTCCCACCGTCGTGAAGTCTGTCGGTCTTGCCGCCGCGGCAGCCGCAGGGCTGGCGGGCGCGGCCCTGTGGAGTTGGACGGCGGCCACCGATCGGGTCGTTCCCATCACGACCAATCATGCGACGGCGAATCAGTACGAGGACATCGGCGCCCAGCTACCTGCCTACGCAGGCGACAAGGCTGTCCGGTCGGGCGGTGAGATCGGCGCGCTGTCCTATTACTGCGAGTGCCTCGTCGTCGACAAGTTCTCGGATCGAGGCGCACTCGAAGCGGATCTGCGGAAAAAGACTGCTGAACCAGGAGTCGCAGGCTGGTTGTGGCGCAAGAACTTTCATTTCTTGGATTTCGACGCCCTCGAACAGACAGGCCCGATTCCGCTGGACTACCGCCTCCTGCGGGTGAACTGGATGCAGGAGAGTCCTCCGTCGTTCGTGGACTGGCCGATCACCTCGCCCTGGACCGGAGCAGGCGAGCTGCACCTGACGAAACCGGATGCGTCAATTCCGAACTAGCGCAAAGTGTGCGACGCCTCGGGCTGCGGAATCCACTGTCCATGTCCAGGGTGAGCCGTCGCTCGGGCCAGGACGGTACTCGATGCGGTAGACCGGTACGACCGGCTTACGGGAGTAGTCGAGGTTGGCGTAATTTGCGCGAAGTAACAGGTCGCCGACAGGCCCGGATTCCTCCAAGCGCGGGATGATCCGCTCGTTGATGATGACGCCTCGGTCGGAGAACTCGTCGACGATTCTGCACTCGCATGCGTAGGCCAGCGTTCCGATCTCGCCGGGCGACTTGACGGCGTCGTCGCCGACGATCTTTCCGATCTCCTCGCCGACGCGCTGATAGTCCGCGGCCGAAGCGAAGTTGCCGAAGATGGGCGGTGACGCCCACGGCATGGGCCTGGCTGTGTCGAACGCGATGGAGCCCGCGATTCCGATGACGACAAACAGAAGTGAGACGGCGGCCACCGGGCGCGGTGATATGCCGGCAAGGAATATTGCTGCCGATCCACCCGCGATCATCGGGGTGACGTAGTACCAGTGGTAGGGGACGGTGTCGAGAGCTGTGTACGCGAGGTAGTAGGCACCTCCGCCGAGTCCGAGACCGATCAGAGGCCATGAGGCCCGGTCGCGCGCGCGTCTGGATACGCATGCGGCGAGCCAGCCGACGGTGACGACGAGGCCGACGACGGCAGGGCCGAAACTCGCGAGCGTGCCCCACCAGTCGCCGTCGTAGTAGAGGGACGGCCCGTCGAAGTAGTTGAAACCCTCGATTGCCTGGCCTTCTTTGAGGACGAGCGTGTCCGGCACCAGTGATCCGAGCACGATCCAGCTGAAGACGTACCAGGGCAGGGACACCGCAGCCGCGGCTAGAAGAGCCCGGGGCCAGCGGCGGTACAGCGTCGGCGCGAAAGCAGCGAGAAGTAGTACGAAGAGGACAAGGTCCAGTCGTACCAGGACGGCCAGTCCGCTCGCGACGCCGAACAGTACGGGGCTGCCGCGCAGAGCCGCAGCGGTCAGCGTGAGCACCGCTGCGGGAATGAGGAGAACTTCGAGTCCGATGGACGACAGCAGGAACGGGTTGCTCATCACCAGAACGACCGCGATCCCACCGAGCCACAGGCCTCTGCCGATCGACCGTGAGATCGACGCGCATGCTGCACCGACGATTCCCCCGGCCAGAACGTTGGCGACGAACAGAGCGAACAACGGCGCCGGCGCGCCGAAGAACGACGTGATCCACACGATGAAGCCGAGGAGCAGAACGTTGAGGGGCGAGGTCGACGTATTCGCGGTCAGGTCGGTGACGATCGCCCACTGACCGTGTTCGGCGAGATTTCGGGCCGCGGAGAGGCTGATGTACGCGTCGTCGGTGAGGCTGGGTGCAGCAACCCAGTACCCGACGGCGCCCAGGGCCGCGCCGAGCGCGATGAGTATCCATGACGAGTGTCCTGCGCGCGACAACCGGGTTCCAGGCGAGTACGCCTCCGCGTCGGCGGCAGCGGACTGTGCAACCATGGTCACCAGAATGGCAGACAACAGGGCTCGTACGCTGCACCGCGAGCCCTCGCCCGGCGTTGTGTCTCGCAATACGGGCAGCACAAGAGCCAAGGAGAAAAGGGACCGTTGCTGTGAGTCACGCTGATTCCACCACCACGACCGAGGCAGAATCCGTCGACCTGCCGTCGTCGACGGAGTTGCGCGCGCAGCGTCTCCTCTTCGACGGGCCGTCGCCGCTGGTGAGTGCGGATATGTACACGACTGTGGCCAAGGGCAATGTCGAGCGCTCTCGGTATGCGGCGAAGCTGGCCAAGCGCACGGTTCTCGAGACGAACAGTTACTTCGGGCGGTTCCCGGCGAGTTATTGGCAGCGCTGGACCGATGTGACCGAGGTGCGTTTCTCGGCTTCCGTTGCCGGTTCGGGGCGCATCGACATCGTCGCCACCGATTACAAGGGTCGTAAGCGAACGATGGCCAGCGAGACTCTGACCACCGACGGGCGGGCCAGGCGGCTGGGCTTCGCTGTTCCCGTCAAGCAGTTCCTCGACGGCGGAGCCTTGTTCGCCCGGTTCACCACCACGTCCGGTGAGCTGACGGTGGAGGACGCCGAGTGGACCGTCGACGCGCCGGAGAAGCTGCGTCCGACGTCCGTGGTCATCTGCACGTTCAACCGGGCCGACGACTGCGCCAATACCGTGGCAGCCATGGCCGACGATCCGATTGCACTGCTCGGCGTCGACAACGTGTACGTCGTGGACCAGGGAACCGACCAGGTGCAGACGCGGCCCTTGTTCCAGCGTGTCGCGGCCGAACTCGGCGACAAGCTGGTCTACATCACTCAGCCCAACCTCGGCGGTGCGGGTGGTTTCACCCGCGGGCTGTACGAGGTGCAGGGCAAGGGTGGCGACCCGGCCAACGTCGTGTTCATGGACGACGACGTGCTGTGCGAGCCCGAGGCGATCGTGCGCATGAACGCGTTCGCGAACAAGACCATCGAGCCTGCGATCATCGGTGCGCAGATGCTCTACCTTCTGCATCCCGATCGGGTGCATGTCGGTGCCGAGGTCGCGAACCTTCAGAAGCTCGAAGCCGGTTTGCACGTGAAGAACGCGATCTCGGACAAGAGTGCGCTGAAGAAGAAGCAGGAGATCCGCGTCGACGCCGGCTACAACGGCTGGTGGTCGTGTCTGATCCCGTCGGAGATCGTCTCGCAGATCGGTTACCCACTTCCGCTGTTCTTCCAGTGGGACGACATCGAGTACGGCTACCGGGCCCGTGCCAATGGATTCGCGACGGTCACGCTTCCGGGTGCGGCCGTGTGGCACGCCGATTTCGCGTGGAAGGACTGGGACGAGTGGCACCGCTACTTCAACCTGCGCAACGGCATGATCACGGCGTCGCTGCACGCGGGGCTCGACGGTAAGAAGCTCGCGCGTCAGTTGACGACCGATCTGTTCCGCTATCTCGTTTCCATGCAGTACGGCATGGCGTTCACGTTGATCAAGGCCATCGAGGACTTCCTCGTCGGACCGAGCAAGCTCACCGACGGCGGCATGGATGCCGCGGCGGCGATCCGTCGTGATCGAGCCGCGTACAACGAGACGAAGCGCTACAACGCGAACTCGGTTCCTGACGTCCGCCCTGCGGACATGTTCATCACCCCGGCTGGGCCTCACCCCAAGAAGAGCCTGGAGTGGGCCGTTCTGGCGAAGCGTGTGCTCAACCAGTCGCGTGGCCGCGTTCACCCGGGCCCGGTCGCGATCTCGGCCGACGATGCGCACTGGTGGCACGTCTCGCTGTTCGCGCATGCCGTCGTCACCGATCGTTCGCAGGAGGGTGTGCGAGTTCGTAAGCGCGACAAGGCGGCCGCCTCGGAGCTACTGAAGCGAGGGCTGACGGCGCTGCGTCGTCTGCGTGTCGAGACCGACAGCGTGGCCGAGTCCTACCGGCAGGCTGTTCCTGAGCTCACCAGCCGAGAGAACTGGACGCGGCTCTACTCCTAGGTGAGTGGAAATGTAGGCCGACCAGAACACACCGCATTGTCGCTCACAACGACGGAGCGGTGCGGATTCGTACGACGACCTGTTCGTTGTCCGCGGTGTAGCCGAGGTAGTCGAATTCCGTGCCGGTGCGGCCGACGAACTCTGTCCACGCGCGGTACTCGTGATTGCGCCAACCGGGGAAGTTGAAGTACTCGTCGAAGACGATGACGGTTCCCACGGCCAAGCGGTCGGCGACGAGGTCGAGGACGGTCACGGTCGACGAGTAAAGGTCCGCGTCGAGGTGCAGGAACGCGAGCGTGTCCTTGTGGCTCTTCAGGAACTCGGGTAGCGATTCCTCGAACATGCCGGGGACGATCTCCGCGCCGGGCACCATCGGTTCGGTTTCCTGCTCGAACAGTCCCTTCGGGAAGCCCGTCCTCCACGTCTCGGGTAGACCGGAGAAGACGTCGAATCCGGCGACGATGGAAATGTCGTGTCGCTTCGCCATCTCCTCGGCGATGATCTCCAGCGTCGTACCGCTGGCGACACCGAACTCGAGCGCCATCCCCGGTACCGATACCTCGCCGAGCGCGAACCTCAGCGTGGCGTGGGGGCGCAGGAACGTGGGTGCCTTCGGCATGACCTCTTCCGCGAACTCGGCGCTCTGAGCGGCGGCCTCGACGTCGGACGCGTACGGAATATCGCGTCGCATGCGCATTTCGAGTCCGCGGATGAAGGCGTGCAGATCATCGATCTCGCGGCGCTGACGCTCGAGGATGTCCAGCAGCTTGGTCTGCTGGTCGCTCGTCTGCTCGGCCAGCTGGGCCGTCTGCTTGTCCAGAACCTCGCCGATCGCGCGCTGTAACTTCTCTCGCGCCGAATGCCGAATTCGATCCGTCAGCTTCCGCGATTCCGTCATGCGCACACGGTAGCGGACGCAGACGCCCACGGCCGTTGTGAGTGAAATGTAGGCCCTGGGGCAGGAGCGGAACCTGCGGAGCGACCAGATCACACCGCATTTCCACTCACCTAGGTGTTCATCTCCGGAAATGCTCCCGACGCCCGAGTCGACGGAGACGAAGCCATTCCAACAGGCCCTTGGGATTGTGAGTGGTCACAAGGAAGAACCACCCGAAGCGAATCCACTCCTGCGGCAGCAGTTTCCGCATACCGGGCTGCGACATGAGGTACCCACGGTTGCGATAGGTGAAATAGCGCTTGGTGGCGTCGTCCGGGTACTGCGTGTGCATCCGCCCGCCGAGGATCGGTTTGAACTCCTCGGCGCCGTTGGGGTGGACGTAGGCCGTCGTCAGGCAGGTGCCGAACTTCAGGCCCGATCGCTGCAGTCTGCGATGTACCTCCACCTCGTCACCGCGGACGAACAGTCGCAGATCGGGCACCCCGACGGCGTCGATCGTCGACGCCTTGAACAGGGCTCCGTTGAACAGTGACGCGATTCCTTCGAGCAGGTCGTCGTCGGGGTTACGGGGGTCGATCAGCTCGGACCGTAGTCGACGCCATTCCACTCCACGACGCAGCGGGAACGCGAGACGATCGGGGTCGTCGATGTCGCAGACGACGGGGGAGACCTCGTCGAGGCCGTGCTTCAGTGCGCACTCGTGCAGCGTCTTCAACACGTCCGGACCCTCGGGACGCCCGTCGTCGTCGGCAAGGAACACCCAATCCGCGCCGAGCGACAGGGCGTAGAGAATGCCGAGCGCGAATCCGCCCGCACCGCCCAGATTGTGATGCGACCCAAGATAAGTAGTCGGAATCGACGCAGACTCGACGAGCTCGCGGACCTCGTTCTCGTGCGCGTTGTCGACGACGACGAGATGGTCCAGCGGGCGGGTCTGGCGCGTGATGACATCGAGTGACTTCGCGAGGAGCTCGCGACGCTTGTGCGTCACGATGACTCCGATGATCGTCTCAGCCACTGGTCTCATCTCTAGGTCGTTCCGCAGGCCCCACTCCCGATCCGTCTCGAGGTCGTTCCGCAGGCTCCACTCCCGCTTCGTCTCGAGCGAGCTCTTTCAAGATCGTCGCCACGTGGTCGCCCGCGTCGTTGCCTTCGTACGCTCGTACGACTTCTTCGATGCCACCGTCCTGACGGATCTGGCCGTGGTCGATCCACATCGCGCGGTCGCAGAGCTGGGCGAGGAACTCGTTGGAGTGGCTTGCGAAGACGAGGATGCCGGAGCGTTGCACCAGTTCCTGGAGCCGGATGCGTGCTTTCTTCATGAATTCTGCGTCGACGGCGCCGATGCCCTCGTCGAGCAGCAGGATTTCAGGATCGATGCTGGTGACGACGCCCATCGCTACGCGGACGCGCATGCCGGTCGAGTAGGTCCGCAGCGGCATGTCGAGGTAGTCGCCGAGTTCGGTGAAGTCGGCGATCTCGTCCATCTTCGCGAGCATCTGCTTGCGCGTCTGGCCGAGGAACAGGCCTCGGATGATGATGTTCTCGTAGCCGGAGATCTCCGGGTCCATACCGACGCCCAGGTCGAAGACGGGGGCGACGCGGCCGCGCACCGAGGCGGTGCCGCGGGTGGGCTCGTAGATGCCGGAGAGCAGGCGCAGGAGCGTCGACTTGCCTGCTCCGTTGTGTCCGACGAGGCCGACGCGGTCGCCTTCCTTCAGGTTCATCGTGATGTTCTTGAGGGCTTCGACGACGACGACGTCGGAGCTGTTCCGGTCGATGGCACCGCCGGCTTTGCCGAGGAACGCCTTCTTCAGGGAGCGAGTTTTGGCGTCGAAGATGGGGAAGTCGACACAGGCGTCGTGCGTGTTGATGCTGACTGACATTGCAGACCCCTAAACCCAGTAGGGCACTCGGGCCCGGAATTTCTTGAGAGCGAAAATGGTCAGGAGCCAGCCGACGATGGTGCAGGCGATCACGATGTACCAGTGGTAGGCCTCCTGGGGCTCACCGATCATCGGGGCTCGGAGGATGTCCAGGTAGTGAAAGAGCGGGTTGATCTCGACGAGGCGGGCGCGCTCGGCGGCCTGTCCGCCCTGGTTGAGTAGCCCCTGCGTCGTCCACACGATCGGTGTCATGAAGAACAGCAGCGTGACCATGGACCCGAGAATCGGCGCGATGTCGCGATAGCGCGTTGCGACGATGCCGAACAGCATCGCCACCCAGACGGCATTGATGGCGATGAGCGCGAAGGCCGGGATCGCCGCGAGGTCGGTCCAGTGGAACGTCGGTCGGAAGATCGCGATGATGATCACATAGACGATCAGGTTGTGCGCGAACAGCAGAATCTGACGCCACACCAGCCGATACACGTGCACCGACAGCGCCGACGGCAACTGCTTGATCAGGCCTTCGTTGGCGACGAAGACATCGCCGCCCTCGAGGATCGCCGCACTGATGAAGTTCCAGATGATCAAACCGACGGCCACGTGCGGCAGGAACGTCCTCAGATCCATGTCGAGCAGCACCGAGTACAGCAGGCCCATGGCGGTGGCCTGGACTGCAGTGGCGATGGTGATCCAGAACGGGCCGATGACCGAGCGTCGGTATCGCTGCTTGATGTCCTGCCAGCCGAGGTGGAGCCACAGCTCACGCTGATTGAACCCGGTCTTCAGATCGCGGAATGCGCGCTTGTACGTCTGCGAATCCGAAACAGGGACGCTCACACGCTCTCCTGTCTCGTTCTCGGGTTCCTTCGCTGGAGCTGACACGACGGTCGACCTTACCCGCTCCCGACGGTCGTTCCGCAGGCTCCACTCCTGCCCAGCCCCGGGTCATTCCGCAGGCTCCACTCCTGCCCCCCCCCCTTACAGGTACTGGCCCGTTCCGCCGCCGGTGTGGCCTGGGCCACTGGGGTTGATGGCGACGCCGGGAGGCAGGGCGCCTTGGCGCATTTGTTCGAGCTGGGCGCGTGCTGCCATCTGTTGGGCGAACAGGGCGGTTTGAATTCCGTGGAACACCCCTTCCAGCCAGCCGACCAGCTGGGCCTGCGCGATGCGCAGTTCGGCGTCCGACGGTATGGCGTCCTCGCCGAAGGGGAGGGCGAGACGTTCCAGTTCTTCGCGGAGTTCGGGGGCCAGGCCCTGTTCGAGTTCGCGGATCGAGGACTGGTGGATGCCTTTGAGTCGTGCGCGGCTGGCGTCGTCGAGGGGAGCTGCCCGCACCTCTTCGAGGAGCTGCTTGATCATCGTGCCGATGCGCATGACCTTCGCCGGTTGCTCGACCATGTCCGACAAGGGCGTTTCGCCGTTCTCCACGTTGTCGGTGCCTGCGGCGCGGGCCGCGGCGGCGGTTGCCTCTTCCCGGCTGAGTGCGAGAGGCTGTCCGTCTGGACCGATCACGACGACGTGGTCGCCGGCTTCTGGATTCGAGTGCGAGTCCGAGTGCGTCATGTTCGCCATCCTTCCGGTTTCGGTGGGATTGCGCGATGAGCGGGGCCGATTATTGTTGTTTCGGGTCGTTGAGGAGGGAAGACAAGCGTGCAAGACAGCCAGGCGGTCGATCCGAAAAAGGGATGTGGAACACACGCTCACCAAATCGGCGCTTAGAGTGTCCGGCATGGGGTACGACGTCGCGCGAGTCAGGGGATCCATTCCCTCGTTGGGCGACGGCTGGATCCACCTCGATCCGCAGAACGGTATGCAGATCCCCGACCGTGTGTCGACCGCGGTGTCCACAGCGTTTCGCGGAAGTGCGCCAACTCACACTTCCGGCCACCTGTCGTCTCGTCGCAGCGCTGGTTTGCTCGACGCCGCGCGTCAGGCGATAGCGGATCTGGTCGGCGGCGATCCCGCAGGTGTCGTTCTCGGTCCGGATCGAGCGACGATGCTCGCGTGGCTCGCCGAGTCCATGTCGTCGCGCCTCGGGCTCGGGACGGGCCTTGTGCTGTCGCGCCTCGACGAGGAAGCGAACGTCGCGCCCTGGCTACGCATCGCCAACCGCTACGGGGCTCAGGTCCGGTGGGCCGAGGTCGAGATCGACACGTGCGAACTCCCCAGCTGGCAATTCGAAGAACTCATCACGACGACCACTCGCCTGGTGGCGATGACCGCGGCCTCGCCCATCGTCGGGTCGGCCCCGAACGTGCGTGTCGCGGCCGATCGTGTTCATGCCGTCGGCGGCCTGATCGTCGTGGACGCCGCGGGCGCGGCCCCGTACGCGCACGTCGATATCGAGGAACTGGGTGCCGACGTCGTCGCCGTCCAGGCGTCGGCGTGGGGTGGTCCGCAGGTGGGCGCGCTCGTCTTCCGTGATCCGGGTCTGCTGGATCGAATTCCGTCGATGTCGCTCAATCCGTTCGCGAAGGGCGTCGAGCGGCTCGAGGTGTCGGGCCATCAGTACGCGTTGCTCGCCGGTGTCGTCTCGTCGGTGGACTATCTGGCCAATCTCGACGACTCCGCGACGGGTACCCGTCGCGAGCGTTTGCAGCTGTCCATCGGGTCGTTGCAGGACTACCACGACCGGCTGTTCGATTATCTGTTGCGATCGTTGGAGAAGCTGGACCACGTCATGGTGCTCGGCGACGCTCCCAGCCGTATCCCGACGTTGAGTTTCACCGTCGCGGACACGTCCGCCGAGAAGGTCGCCGAGCACCTCGCGCAGAACCGCATCGGCACCGTCAGTGGAATCCACAGCGGCAGTAGGCTTCTGGATGCCCTGGGGGTCAACGACGAGGGTGGTGCGGTGACGATCGGGCTCGCACCGTACACGACGCGGTACGAGATCGATCAGCTTTCCAAAGCGTTGTCCAAGCTCCGTATGTGAGCGGAAATGTGTCCTCGGGCCGCTCCGCTGCCTCCGCTCCAGTGGCCCACGGCCGACATTTCCACTCACGAGACGCGGAGGACGACCTTTCCGATCGCGTCGGCGTCGAGCAGTCGATGGCCTTCTGCCGCATCGGTTATCGGTAGTTCGGCGTGAATGATCGGGGCGACGGCGCCTTCCTCGATCAGCGGCCACAACCGTGCAGTCATGTCAGCGACGATGTCCGCCTTGCTCGACGCTCCGGTTTCCGGTCGACCACGCAGACCTGCGGCGTGAACGGTGCCGCGCTTGGCCAGAAGTGCACCGAAGTCGAGCTCACCCTTCAGGCCGCCCTGCATCCCGATGGTGATGAGCTTCCCGTCCTTGGCAAGAGCATTTACATTGCGCCCCAGGTACTTCGCGCCCATGTTGTCGAGAATCAGGTCGGCTCCGTCGGGTAGTTTCTCGACGAAGTCCTCGTTCTTGTAGTCGATGAGGATGTCCGCGCCGAGGGATGCGCAGAAGTCGAGCTTCTCGCGCGATCCGGCCGTCACGGCGACGGTGGCGCCGAATGCTTTGGCGACCTGGATAGCGTGCGTTCCGATGCCGCTTCCGCCGCCGTGGAGGAGAACCACATGACCGGAGCGGAGGCCGCCGAACATCACCAGATTGGACCAGACCGTCGACGCCACTTCCGGAAGTGCCGCTGCCGCATGGAGATCGAGCTTTCCTGGGATGGGAAACAGCTGAGTCGACGGGACGGCGACCTGCTCGGCGTACCCGCCGCCGGCGAGGAGGGCGCAGACTTTGTCTCCGACCTTCCAGTGGTGCACTCCTTCACCGAGTTCGGAGATGATCCCCGAGCATTCGAGTCCCAACGTTTCGCTCGCCCCGGGCGGTGGCGGGTAGAAGCCCTGGCGCTGCATCAGGTCGGCGCGGTTGACCGCGGTGGCTGCGACGTCGACGATGACCTGCCCGCGCTCGGGCCGTGGGTCCGCCACTTCGGTCCACTGCATCACGTCGGGGGCCCCGAACTCTTTCAGCGTTATCGCATGCATGCCTGCCTCCTTACCCGATATCCCAGAGATTGATGCCGAAGTCCCGAGCGTGCTCGTCGATCCGGCTCAGTTCGTCCGCCGAGAAGTCGAGGTTCTCCAGTGCACCCACGTTGTTCTCGAGCTGCTCGACGCTCGATGCTCCGATGAGTACCGACGTCACGCGAGGGTCTCGCAGCGCCCAGCTCAGCGCGAGCTGCGCGAGTGTCTGGCCACGTGAGGACGCGATGTCGTTCAGGCCGCGCAGGTGGGCGAGGTGGTCGTCGGTGAACCAGTCGGGGTTCAGCGACTTGCCCTGCGTTGCGCGTGAGCCGTCGGGGATTCCGTCGAGGTATTTGTCGGTCAGCATGCCCTGCGCGAGGGGCGAGAACGCGATGGTGCCTGCGCCGATCGATGCGAGGGCGTCGAGCAGCCCGTCCTCGATCCACCTGTTGACCATGGAGTACGACGGCTGGTGGATCAGTAGGGGCACCCCGGCGGCGGACAGGAGTTCGGCCATCTTCGTCGTGTTCTCGGGTGTGTAGGAGCTGATACCGACGTACAGCGCTTTGCCCTGATGCACTGCGCTGATCAACGCCCCTGCCGTCTCTTCGAGGGGTGTCTCGTGGTCGGGGCGGTGGCTGTAGAAGATGTCGACGTAGTCCAGGCCCATTCGATGCAGCGATTGGTCCAACGACGACAGGAGGTACTTCCGCGATCCGCCGAAGCCGTACGGGCCCGGCCACATGTCCCACCCGGCCTTGCTGGAGATGACCAGTTCGTCGCGGTAGCCGGCGAAGTCCTCGCGCAGAATGCGTCCGAAGTTCTTCTCGGCGCTGCCGTACGGAGGTCCGTAGTTGTTGGCGAGGTCGAAGTGGGTGATCCCCAGGTCGAATGCTCTACGGAGAACCGCGCGCTGGGTCTGCAGCGGCGCGTCGTCGCCGAAGTTGTGCCACAGGCCGAGCGAGATCGCCGGGAGTTTCAGGCCGCTGGTGCCGGTTCGCCGATACTGCATCGAGTCGTAGCGATCTGCAGCCGCGACGTACGGGGGATCGATATGAGGTTCGGACATGCACCGAGCCTATTCCGACCGCCCGAAACGGACATCGAGCGGGAGCGTGGCCCACGGAATGACCTGAAGGGACAGCTGATCTACTCATCGGTAGCTCTGATGCCTAATATGGTCGGGTGACGGCCGAACGATCCTTTGGTCCAGGGGGGGACCCGCAGTGGTTAGATGCTGCGGAAATGAGAGCGTGGCGCGCCTATATCGACGGCGGCCAACGATTGCAGGGGGTACTCAACAAGGATTTGCAGGACGCGCACAACCTGACGATGGCGGAATATCGCATCCTCGTCATGCTGTCGGAATCATCCGATGGGTCGCTACGAATGAGCGACCTCGCCGACGGTGTCCTGTCGTCGAGGTCTCGCCTGACGCATCAGATCAGGCGCATGGAGTCAGACGGCATGGTCGAACGCAGCACGTGCGTCGACGACGGGCGGGGTGTCCTTGCCGTCATCACCGCCATGGGTCGCCGCCGGTTGGAGGAAGCTGCACCTACTCATGTCACCAGCGTCAGGAAGCATCTCGTCGATCTGTTGACCGCCCGTGAACTCGCGGTTCTCGGCGACATCTTCGAAAAGGTCGACGCAGCGATGGGCAGCCCGACGAGCCGGGGGTGATTGGCCCCGGGCCGGCAGAACCGTTTAGGATCGTCTTTCGTCAGTAGACGATGGAAGCGTGGCAGAGCGGCCCAATGCACTCGCCTTGAAAGCGAGAGACGTCCAAAAGCGTCCGGGGGTTCAAATCCCTCCGCTTCCGCAGCATGTCAGGGGCGGTTTCGACTAACCGCCCCGGCATCGACTCATTTAGCCGTACGCCGGTACGACACATATGTGACACGTCCTCAGTCGGATCGTGCCATAGCGTTGCGACAAGGCGTGGATATAGTGGCGTTTGGGGACATCCGATACGAGGTGAGTGTAGTTTGCCTGGACCTTGCTTCGTACTTACGTTGGTACGACGGTCCTTGCGATCGGACGGCGTGTGTCACGAGTTCCAATGCTGAGTGCTTGCAGTAAGTCGCCGTTCACCGATCCCGACCGAGCGGATCCTGTCGGATGCTTTGGAAGTACATGTCGTCGACCTCGAGAGTCTGCGCCGGTTCAGCCTGTGTGCGGGCGGCGTAGCTATCGACGAACGAGGCTATTGCCTGGGCATCGGGGTCGCTGAGAACATCCCGCATCGCCTTGTCCAACTGTGGCTGCTTGTCGAGTAGCGCGGCTCGGTACGCAGCCAGGATTAGGTCGGCATCTGGGTGATGCAGTGCGACGAGTCGGTTCTCGGCGTCGACCTCGACGGCGATATCACCGACCCTGCCGACACCACGAATCTCGCGCGCAACCGATTGTGCGCGTTGCACTTTCGCGCCCAACTCGTCGAATTCACTGCTCGACATCGTCACCTGGACTCCCTCGATGCGCAGACGATCACGGGGTCGGCGTGACCGGAGCCTGCGCCCCCGACATCTTCGCCTGTGGCAGGCGACATCCCGTGCTCGCCGAAATTACGGCACCTCGGCTGCCGATGAAGATGGCCGTTCGTTCCGGGCTGTAGAAGCGGACCTCGTGGTTGTCCGGATCGTCGTGGAATGTCTGAACCTTGGTCGCGCCCGCAGCCGCGGCGACACGTGTGGCGAACTCGAACACCTGCGGCCATACCGCATCCGGGATCGGCCCCTCCGACACATAGTTCTTCAGTTGGACATCGTCACCGTCGGTCCCATCGAACGGCCGGCCGCAGCCGCCGACACTTCGCTCGCGTACCCAGGTCCACCCCATGCCGGGCACCAGGGTGTCCACGAATGCTCCGATCTGCACGACGGCACTCTCGAGCTGCACTTCGGTGTCCTCGAGCGACGGCAACGTCTCCAGGATTGCGGCTGAGTCCGTCGTCACGGCCGGGTCGGATTTTTCGTACGGGTTGTCGAGCACGTCTGATCCACATCCTGCCAACGTAAGGACTGAGGCGACGGTCAATGCCGTCATCCACCGTCGTGATCGGGTACCGGTCGTTCGTCTCTTGCGCATCATCGGGTCAGGCCGACCAGGCCGTCGAGAATGTCGATACCTCCGGTTTTCATTGCCGAGTCACCGGTCACGAGCTGGCCCGGCACATCGGCCAGACCGGCGATGACAACGGCGGTGTTGTAACCGGAGGTACGCAATTCGCCGTTGTCGCCCGACCTCGGGTACTCGCTGTGCCCTGTCGCTCCTTGGCGCGCCACTCCGTCGGCGGTGGTCGTCGCATCGGTGTCGAGGTGGGTGAATTCGGACATGTAACCAGGACTCCATCCGAAGCGGTTCATGTGCGCGACGGGATCGTCGTGCGCGGTCATCTCGTACGCGTGCCCGGGTGCGATGTTGAGCTTGTCGAGGCTGCTGTCGACGAAGTCATGGCCGGTACCAAGGCCGGGGGACCCGTAGACCATCACATCGTCGACGATTCCCTCGGGAGTCTCTTGGAGCGCGAGCCCGGTGGTGAACGACCCGTACGAATGCCCGACAGCCGTCAGATGTGGGTCGCCGTCGTGGTTCGACGCGTCGATGCCCTCGTAGAACTGCGACAGGTCGGGCGCGGCTGCCTGCGCGTTCCATGGTTGCGCCACCTGGATTGCCCCCGCAATGCTCTCCTCGGAGAAGTAGTTGTCTTTGTCGAGTTGTGGTGCGTCGTAACCGATCCAGGCGATGGTCGACACCGTTTCGCCCGCATGGCCCGGTATGTTGTCGAGTTGCTTCTCCGCGTTCGTCTTCATCTGTTGGCCTTCGTCGGTCATGGCACCGATGGCACCGCCGACGGTGGTATTCAAACCCGGCGTGGTGACGGACACGTGCTCTGCGGTGTCCGGGTTTCCGACCGCCACCGCCGCGTGGGTCTGCGCACCCGACCGAGTATCGAGGAGCATCAGCATCCGGTTGGGGTCTTTCTCGACGGTGTCCCGGACGGCCTGTAGGTCCTCGAGCCGATTCGACACGGTCGGATCGCAGGCCTCGGCGCGAGTCAGCTCGTCGTCGAGTTCGATTCGGTTGTAGTGATCACGATCGACGACGGGGAGGCCGTCGCGGTTGCCGATGTAGTTGTCGTGAGCGAACAGCGCATCCTTGTCAGCCGGGGACAGCGTGGACCACATCTCGTGCAACTGCGCCGGGTCCGACGGCAGCGAGGTCTTGCCGCTGACGATGTCCGATACGACCGGGCTGATGGCTGCAGCCCCGGGCGATCCGGTCGCGTCGAGCCGCTCTTGTGCTACTCGAATTGCTTGCGCCGCTTGCATTTCAGCTTCTCCGAACTCAACGAGAAGTGCCTTGATGCGTACCTCGACGGCGTCGGCCTGCGCGTCCAGTGTGCTCTGCAGGAGCATCGAGACAACTACATCGCTACCGAGTGGAACAGTCGGGGCCGTCACGGTGCCGTCGTCGAACACCGTCATACCGGAACCGGGTGCCTCGAGGTCCACGATGGCCAACAGGGATATGCGGATGCCGTCGAGTATTCCTCCGTGGGAGGCGTGCGCTTCGGCGATGGCGATGACGGCCGTGTCGATGTGCGAGGCGGCGAGGCTCTCCGACAGACTGCGCGCCGACGCGGCTGCTGCCGCCTCCCCCTGCCATGTGTTCATCGCTGCGTCGACCGCACGATCCATCCGGAGGATCTGATCGGTGAACGTACTGTTCGACGCCAGTAGGGATGTGGCGTAGTCGAGCATCGAGCTCGGTTGGCAACCCCGCACGTGCGCGATGGTGGTCACCGCGCGGACCCGGCGTCGTAGCGCGTCAGCTGAGAACTGAACGCCTCGTCGACGCCCTCGTAGGTCGTGGCGTTGTACTGGCACGCTGCCGACATCTCGGCGACGTTGCCGGCGATGCGTGTGTACGCGTCGGCCGTGGTCTTGGTGCTCTGCTCCGAGGCCGGGGCGATCGGCGAACCCGGCATCGTGACCGTCGCCGTGACGCTGATTGCGTTCACCGCACTCGCCGTAGCGGCGAGTGTTCTACCGAGCGCTCGAAGCCCTTCGAGATCGACTGCCAGCAGTTCGCCCACTTCTCGCCCCCCAGCGAATCCATCGGCGCGATCGAACCAGCGCCATATCGCCAGCAGGCTAACACGCCGACGCCAGCTAGAACTCACAGCGATTCAGCCGATGGGTTGTCGGTCTTGAAGATCTTCGATCTTTATGTGGTTCGGGAATTCGGGTGAAGCGGGTGCGCGACGAGTTGCAACGCGGCGATCGAGACGCGGACCGACATCCCGCATCTGTTGTGGTCGATCCACACTGAGCTTTACCGCCACCCCTTCAACGAGAATTTGTCGGTCGCCACGTCAGCGCGTGGTCCAGGCGTCGAGCTGAGTGAAATTGCCTGCGTTCTCCGGTCAGCGGGTCGGTGAACTCCATCTCCGAGGCCAGGAGTTGCAATGGCTCGGTGAAGTCGTCGACGGCTCGGTCGGTGGGACGCGGATAAAGATCGTCGCCGACGATGGGGATCCCCATCGAGTTCATGTGCAGCCGTAGCTGATGGGTACGTCCTGTCGTCGGGTGAAGACGGTAGTGTCCCAGTTCATCACGGTGGGCGACGAGTTCGATGGTGGTGTGCGCGTTGGGCTCGCCGGAGACCTCTCGGGCGGCGAAGTCGTACTTCTCCTTGACGATGCGGCTCGATACTTCACGCGGAAAGTGCAGTGCCGGATGGTAACCGGCCACCGCCTCGTAGACCTTGCGGACTTTTCGGTCCTGGAACAGAGTCTGGTAAGGGCCGCGTGCGCTCGGATCGATCACGAACAGCACGAGACCTGCAGTGACGCGATCCAATCGGTGCGCCGGAATCAGTTGCGGCAGAGCCAATTCCTGGCGCAACCGCACCAATGCTGTCTGCAGAATGTGGCCGCCGCGCGGGATGGTCGGCAGGAAGTGGGGTTTGTCGATCACCAGGATCGTGTCGTCGCGATGGACGATGGGGATGTCGAAGGGGACAACGGATTCGACCGGAAGATCGCGGTGGAACCAGACGGCCTCGCCCGGGGCGTACGCGGCGTCGCGGCTGACAGGACCCTGCATGTCGACGACGGCATCGGCGTCGAGCATCTCGTCGATGCGGTCCGGTGACATCCGCGCTTCGGTTGCGACGAGAAATTCACGCACGGTCACCCAGCGGCCGTCTTCCGGCATCCGCACCCGGGCTGGATCCAGGCCGTGCCTTTTCGGCAACGGGGGTTGCTGCCGTCGTCTCACCGACCGACGGTACCCAGTTCGCACTTGTGCAGGCAAAACGCAGCCTAAAAGCTGCACAAGTGCGAACTCGTGGGGTTATTCGCAGCCGATGCCGTCGTTGTCGCGGTCGAGGTGCGGGCCGTAACCGTATTCGTCGCGGTAGACGGGGGCGGCGCCTGCGTCGCGTGCCTCGGTGCAGTTCTTGTACTGGAACGCGGACTGTGGCCGGGGTGCGGCCTGGGGGGCGGGGGCAGGCGGAGGTGCGGGAGCGACACGCGGCGCGGGAGCCGGCTGTACGAACACGGGGCAGAACTGCGACGAACCGGAGTTGCAGAGGAAGTCTGCGACGGGATCGGCGGATGCGACGGCTGGGCTGACGGCCATCGTGGCAGCGAGGGCGATACCGCCCAGTCCGAGGCGGGCGAGCATGGAGGTCTTGCCGGTCATAGGTGTGGCTCCTGAGCTGAGGGGGGTTTCAATCGTCGGCCAGGGGTGATCAAACGGTCAATCATCTGCGCGAATGAGTTTGGGATCGGACGATCGTGCGTATACGAACGTATGAGCGAAAACGAGCAGGTCAACCAGAACCCCGAGAAGGACCCCGACCAGTGGGTGACCGGTGACGAGCCGATCACCGGGCCGCAGGAAAGCTACTTGAACACGCTGGCGCAGGAAGCGGGCGAGGAAGTGCCGGCTGATCTGACCAAGGCGCAGGCGTCGGAGATGATCGACAAACTGCAGGGCGAGACGGGGCGCGGATAATTATCCCCGACGGGTGAGGACGGCGCGGCCGGAGACCGCGACAATCGGCCGGTGAACGTGCAGGGGCTGCGGCGAGAGTCATGGGGATTCGTCGTCGGCTCGCTGCTGTTCGGGTTGGCCGCGGTGCCTGCGTATGGGCACTGGGTAGGAATCGACGTCGACAACGTCACCTACTTCGTGGGTTCGTTGTTCTTCACCGCGTCGGGTTTCATCGCGTTGAGGCTCAGTGGGCGCCCGGTACCCGGTTCGGAGTCGGAGAAGGTGGAGCACTTCGACTGGTGGGCGGCTGCCGTGCAGTTCGTGGGTACCGTTCTGTTCAACGTGAGCACAGGTGTCGCCCTGGTTGCCGGGTTGACGGCGGCTCAGGCGGACAAGTGGGTGTGGCGTCCCGACGTGTTCGGCTCGGCGGCATTTCTCGTCGCGAGCGCGCTCGCTGTCGTGGCGACCACCGAAACGGACAAATTGTGGGATCCGCATGCGCGTAACTGGCGGAGCACGTGGTCGAACATGGTCGGGTCTATCGCGTTCGGAATTTCGGCGGTGGGGGCGTTCGTCAGACCTGCGACCGGGGATCCGGAGAACGCGTCGATGGCAAATCTCGGAACACTAGCGGGCGCCGTGTGTTTTCTCGCTGCGGCCCTGCTCATGCGGCCTTTGGGACGAGTCCCAAACAACTCGTAGAACTTTTGTACGACCCTCCTTACGACTATTGTGAGCGGAACCACAGCTCGCGGCACGGCTGCCTACCGGTGAGTTACCTTGTGGAACAGATGTTGTTCGTGTTGCGCCGGAGACGGGGCAACGGGGGAGGATGGATCAGTAATGCACCGTCGTGTTCTGGCAGCGCTCGGAACCGGGATCGCCTTGTCGATACTCGGGTCCGGTGTGGTGTCTGCCCAGCCGCTCCCCGGGACCGGTAGCTCCGAGGGGGCCCCGGCACCGTTCTCGCAGACTTCCCCCGCCAAGTCAGCTCGCATCGACAAGGTCGAGATGTTGACCGATCGTCGTGCCGCGGTCTTCGTGGATTCGCCCTCGATGGGCAAGATCGTTCAAGTTCAGGTTCTGCTTCCTGCCGCCCAAGCCGTCTCGCGTCCCACGCTGTACGTGCTCGACGGCGTCAGCGCAGGCAAGGAATCCAACTACGCCGAGAGTACGTGGACGCAGAAGACCGACATCGTCGACTTCTTCGCCAACAAGAACGCCAATGTGGTTCTCCCGGTTGGTGGTTCGAGCAGCTACTACACCGACTGGAACGTTCCGGACCCCATCCTCGGCGTGAACATGTGGGAGACGTTCCTGACGCAGGAGCTCCCGCCGCTGATCGACGCGCGTTTCTCCGGCAACGGCACCAACGCCATCGCCGGTGTCTCGATGGGCGCGCAGGCCGCGATGGACCTCATCACCCGTCATCCGGACCTCTACACCGGCGTCGCAGGGCTGAGCGGGTGCTACGACAACTCGCAGAACAACCTGAAGGACGCCGTTCGCGCGACCGTCGCGATGAACGGCGGCAACGCAACCAACATGTGGGGCGAAAACGCCGACCTCCGCTGGGTCGAGCACGATCCGTCACGTAACGCAGAAGCATTGCGCGGCAAGGACGTCTACATCTCCGTCGGCACCGGGCTGCCCGGTCCCTACGAGCTCGGCCCCGGTGGAAGCGGATTGGAGGTGGCAGCACAGGGCGGTCCGCTCGAAGCTGCCGCGCTGTACTGCACCACTCTGTTCGATACCCGGCTGCGCTCGCTCGACATCGACGCGACCGTCGTATACCGCCCCTACGGCATCCACCAGTGGGTCTACTGGCAGGACGACCTACGTGAGTCCTGGCCGACGCTCGAGCGGGCCCTGGGCCTCTAGAAAGCCGCGGTCGCCGCGTATTTCAGGAAAGCGTCGTTCTCGTGCGGATCACCGATGGTGATCCGCACGCCGTCGTTTCCGTAGGCACGCAACAGGACTCCGGCCTCGGCCGACCCTTCCGCGAAGGCGCCGGATCGGTCACCCAGCGGCAGGAACACGAAGTTCGCGTCGGAACGAGCGACGTCGTAACCCAATTCGATCAGAGCGTTTCGCACCCGCTCGCGTTCGGCGACCAGAGTGTCGGTGCGCGCCAGAAGCTCGTCCTTGGCCGCCAGTGATGCCAGTGCCGCCTGCTGTGCAACGGAATTGACGGCGAACGCGATGCGCACCTTGCCGAGGGCGGTGATGATCGAGGGATCGCCGACGGCATAGCCCACGCGGAGCCCGGCGAGCCCGTAGGCCTTGGAGAACGTGCGCAGAACCAGCACGTTGCGACGGCCGCGCGCCAATTCGACTCCATCGGTGTATTCGCCTTCGGGGTTCTCGCGGGCGTACTCGAAATACGCCTCGTCGAGCACGACGAGGACGTGCGCGGGCACGGCGTCGAGGAAGTGCTCCAGTTTCGAACGACGGACCACAGTGCCGCTCGGGTTGTTGGGGTTGCAGACGAACACCACGCGGGTGCGGTCGGTGATTGCCGCGAGCATCGCGTCCAGGTCGTGGACGTGGTTCTCGTCGAGCGGTACCTGCACGGGTGTCGCTCCAGCGACGCGGGTGATGATCGGGTACGCCTCGAACGAACGCCACGCGAACACCACTTCGTCGCCCGGTTCGCAGGTGATCTGGACGACCTCCTGGCACAGTGCGACGGAGCCGTTGCCTGCCGCGACGTTCGCCGGTGCGACCTTCAACTGCGAGGCGAGGGCTGCGACCAGTTCGGTGGCCAGGATGTCCGGGTAGCGGTTGACACCCGCTGCGGCTTCGAGGATCTTCGCCTGAACGCTCGGCAGCGGCCCCTGAGTGGTCTCGTTGCTGGCCAGCTTGATCGCCCCGGGGAAGTTGCGGCCGGGTACGTAGGCGGGGATGGCGTCGAGGTCGGTGCGTATGCGAGCAGTCACGGCTCACATTATGCGCTCGGCGTTCATGTGCATTTTCTGTGTGTCCGCCGGTATTGATGCGAGCGCCGCACGAGCGCACTAGTTTGGGTTCATGTCGGGAATCTTCACGGATGTGGCAGTGCTCCGAATCGATGTGGACCCCGGTGTGGTGGAAGCCGACACCGAGCAACCACCTGCGGTGCAGCAGAAAGTCCCCCTCACCGCCATCGAGCCCGAAGGCAGTGTGCGCGGCGGCATCGTCGTCCTGCACGAATCCCGCGAGATCCCGGCGTCGCTGCTGGACCTGTTGCGTGCCCTCGCGCTGGAGGGCTGGTTGGCCGTCGCGCCGGACCTCTTCCACCGCGACGCCGACACCGACGGCGACGAAGTATTCGGTGAGAACCTCTTCGCCGACTTCGACGCCACGTTCGACTGGCTCACCACCAGAGGCGTCTATCCGGACTGCGTCGGCGTCATCGGGTTCGACGACGCCGGGACCGCCGCCCTGATCGTCGCGACCAACCGTCCCATCGGGGCAGCCGTCAGCGTGGCCGCAGCCGGCATTCTCGAGCCGCTGAACGACGACGCCGTCGCGCTCGTCGAAGCCGCCCCGTCGCTTCAGGCGCCGTGGCTAGGTCTGTACGGCGAGAACGACCCCAAGACCCCACCCGAGCACATCGAGAGCCTGCGGGAGGCGGCGACGAAGGCATCCGTGGCAACCAACGTCGTCAGCTACGGCGGCCTCGGTCACCGCGCCGACGCGCCGCCGTCACCCGGCAGCGCCGAGGACGGGGATCCGACGGCGGCTGCCCTCGTCGAGGCGCAGACCCGAATCTTCGACTGGTTCGACTCATTCCTTCGCTGACCAGCCGTTTTGCGTTAACCGCGTAGGCATGTGTAATCTTCTTCCTCGGCGGTCCGAGAGGGCCGGCAGCCTAGGAGGCGTGCCAGAGCGGCCGAATGGGAGTCACTGCTAATGACTTGACCCTTCACCGGGTCCGGAGGTTCAAATCCTCTCGCCTCCGCCACGGTTGGTAGAGTTCTACCGGCCAGCAAGACCAACTGAATAGCACGCGCCCGTAGCTCAACGGATAGAGCACTTGACTACGGATCAAGAGGTTAGGGGTTCGAATCCCTTCGGGCGCACAGAAGAGAGCCCCTGATCTGCGAGTTATCGCGGATCAGGGGCTTCTTCTTTCCGTCGGATCTATCCCGAGAGCAATCCGACCGGCAGTGAAGCGTCGAACGGGTGTGAAGCCTCTTCACCCACAGCTCACACGGGGGCGAGAAGGCCCAACTGTTCGAGATCGCTGAGGTACTTCTCGATCAACGCCCGATCCAGGTGCGGGATGTCGTCGGACTCTTCTCGGACCGCGGCGCGGAAGACGTCGGCGGGAAGATGAGACCCCGCTGCGGGGACGTCCGGGTGTTCGTATGCATGTAGGAGGGGGAGCAGCGATCGCGACCTCTGCGGTTCGGGCAACTCGTCGATGGCAGCGGAGAACTTCGCAAACCACTCGTCGTAATCCTCGATACGCTCGATGCTCCTGCCGGACTCGATCATCCAGTCGACGAACGTGTCGAGCGAGATGCCGTCGTCGTGCGGATTGAGTACGTCGTAGGTGGTGTATCCGTCGACGGTGTCGCCTCCCAGCGTGGTGATCGCGGCGGCACTGAAGTCGGCGGGAAGGCCGTCGTAGTGCGCGCGGGGGCGGCCTGCGTCGTCGAGCGGCGCTCCGGTGTCGCTGCGGTAGAAGCTGTTCGGTGCGATGCCCGTCGCTGCGATCGACAGCACCAGTCGGGTGAACACGTCGGGGACGTTCAACTGTCCGGACCACGTACTGTGCGCGAGGATCATGTCCGATCGGAACACCGTCACGGGAAGTCCGAGATCGTCGAAAGCATTGCGCAGAAGAACCTCACCTGCCCACTTCGAGGTGCCGTAGCCGTTGGCGTACGACTCGTCGACGCTGCGCGAACTGCTTTCCACCCGAATGTCGCCGTTCTCGACGAATTCGTCGACGCCCGCCGCAACGGCCACAGTGGACAGGTACGTGACAGGCTTGAGGTGGTGGTGGGTGGCCAGTCGCACTATCTCGGCCGTACCGACAACGTTCGGGCCGAACATGTGCGGGTAGGGGAGTGCATGGTTGACCAGAGCGGCGGGGTGCACGATGCGATCGACCCGCGTGGCCAACGAGTTCCATGTGTTCTCGTCGAGTCCGAGCCGGCTTTCACCGATGTCGCCTGCGACGACTTCGAGTGCGGCGTAGGCGAGGGCTCGATACCTGGCGGACAGTTCCGCATCTCCCGAGTCGAACGCTGCATCGAGGCGCGCGCGTGCGTCGGCGGCGTCGCGGCCCCGGACGAGGCAGACGACGGTGCCGCCCACATCCGCCATGCGTTCCAACCATTCCAGCGCCAGGAATCTGCCGAGGTAACCGTTGGCCCCGGTCAGTAAGACCGTGCGCGTCGTCGGGCGCGGCCGCTCGGCGTCCTGCGCAGCTTTCAGTGCGTCGGTGGACAGGAACGCATCGAGGGTCAGATCGGATGCCTTCACCACCGTCGCACCGCGTCCGTGCACCGAATCGAACGTCACCGCATCCGTATCGGAGTCCTGGCGTGCGGAGATGTAGTCGGCGATTCCCCTCAGGTCGGTCGAGGGACCGGTGATCACTCCGACGGGGACCTCGATGTCGAAGATGTCCCTCAAAAGGTTCGAGAAGGTCAAGGCGGACAGAGAATCTCCCCCGAGATCGGCGAAGCGCACGTCGGGACTCACGTCGGTGCCCGCGCAGCCGAGCAGTGCCACCGCCGAATCGCCGACGGTCGCCAGTACAGGCGCGTCGGGTCCGCGGCGTCGCAGGTCGCGAAGTCGACCGGACTGCGATTCCTCCAGCTCGGTGTAACGCGCTTCCAATGTCGCGCCGTATCGGTCGACGAGCTTGGGACGCAACTGTTTTCCCGCGCCGGACAACAGTCCGTTGTCCTGCGTGAACGACTCGGTCTCCACGATCACCTCGCGCGGTACCTCGTAGGAGTTCAACCCTGCGTCCCGCGCGATCGTCTGAAGCGACGCCAGGATGGATCCCGGGTCGTCGACGCCGGGCGCGGGTACCACCACGGCGAGCAAGTAGGACCGTTGACTGTTTCCGTAGACGAAGATCTGGTCGACCAGATCGCTGGTACCGAAGACGGATTCGAGCCGTGCAAGTGCGACGAATTCACCCTGGGCGAGCTTGAGGACGTTCTTGCGTCGGTCCACGTAGGCGAGATGATCGGGCTTGAGTTCAGCCACGACATCGCCTGTGCGGTAGTAGCCCTCGGCGTCGAACATCTCGGCCGTGACCTCGGGACGCTTGTAGTAACCGGGCGTGATGGACTCGGTCTTCAGCAGCAGTTCGCCGCGAGGATGCGGTGTGTCGGTGACGAAGTATCCGAGCTCGGGTACGTCGTCGAGCTTGTAGTCGATGACCGGCGGACGACGGACGACGCCGTCGTGCAACACCATTCCCGCTTCGGTGGATCCGTAGTTGTCCTGGACCTGCGCGTCGAGCAGCTCGGCGACGAAGTCCTTCACCTCGGTGGCGATGGGCGCAGTGCCGACGACAGCGGCGAGCACGCGGCCACCGAAGGTGTCGCGTCGGAATTCGCTCAGAACGACGTCGCGGACCGTCGCCGGGTCCGCGCCCGCGTCGACTCGGCGATCGATCTCCGCAAGCGCGGTGTGGCGAATCATCTCGCATACCCGAGGGACCAGCAGCGCCAGGGTGGGCCGTGCCAGGGAGAAGTCGTCGAACAGCGTCGACAGGTCGCTCGAGCCCGCGAACGTGACGGTTCCACCTGCAGCAAGGGTGGAGAACACCAGACCGCGTCCGGCGAGGTGGCTCATCGGCAGGTAGTCCAGGGTGATCACGGGAAACCCTGGACCGGCATCGGAGTCCGATTCCGAGCCCGTGCTGTGCCAGGCGCCCGTCCACGTGCCGGTCACGATGGCCTCGGTGTGGATCGCACCCTTGGGCGTTCCGGTGCTGCCCGAGGTGTAGATCAGAGTGGCGAGGCGCTCGGGATCGTCGGATTCGACGAGTGGGTAAGGCCCTTGTGCTCGGCCTCGCTCGATCACGTCGGCGAGGGTCGAGAGTGAGACGGCGTCGAGCACGCGTGCGGCGGTGAGTCGCTCGCGGTCGGCGTCGACACGGTCGTCGTGGTCCAGAACGATCACGGTGTGTACCGAGGGGCTTTGCTGGGCGATCTCGATTGCCACCGCGAGGTTTTCGCTGTCCGCTGCGATGACGGCAGGCTCCACCTCGGCGACGATGTCGATCAGTTGGGTGGCGCTCGCACCGGCCTGCAGTGGCACCGCGACGGCGCCGAGCCGCACGGTGGCAAGCTCGACGACCGCGTAGTCCACACTGGCGAAACCGAGAGTCGCGACGAAATCACCTGGCTGAACCGGGTTCTCGCCATGCACGAGGGCGGCAGCCGTTGCGCCTGCACGGTCCCATGTCTCTGCGTAGGTGATCGTGTCGATGGAGGGGAGCAGGGACGCCGCGCCGTCGACGATGGTTCTGGCGCGCCGACCGAGCGCTGGTCGATCGCCGTATCCGATCATGACTTGTTGGACCACTGCGGCCAGATTCGGCTTCAGCGCGAGGGCTGCCGCGGCGACGCCGTGATCGGGTTCGGCCGAGCGGAACTGCTCGTCGGTGCGATGGAGTTCGGCGAAGCGGCGTCGTAATGCGTGGTCGGTGGCGGTTGTGGCAGTACTGGAATTCATGCGCGAGTTCCCCTCCATGATCGGCATCGATTTCATTACCTAAGGTAAGAATATGCCCGAAGGGGAATCCGGTAATCGTGATGCTGGTCATAACTCGGGTTGTTCGGTCGATCGTCTCGGGTGGTCGACGTTGCCCTGAGCGAGTCGATGTTCTCCGCGATGGAGTCCTTGGTTCCGGACTACTTCGCAGGCAGCAATGTCGGCATATTCGTCCGCCAAGTGCCGGCGGTCGGGCGCTCAGGCCTCGCTACCGACCCCGAACTTTCGGGTGGTGCCAGCAGGTAGAAATGCCACGACGAACTCGACGAGGCCATCGGGGGCGTGGGCTCATAGAATTGTAAGCCGGGGGCATGGGCTCACCGGTCATGCGTGAGGTGGACGACCCGCACGAGCACGTCGAGTTGTGCGGGACGGTAGAGATCTGCAACCGATGGATAAACGGCGCTGTCCACTACGTCCGGTGCAGCGGTGATGTGTGACTCTCGGTTGAGCAGCCAGGGGTAGTCCTCCAGGTGCCGGCCGAGTAGCACCGCCATTCTCTCGGCGAGATCCTGGCGGACGCTGTCGCTCGAGCTTTCCGGTAGTTGCTCGTATTCGCGGTCCACATCGGTCTGTGCGACTTCTATCATTGCGCGAATGTCGTCCAACGCATCGTCGTCGAAGTACTGCGCCACTATCGTCAGCAGGGCTCGGTCCGGAGCAGGCAATCGGTCGGCGACAGAACCGAATCCGGCGGGAACGTCGGACTCGGCACCCTCACTCAGGGTGGCCGCCAGTCGTTCCCGAGCGCGCTGTAATTGCTCGATGGCGGCCACCAATTCTTCGTCGAGAGTCTGGAGCGCGCTGTCGGGCCCATCGATCGAATCGATCTGTGTGAGGGGAACACCGAGCTCGCGGTAGCGTCGGATCCGAAGAACACGCACGAGGTGCCCAGCGCGGTACTGCTTGTATCCGTTGCTCGACCGCTCGGGTTCCGAGAGCAAACCCAGGCGGTGGTAGTGACGGATGGTGTTGACGGTCGTGCTTGCGAGCTCCGCGAGTTCACTTGTACTCCAAGCCATATCGACCCTCCTCACGTGATGCAGCGCGCATCCTCGTCGGGTACCTGCAGGTTGATCAGGTAATCGGACACTTGCCATCGACACACGCATTCGTGCCCTGCCCGACGATGCCGTGCGCGCCGCCCTCGACGGTGAGCAGAGAACTTCCCAGTGAATCGGCTAGGCTGACGCCACCGGAGTGCGGGGTCGAGGGGTCGCGCGTCGTGGATACGACCAGGGTGGGGGGTAGACCGTCGACGTCCTGCGCGTACGGAAAGCCGAGCGTCGGCTCCGCGGGCCAGTGCTCACACGCATCGCGGGCACCGTCGGCGACATCGACACCGGGATCCATGAACGGCGCCAGGTCGTACGTCCAGCGTCGTAGTTCGGCGCTTCGAGTTGGCGTCAGGCGATCGAGATCCATGCAGTTGATCGCGTAGTTCGCTTCCGTGAAGTTGGTCCACTGGCCCGCCGCGCTGCGACCCCCGAAGGTGTAGAGCAGCTGCATCAGACCGTCGCCCCGCCCTCGGGCGAGTTCTGCGAGACCGTCGACGATAAGCGGCCACGTATCCGGCGCGTAGAGCCCCGAGATGACGCTTCCGATTGCATCGTCGAAGCTCAACGTCGTGTCCAGAGCAGGAACAGGCTCGGTACGCAGTGGCCTTACCAGCTGCTGAAACCTCAGGGTCGCCCGTGCTGGATCGTTACCCAGGGGGCACTCGAAACGGGCCGCGCATTCGGTGGCCAAGTCGTCGAACGCTTGTTGAAACCCTCCGTAGCTACTGAGCACTGCTTCGTGGCCGTCGAGGCGAGGATCGACAGCTGCGTCGAACAGCAGTGCGCGCACGCGGTCGGGAAATTGTTCGGCGTAGACCGCTCCCAATCTTGAGCCATAACTCTGACCGAAGTAGGTCAACTTGTCCTGGCCGAGTGCTGCTCGCAGAACATCCATGTCCCGCGCCGTGTCTCGGGTCCCGACGTGCGCGAGGGCATCGACACCGCCCGACCTCTCGGCGCATTTGTTCATGATCGCTTGCGTGTCATCGCTGGTGAATTCTACTGTCGTACCCAGCGATCCGAGCGGAACTGTACCTGCATCCGCTTCTTCGTCGCTGTAGCAATCCACGGCCGGTTGTGAGGCACCGACACCGCGCGGATCGAATCCGACGATATCGAAATTCTCGGTGATCGGGCTTTCGACAAGCCCTAAGGCGGTCAAGATCGCCCCTACGACGCCTGACCCGCCCGGCCCGCCTGGATTGATCACCAGCGGCGTACTGGGTCCGTCACCTCGGGACGGCACGCGCGATACCGCGATCTCGGCGATATCGTTCTCTGGATCGTCGTAGTCGAGTGGCACTTTCAGACGCGCACACTCGAGCCCTGGAACGATGTCCATGGCCTTGGTCTCCTCGTCGGTGCTCGCGTAGTCGGTTCCGCAGGCGCCCCAGGCCAACTGCTGCTGGTAGAAGCGATCCAGCGCAGCGTCGTCTGCGACCTGCTCCCCTTCGGGTCTCGTATTCGATGTGCATGCCACGAGCACTGCCACTGCCAGAGCCGCCGACCCCGCAGCTTTCACTGCACGTTGTTGTTTCGTTCCGAGCATCAATGGTCCTCATCGTCGACGGCGGTGCGAAAGCGACACCGCGGTCCATCCGACACTGTGTTCTCGGAACAGGCTCAACTGATCGGTTTCGAAGAATAGGCAAACAAATGGTCCGGCATCTAGCATTCAACGTCGTACGGGTTGCTGCTCGCCTTCTTCTCCAGCGAATCGGACAATGACCAACCACATGAATGAACGACGATTCGCTCTCGACTTCGGACAGCTAGTGCTCCGAAACCTCTTGTCCCGGAACGATCCCGTCGTGACGGCTTGGACTGTCCGTCAGGTGCCGGAGGGCTGGCAGATCGACGTGTTCCTGCATTCACCGCCTCGCCACCACGGGTTGATCGTTGCACTGACCGCAACAATCCCGGCGTTCGATGCCGATCTCGGAATGGACATCGAGACCTACGCGATCATCACCAGCGCGGGGATTCTCGAGTCATTCGAATGCGATACCCCTCGGACGAATCCTCGAATGCAGTACCGCGCCCCGGCGGGTTGAATAATCAACGCGTCATTGCTTCGCCGAAGCGTGCGCAGTCAACTACCGAACGTGCGCGCAGGCGTCGGAGAAGGAATGGGTTTTCATGCGGTCGAGATGGCGGATGTGCGTCGTGCTGTTTTTTGCCGGCATAGCGCTGGCCTCCTGTGCTTCTCCTGAGCCCGGTGAACAGCTGGCGGTCGATGAGGATCAAATTAGAAACTATCTGGAAGCAGATGGATTCAATGTTCCCAGGGGATTCGAATTCGTGGAGGCATTCGTGTTCTGGGAGTTCGTCGGTGCGCCCGCGTGGTCTGCTCGATACGAGGCGGACGCAGCGTTCGGTGATGCATCGACCGTAGCGGCGGCGAATCCGAATTTCCCCCCGATGGAGCCGGTCGGGTGCGGGACGGTGCCCCCTGGAAAGTGGTCTTCCGTGGGATTCGTATGCCGGTCTGGAGCTTTGTCCACACGGTATCCCCCCTCCGGCGGCATGGATTCGATGACCATTGTGCTGACGCAGGACGATGAAAGTGCGCAGCTCTACATGTACAGCGCGGGCCACTGACTGCTGGAAAACGAGTTCACCGCCGAGCCAGGCGGGTGCGCGCCCAGAACCAGACCAGAGGGCCGAACACAGGAATTGCCAGTGTGACAAGGCACCACCAGAACGCGCTGCCCTTTCGGGAATGATGCGTACTCAGGATGGACACCCACGCAACGACGGTCAACGATAACCACGCCAACACCCACCGCGTCCCGTGCTCACAGCCCCCGACGGTTGATGTCCTCCTGCGACGTCAATTGCATGTGGCGGCCTGTCCGTGGCCATGACAAAGTACCCACTGGTGGCCAGGTTGAGGTCCCCACTGGTGGCCAGATAAAAGTCCCCACCCCGTGTTCGTCGTGTCGATCAGG